>NZ_JAFLMZ010000007.1:0-378528 GCF_017313365.1 Agrobacterium sp. OT33 | reverse complement strand
ACGGAATCGTCACGGGCTTCGCCGCGATATACGCATCTCCCTGTCCCAGACCTCACGGGAAACAGCTTTCAGGCGATCGTAACTTTCCGGATGAGCTTTTGTGAAACCCTTCCAGCCGGCTGTCAAACGGCAGGGCGGTGCTTTAGAACGGTAGGAAGACACTCATAGACCAACCCATGCCGCAGGCCTCTTTGCATGACCAGAACACCAGCCCCTATAAAGACCGACTTACCCGAGCTTCCCGTCAGCGCCGTTCTGACGGATATCGCCGGGGCATTGGCCGGGGCAAAGCGCGCGGTTCTTTCGGCGCCGCCGGGGGCAGGCAAGACGACACTGGTTCCGCTTCACCTTCTCGGGCAGGTGTGGCGGGGCGACGGCAAGATCATTCTTCTTGAACCACGCCGGCTTGCCGCACGGGCAGCGGCCGGACGCATGGCCGATCTGCTGCACGAGAGCACAGGCGAAACCGTCGGCTACCGCATGCGGCTCGACAATCGCGTCTCTTCAAAAACCCGGATAGAGGTGGTGACAGAAGGCGTCTTTGCCCGAATGGTTCTGGACGATCCCGAACTTGCCGGCATTTCCACGGTGATTTTCGACGAATTTCATGAGCGCTCGCTCGACGGTGATTTCGGTCTGGCGCTTGCGCTCGACGTGCAGGCCGGTTTGCGCGATGACCTGCGCATTCTCGTCATGTCCGCCACCCTGGATGTGGAGCGCATCAGCGCACTGATGAATGATGCGCCGGTGATTCAGAGCCTCGGCCGGACATTTCCGATCGACATCAGATACGAAGAGCGATGGCAGGGCGTCCCGATCGACGAAAAGATCACCAGGGCGATTACGGAAGCCCATGCATCTGAAACGGGCTCCATTCTGGCCTTCCTGCCGGGGCAGGCGGAAATCACCCGAACAGCCGCGCGGCTGGAGGGACGTTTCCCCGACGATACGGATATCATTCCGCTATACGGCAATCTTTCCCAGAAGGAACAGGATGCGGCGATCAAGCCGGCACCAGCCGGGCGGCGCAAGATCGTCCTTGCTACATCCATAGCGGAAACTTCCATTACCATCGACGGTGTGCGGGTCGTGATCGACAGCGGTTTGCAGCGATTGCCGGTTTTTGAGCCAGCAACGGGAATCACGAGGCTTGAAACCGTGCGCGTATCACGGGCGTCCGCCGACCAGCGGGCCGGCCGCGCCGGGCGAACGGAGCCCGGCGTCGCTATTCGCTTATGGCATCAGGGGCAGACCGCGGCACTCAACGCCTTTACGCCACCGCAGATTCTGGCGAGTGATCTGGCCGGCCTCGCCCTCGATCTCGCCCATTGGGGTGTTCACGACCCCTCGTCTCTTGCATTTCTGGATAGGCCTCCCGAAGCCGCACTCAGGGAATCGGTTGCGCTGCTTAAAAATCTCGGGGCTCTCGACAAAAGCGGGGCGCTGACACAACGCGGCCATCTGATGCGCGGCCTGTCGCTACCACCACGGCTGGCGGCCATGGTGATCGCAGCTGCGGGTGAAGGCGCGGGAAAGAAGGCAGCGATGCTGGCCGTCCTGCTGACGGAACAGGGGCTGGGCGGAAACGACATCGATCTCGATGAACGCCTGCGGCGCTTTCTTTCCGACAGGAGCGAAAGGGCGCAGGCGGCGCGCAAGCTGGCATCAAGGCTGTTCGACGCGATCGGCGATAAAACGGCGGCAGACGAAGCGCCGAGTGAGGCCGGTCCGCTTCTGCTGCACGCCTATCCGGACAGGATCGCGCTTCAGCGCGGCGGCCGCGGCCGTTATGTGATGGCCAACGGGCGGGGCGCGGAGCTTGCCGAGACCGAGCGGCTTGCGGCGAGCAAAATGCTTGTCGTGGCCGATATTACCGGACGGGCGGCGCAGCCGCGCATCCTTGCGGCGGCAGGCGTCGACAGGGCCGATATAGAAGAGCGGATGCCGCACCTTATCGTTCAGCAGGACCAGTTGCTTTTCGACAAGGCAAGCGGCCAGGCGCGCGCACGTCGGGCGACACGCCTTGGTGCCATCATTCTCGACGAAACCCCACTTCCCCGTCCTGATGGCGAACAGGCCGCACAGGCGCTCGCCAATGGCGTTCGGGAATTCGGCATCGGCATTCTTCCCTTCTCGAAAGAAACCTTGCAGCTGCGCGACAGGATCGGCTTTCTCAACGCCAGCATCGGTGAACCATGGCCGGATGTCAGCGACGAGGCGTTGTTATCGCGGCTCGATGATTGGTTCGTTCCTTTCCAGCACGGCGCGCGCAGCCTGCAGGACATCCGGCCCGGCAGTCTTTCCGAAGGAATTCTGTCTCTGGTGCCGCATGAGGTGGCGCGTGACCTCGGCCGGCTGGCACCGACGCATTTCGAAGCGCCGACGGGCCAGCGGCATCCCATTCGCTACGATGCCAGCGAACCGACGCTCTCCATCCGGGTGCAGGAGCTATTTGGGCTGAGGGCCCACCCCGCCATCGCGCAGGGACGCCTGCCGCTGCTGCTGGAATTGACGTCGCCGGCGCACAGGCCGATACAGACCACACGCGATCTTCCCGGCTTCTGGGCGGGATCATGGAAGGACGTGCGGGCGGATATGCGCGGGCGTTATCCGCGCCATCCATGGCCGGAGGATCCGGCATCGGCCCTGCCGACCAGCCGTGCGAAACCGCGCGGAACGTGACGACAATGAATAGGGTAAAGGAGACGAAGGTGGCTGGCCATCCGATCGAAACCACAAGGCTTGGCCGCGCCAGCCGCAGAATAAGGCTGCAGACCATTGTCTGGCTGCGATGGCTGGCGGTTGCCGGACAGACGGCAACGATCCTGTTCGTTGCTTTCGGGCTGAACTTTCCCCTGCCGCTTCTGGCCTGCGGTCTTCTGATCGCGGCGCTGGCGCTTGCCAATCTGTTTCTCACCGCCCGCTTTCCCTCCACCTATCGCCTGGAACCCTGGGAAGCGACATTGCTGCTGGCCTTCGACCTGCTGCAATTGACGGCGCTGATCTATATTACCGGCGGCCTTTCCAATCCTTTCGCGCCGCTGATCTGCGTGCAGGTCATCATCGCGTTTGCATCGCAGCCGCTGCGGCATTCGCTTATTCTTCTTGCCTTCGCCGTCATCTGCTCGACTGCGATCGCCTTTTCGCCGTTTCCGGTTCCCTGGTATCCCGGCGAGGTTTTGCCGATCCAGCTTCTGCTGCATGTCGGTACCTGGGTCGCGATCATCGCCACCACATCCTTTGCGGCCTTTTACGCCTATCGCGTTTCGCATGAAGCCAATCAGCTGGCGGACGCGCTGGCGGCAACCGAACTGGTGCTGGAGCGGGAAAAACACCTCTCGCAGCTGGATGGGCTTGCAGCCGCCGCAGCGCATGAGCTCGGCACGCCGCTTGCGACCATCAGCGTTGTCGCCAAGGAAATGGAACGCGAGCTCGGAAATGATGAAAAATATGGCGAAGACATAGCGCTGCTGCGCAGCCAGAGTGAAAGGTGCCGCGATATTCTGCGCCGTCTCACATCGCTTTCCGCCGATAATGAGGAACATATGCGCCGCCTGCCGCTGTCTTCGCTGATCGAGGAGGTGATGGCGCCACACCGGGAATTCGGTATCCGCCTCGAACTCGTGGAAAAGAACAACCGGGCCGATGAGCCGGTCGGCATCCGCAACGCCGGCATCATCTATGGACTGGGCAACCTCATCGAAAACGGCGTGGACTATGCGCGGGAGAAGGTGACGGTGACGGTGGAGCATGATTCGCAGAATGTCGCGGTCCTCATCGAGGATGATGGGCCGGGTTATGCCCATGACGTGCTTGCCCGTATCGGCGAGCCCTATGTGACGGAACGGCACAACGACACCCGGGCGGGCGGGCTGGGACTTGGCCTTTTTATCGCCAAGACATTGCTTGAGCGATCCGGCGCCACCGTTACCTTCGAAAATCGCGGCTCCAGCAAAACCGGGGCGCGGGTCACAATCATCTGGCCTCGCGCGCTTATGGACGATAAAAGAAACCGTTGACTTTACCATTCACGTTGAAGCGGCGATAAGAAGAAGAAACAAAGCCGACGAAGTTGCCGGAAGGCCGGAAACATGAAGACAGAAGACCAGACCCCAACCACTAGCGCACCTGCGGACGATATCGATCCGATCGGCCCCGACAAATCCCTGCTGATCGTCGATGATGACGGCCCGTTTCTGCGCCGGCTTGCCCGGGCAATGGAAACGCGCGGGTTTGCCGTCGACACTGCCGAGACGGTCAGCGATGGTATTGCCCGCTCCAAGGCCGCACCGCCTAAATATGCGGTGGTCGATCTGCGGCTTGCCGATGGCAACGGGCTGGAAGTGATCGAAGCCATCAGGCAGAACCGGGACGATACGCAGATCGTCGTGCTGACCGGTTATGGCAACATCGCAACCGCCGTTACCGCCGTGAAGCTCGGAGCGCTGGATTATCTGGCCAAACCCGCCGATGCGGACGATGTCTTTAATGCGCTGACACAGCGCAAGGGTGAAAAGACCGAAGTCCCTGAGAACCCTATGTCAGCCGACCGGGTGCGGTGGGAGCATATTCAGCGCGTTTATGAAATGTGCGAACGCAACGTCTCAGAGACCGCCCGCCGTCTCAACATGCACCGGCGCACCTTGCAGCGCATTCTCGCCAAGCGCGCGCCTAAGTAATCACTCTCCGAAGCTGCGCCCGGTCGTCCATTCGGCCAGCATCAACCGGGTTGCAGCGGTTCTCGAGAAATCCAGCATCACCGATTTGCGGGTCGCCGGCGGCAATTTATGCTCCGGCGCATCGCGAAGCATATGAGCGCCATATCCATCCGAGAGGATCAATCCGCACTCTTCCGGAAAGATATCGGTCGGCACTTCCGGATGGGTGGCGAAAAACAGCCGGTCGCAATGCAATCGGTATTCCGGCCATTTGCGATCAACACGAAAATCCTCGATCGACGATTTGATTTCGATGATCCAGATCTCCCCCTTGACCGAGAGGCTGATGAGATCCGCCCTTCGTCCGCTCGCAAGCGGCAGTTCCGGCAGCACCGAATGACGCATCTCGTGCAAAAGGACCTGAACGCCGCGACGCACCAGCATCGCCTTATCCGACTGGCGACCGTCTATTAAGGGATTATTGTTGGTAACGGAAAGAATAGTCATGGATAAAGGCTGCTGAAGCGTTTGGCCTATTGTTGCAAAAAGGCAATCAACCGGCAATTTTAGATGCGCAACCGTTTCGCGGCGACGCAACGGCTTGCCAAGAGCGGCTGAATGGAAAATAACCGATTTATCCAATTAAGCCTACTCCTTCGCACAATTTGGCGAATTTTCCGCGAGAACGACATGCGCATCCGTACTTCATTGACCGCACTTGGTCTGACGGCAGCACTGGCTCTGGCCGGCTGCGCTGAAACCACCTCCCAATCAACTCGCCCGACATCCGGCAAGATCGCGGCGTCAGTGCCGGTTGCCGACCCCGTTCCGGCGAAGGTCGAAACCGTCCAGATTTTCAATGACGTATACGGTCCCGTGACCGATGCGGGCTATGCGCTGCCGGCCATTCCGATCAATCGTGTAAACGAGAAGTTCCGTCGCCAGATCGTTGAGTTCCAGACGAACGAACGTCCCGGCACGATCATCGTCAATACGCGCGATCGTTTCCTTTATTATATCCTGTCCGGCAACCGCGCCGTCCGTTACGGCATCGGCGTTGGCAAGGCAGGTTTTGCCTGGGCCGGTGAGGCCTATGTTGCCTGGAAGCAGGAATGGCCGATGTGGCATCCGCCGAAGGAAATGGCGGACCGCAAGCCGGAAGTCGCGAAATATGTCGAGGCAGGCATGGGACCGGGTCTTACCAACCCGCTCGGCGCGCGCGCCATGTATCTCTTCAACGAAAAGGGACAGGATACGCTGTTCCGCATCCATGGCTCGCCCGAATGGGCTTCGATCGGCACCGCCGCCTCTTCTGGCTGCATCCGCATGATCAACCAGGACGTCATGGATCTTTACAGCCGCGTGCGTCCGGGCCGCAGCTCCAAGGTCGTCGTGATCCAGTAAAATCCGATACAAGACAAGGAAAAAGCCGCCGTGGAATTCCCCGGCGGCTTTTTTGTTTGTCGAGATGCTTAGCCGTGGCTTCAGGCCGCCCGCTTCGCTTTCAGTTCCAGACGACGGCGGTGCAGGACCGGTTCGGTGTAGCCATTCGGCTGTTCGCGGCCCTTCAGCACCAGCTCGACAGCCGCCTGAAAAGCGACCGATCCGTCAAAATCCGATGCCATCGGCAGATAGGCCGCGTCGCCGGCATTCTGCCCGTCGACCACGGCAGCCATGCGCTTCATGGTTTCGACAATCTGCCCTTCCGTCACCACGCCATGCCGCAGCCAGCTTGCCATATGTTGCGCGGAGATACGCAATGTGGCGCGGTCTTCCATCAGTCCAACATTGTTGATGTCAGGCACCTTGGAGCAGCCGACACCCTGATCGACCCAGCGCACGACGTAACCGAGAATGCCCTGCGCATTATTGTCGAGTTCGCGCTGGATTTCCTCGGGCGTCCAATTGGGACGCGGCGCGACGGGCACCGACAGGATATCGGAGAGTTTTGCTCGGCCACGGCTTTTCAGCCCTTCCTGCACGGTGGCAACATCGACCTTGTGATAATGTGTGGCATGCAGCGTCGCTGCCGTCGGCGACGGCACCCAGGCGGTGTTGGCCCCGGCCTTCGGATGGGCGATCTTCTGCTCCAGCATCGCCGCCATCAGATCCGGCATGGCCCACATGCCCTTGCCGATCTGCGCATGGCCGGAAAGGCCGCATTCGAGCCCGATATCGACATTCCAGTTCTCGTAAGCCGTAATCCAGGCGGCCTGTTTCATGTCGCCCTTGCGGATCATCGGCCCGGCTTCCATCGAGGTATGGATTTCGTCGCCGGTACGGTCGAGGAAGCCCGTATTGATGAAAACGACGCGATCCTTCGCGGCGCGGATGCTTTCCTTGAGGTTGACCGTGGTGCGGCGCTCCTCATCCATAATGCCCATCTTCATGGTGTTCGGCGTCATGCCGACAAGCTTCTCGACCTGGCTGAAGATTTCGTTGGCGAAGGCCACTTCCTCCGGCCCGTGCATCTTCGGCTTGACGACATACATCGAACCGGCGCGGGAATTCTGGCGTCGTCCGGACGGGCCGACATCATAAAGGGCGATCAGCGCCGTGACGACGGCATCCATGATACCTTCCGGCACCTCGCGGCCATCCCTGTCAAGGATCGCCGGATTGGTCATGAGATGACCGACATTACGCACCAGCATCAGGGAACGGCCGGGCAGAGTGAGCACGGAACCATTGGGGGCGGTATAATAACGGTCCGGGTTGAGGCGGCGGGTGAAGGTTTTGCCGCCCTTGGATACTTCTTCCGTCAGATCGCCGCGCATCAGGCCAAGCCAGTTACCGTAAACCAGAACCTTGTCTTCGGCATCGACGGCAGCGACCGAATCCTCGCAATCCATGATGGTCGTGAGAGCGGATTCGAGAATGACATCCGAAATGCCGGCCTTGTCGCCCTTGCCGATTTCAGTCGACGGATCGATGACAATCTCGGTGTGCAAACCGTTCCTGCCGAGCAGGATCGTTGCCGGCCTTTCCGCCTCACCGGTAAAGCCCCTGAATTGCGCGACGTCCTTTAGCCCCGTCGTTGCATCGCCGATTGCAAGCTGCAACAGGCCGTCGACGATCGTGAAGCCCGTCACATCGGACCAGCTTCCCGTTTCGAGCGGCGCGGATTCATCGAGGAAGTTGCGCGCCCAGGCGATGACCTTTTCGCCGCGCTTCGGATTATAACCCCTGCCCTTTTCCGCACCGTCGGCATCGGAAATGGCATCCGTGCCGTAAAGCGCATCGTAAAGCGAACCCCAGCGGGCATTGGCGGCGTTCAGCGCATAACGCGCATTCATGACGGGAACAACGAGCTGCGGGCCTGCGACAACGGCAATTTCCGGGTCGACATTGCCGGTTTCCACCTTGAAGCCGGGGCCTTCCGGCAGCAGGTAACCGATCTCCTTCAGAAAACCTTCATAAGCTTCGACATCCGAGGGAGCACCGTTCTGCCGGTACCAGCCATCCAGTTTTTCCTGCAGGCCATCGCGCTTTGCGAGCAGCTCACGGTTCTTCGGGGAAAGCTCATGGACGATGGCCGAGAAACCTTCGAAGAAAGTCTCGCTGTCCAGACCCGTGCCCGGCAGCACCTCGTCCGTCAAAAAGGCATAAAGCCTGTCATCGATGGAAAGACCGAATTTATCCGTGCGGCTCATATGCGCCTCCTCGTTATTCTATGCGTCCAGATTGGACGTTGAAGAGGGCGCTCGTCAATTGCGGCAGGCAGCCAAATATTATTTCCGTTTTGGAAACAATGAAGCAGATAATCGTCTTTTTCTACAAAAGCGCCTGCAAATCCTTGATACGGTCATTCACCAGCCAGCCGTAGTAATTTTCCTCCGGCAACAGGGGCTGTTCCCCGCCTGCGGCGCGCTGGCGGTTCTTCTGGGCGAGAGTGGCGGCCCGCTGCTGCGAACCGCCGACATTATAAAGCGTGGAGGTCACGCCCGGATTTTTCGAAATATCCATGTCGGCAATCGATCTGTAATCGTCGATCGACTTGCGGATGGAGGCGGCCATGAAGGCCAGCGAGCGATCCGGGTCCATGATGGCGGTATAGACAGCGGTGGCGTCATTCTCGTCCAGCCTGTCATAACCCGATGTTTTCGACACCATATCGGACAGCATCAGCGCCGTCAGCGGATTGATCTGGCCGAGACCGAAGGTCTGCCCGGCATAGAAGGGCTGGAAAAACACGGCGCTAAAACGATTGTTCGGGTAAGCGACGCCGTCCACCGTCTTGCCACGGAAGCTGCCGTCCCAGACGTCTTCCCGACAGTTCCACAGGCTGTAGGAGTCCCGCTTGGACTGGCATTTGCCGAATTGCGAATGGCTCAGAAACTGCGCAATGGTTTCGTCCTTGTAACCGAAACGGAAGCTGCTGCCGGCATAGGAGGCGGCCTTGACGTAATAGGACTGCAACCGGTCATAGGCGTCGACATTATAGGTATGCTCACCGACGATGGCGCCTACCATATGGATCGGATCGATACCGTACCGCCCGGCCGTCGACTTGATCTTGGCGATCAGCGCCTTGTCGGAGGACAAGAGGTCGATCACCTTCTGGTACTTGCGTTCGAAGGAGCTGTTGGACGCCTTGGTTCTGCGGGTGGAAGCGCCGGGAACACCGGGCTGTTCGGCATTGCGATTACCCGGCGGAACGACCGTTGCTGCCTCCGCAAAAGAAGACGAAACGGCGGAAACCGCCATAGCCACGGCAAATGCCAGAAGAGTTTTGCGCACGAGCGACTGCCTTTTCTCAGGCCGGCGGCTTCCCGGGCAAAACGCAGGGAAAAACCGGACCATTCCACTAAAGCGGTTCCAACCGGAATGCAGCCCTTCCCATAAACAAAATGCGGGCTGAATGCGAGATGAGGCAGATAAAATAAAAGAGTGCGGCAAATATGGCCGCACTCTTCTTTCTCGAATCCCTGAAGTCTTCAGAGAATATAGCGGGACAAGTCCGTATCGGCGGCGAGATCGCCGACATGTTTGCGGACATAGTCCTGATCGATCTTGACGGCGGAACCACCGCGATCAGGCGCGTTGAAGGAAATCTCGTCGAGAACACGCTCCATCACGGTCTGCAGGCGGCGGGCACCGATATTCTCGACCGACGAATTGAGATGAACCGCCACATCGGCCAGCGCGTCGATTGCATCATCGGTGAAATCGAGGTCGAGTTCTTCCGTCGCCATCAGCGCCTTGTACTGGCGGATGAGGCTTGCTTCCGTCTCCGTCAGGATACGGCGGAAATCTTCCTTGGTCAGCGGCTTCAGCTCAACGCGGATCGGCAAGCGGCCCTGAAGTTCGGGCAGGAGGTCCGAAGGCTTCGCCACATGGAAAGCGCCCGATGCGATGAAGAGGACATGGTCGGTTTTGACAGGGCCGTATTTCGTCGAAACCGTCGTGCCTTCGACCAGCGGCAGCAAATCGCGCTGCACGCCTTCGCGCGAAACGCCGGCACCCATGCCGCCATCGCGGGCGGCGATCTTGTCGATTTCGTCGAGGAAAACGATGCCGTCATTTTCGACCGACTTCACCGCCTCGCGCTGGATCATGTCATTGTCGAGCAACTTGTCGGACTCATCGCGGATGAGATCGGCATAGGATTTCGATACCGTCGTGCGCACCTTCTTGGTGCGTCCGCCCATCGCCTTGCCGAACATTTCCGACAGATTGAGCACGCCGATATTGGCACCCGGCATGCCGGGGATTTCGAAACCGGGCATGCCCGAGCCGCTATCGGCCACTTCGATATCGATTTCCTTGTCGTCCAGCTCACCATCGCGCAGCTTCTTGCGGAAGCTTTCACGCGTACCGGGCGATGCGGTTGCGCCAACCAGCGCATCGAGCACCCGTTCCTCAGCGCTCTGATGCGCCTTGGCCTGTACTTCGGCACGCTTCTTTTCGCGCACGAGGCCGATGCCGATTTCAACCAGATCGCGGATGATCTGCTCGACGTCACGGCCGACATAACCGACTTCGGTGAACTTGGTCGCCTCGACCTTGATGAAGGGCGCACCGGCCAGCTTGGCAAGCCGGCGGGAAATCTCGGTCTTGCCGACACCGGTCGGCCCGATCATCAGAATGTTTTTCGGCATGACTTCATCGCGCAGGCTCTCATCGAGCTGCTGGCGGCGCCAGCGGTTACGCAACGCAATCGCAACCGCACGCTTGGCCTCATGCTGGCCGATGATGAAGCGGTCGAGTTCCGAGACGATTTCCCGGGGAGAAAAAGTGGTCATTCTATCCTCTCGGCTTTCCTGTTCCGGCCGGCCATTCCGGCCCGGCCCGCAGGACCCATTGGTGAGAAATATAATATGCTTATTCGGCGTCGAGGGTTTCGACGACGAGATTGTGGTTGGTATAAACGCAGATATCAGCGGCGATATCGAGAGACTGGCGCGCCACCTCTTCGGCCGATTTGTCCGTATCCATCATGGCGCGGGCAGCGGCAAAGGCGTAGTTGCCGCCGGAACCGATGGCAATCGCGCCATGCTCCGGCTCCAGCACGTCACCATTGCCCGTAATGGCGAGCGTGGTGGATTTGTCGGCCACCAGCATCATGGCTTCGAGATTGCGCAGATACTTGTCCGTGCGCCAGTCCTTCGCAAGTTCCACGGCGGCGCGCATGAGCTGGCCGGGATATTGCTCGAGTTTCTTTTCAAGACGGTCGAGCAGCGTGAAGGCATCCGCCGTCGCACCGGCAAAACCGGCAATCACTTCGCCCTTGCCGATGCGGCGAACCTTGCGGGCATTGCCCTTCATGACCGTCTGGCCGAGGCTTACCTGACCATCGCCAGCCATGACGACCTTGCCGCCCTTCCTGACTGTAATAATTGTTGTCATCAAACACCTGTCTGCCCTGCCGGGCCTGCGGTTAACGGGCCGGGATGCGGCCCTTCTCGGGTTCTATGTAAGTTTGCTTTTCGCGATTGCAATCTTGCCGGCGACACACCGTTTTCGGCATGTCGGGCAAGACGATGGAACAACTGGATATTTGTGTCCCGTGCTGATAAGGAACGGCAACATTTTCACGGAGCGGCCAAAATGGCAGAACGTAAAGGCGAGATTATCCGCAAGACCAACGAAACCGCGGTTTCGGTGCGTGTGGATATCGACGGCACCGGCAAATCGCAGATTTCCACAGGCGTGGGATTTTTCGACCATATGCTGGACCAGCTCAGCCGCCATTCGCTGATCGACATGGAAATCGAGGTCAAGGGTGACCTGCATATCGATGACCATCACACCGTGGAAGATACCGGCATCGCCATCGGCCAGGCGATTGCCAGGGCGCTGGGCGACCGGCGCGGCATTACCCGTTATGCCTCGCTCGATCTTGCCATGGACGAGACGATGACCAAGGCTGCCGTCGATATTTCCGGCCGGCCCTTCCTTGTGTGGAACGTCAATTTTTCCGCGCCGAAGATCGGCACTTTCGACACGGAGCTGGTGCGCGAGTTCTTTCAGGCGCTGGCCCAGAATGCCGGCATTACGCTGCATATCCTGAACCATTACGGCGCCAATAACCATCATATCGCCGAAACATGCTTCAAGGCCGTTGCCCGCGTTCTTCGCACGGCAACCGAGATCGACCCCCGGCAGGCAGGCCGCGTTCCCTCCACGAAGGGCATGCTGGCCTGACGCCAAAGCTGTCAGGAAGCCCATGACAAGCTATCTCGTTCTGGAAGCCCCCAACGGGCCGGACAGGGACCACAAGACGACCCGCTTCATCGCAGACCGTTTCGTCTGGCTGGCTCTCATTGCGCCCTGGCTTTGGCTTGCCATCAACCGGCTGTGGCTGGCAACGGCTATCGTTGTCATAGCGCTCCTTCTGGCCGGGCAGGTCTCGATATTAGCCGGATTCGAACCGGTCGGCATTCTCTGCGGTTTTGCCATCGGTCTCATCACGGCGCTGGAGGGACGCGATTTTCTCGTCCGGCACCTGATGCGCAAAGGCTGGACGCTGACTTCAGTCGTTTCCGCCTCTGATCTTTCGAGCGCGGAAGACATATATTTCTCCAGCCTCTCCGAAAATGCCGGCGCGGCGGAACAGCTGTCCCAGCCGGTCTGGACCCCCTCACCGCAAAAGAGCGGTGACAAAAACTTCGTCAACGATCCCGCCGGATCGTTTCTTTTCGACTTGAATGGAAGGCGCTGACATGCGTGTCGCGATCATCGACTACGGTTCGGGCAACCTGCGTTCGGCCACCAAAGCTTTCGAACGTGCCGCCCGCGAAGCCGGCATCGACGCAACCATCGACCTGACCGACAAGCCGGATCATGTCGCTACGGCGGACCGCATCGTGCTGCCGGGCGTCGGCGCCTATGCGGATTGCCGTGCCGGCCTCGATGCCGTTCCCGGAATGCATGACGCACTCATCGAAGCCGTGGAGAAAAAAGCCCATCCCTTCCTCGGCATCTGCGTCGGCATGCAGCTGATGTCCTCGCGCGGGCTGGAAAAGACGGTCAGCACCGGGCTCGGCTGGATCGAAGGCGATGTCGTGGAAATGACGCCGTCCGATCCGAGCCTGAAGATTCCGCAGATCGGCTGGAACACGCTGGAAATCCGCCACGCCCACCCGCTGTTTGACGGCATCAACACCGGCGCGGACGGGTTGCACGCCTATTTCGTGCATTCCTATCATCTGGCCGCCAAGCATTCGACGGATGTCATCGCCACCACCAATTACGGTGGCGCGATGACGGCTTTCGTCGGCCGCGACAATATGGCGGGTGCGCAATTCCACCCGGAAAAGAGCCAGACGCTCGGCCTTGCCCTGATTTCCAATTTCCTGCGCTGGAAGCCCTGACATGATTCTTTTTCCCGCAATCGACCTTAAAGACGGCCAGTGCGTTCGCCTGAAACTTGGCGATATGGACCAGGCCACCGTTTACAACGAGGACCCCGGCGCACAGGCCAAGGCCTTCGAGGATCAGGGCTTCGAATGGCTGCATGTCGTTGATCTCAACGGCGCCTTCGCCGGCCAGACCGTGAATGGCGAGGCGGTCGACGCCATTCTGAAAGCCACGAAAAACCCGGTGCAGCTTGGCGGCGGCATCCGCACGCTCGATCATATCGAAGCGTGGCTGAGCCGTGGGCTTGCCCGCGTCATTCTCGGCACGGTCGCGGTGCGCGACCCGGTTCTGGTCATCGAAGCCTGCAAGCGTTTCCCCGGTCAGGTCGCTGTCGGCATCGACGCCAAGGGCGGCAAGGTTGCCGTGGAAGGCTGGGCGGAAGCGTCCGAACTCGGCGTCATCGAACTCGCCAGACGTTTTGAAGGCGCCGGCGTCGCCGCCATCATCTATACCGATATCGATCGCGACGGCATTCTGGCCGGCATCAACTGGGCTTCGACGCTGGAACTGGCGGATGCCGTCTCCATTCCGGTCATCGCTTCCGGCGGTCTCGCCTCCATCGATGACATCAAGCGCATGTTGCAGCCGGATGCCGCAAAGCTCGAGGGTGCGATTTCAGGCCGTGCGCTTTATGACGGCCGCATCGATCCCGCCGAGGCGCTTGCCCTTATCAAGGCTGCAAAGGAGGTACGCGTATGACCCTCAAAGCCCGCGTTATTCCCTGCCTCGATGTGAAGGACGGCCGTGTCGTCAAGGGCGTGAACTTCGTCGACCTGATCGACGCCGGCGACCCGGTCGAGGCAGCGAAAGCCTATGATGCGGCGGGAGCGGACGAACTCTGCTTCCTCGACATCACCGCCTCTTCGGATAATCGCGACACGATCTTCGATGTGGTTTCGCGCACGGCCGATTATTGCTTCATGCCGTTGACCGTCGGTGGCGGGGTTCGCAGCGTCGCGGATATTCGCAAGCTGCTTCTTTGCGGTGCGGACAAGGTCTCGATCAATTCCGCAGCCGTCAAGGATCCGGATTTCGTGGCGCAGGCGGCCGACAAGTTCGGCAACCAGTGCATTGTCGTTTCCATAGACGCCAAGCGCGTTTCGAAGGACGGAGAAGCCGGCCGCTGGGAAATCTTCACCCATGGCGGGCGCCAGCCGACGGGGATCGACGCCGTGGAATTCGCCATCAAGATGGTCGAACGCGGCGCCGGCGAATTGCTCGTCACCTCGATGGATCGCGACGGCACCAAAAGCGGCTACGATATCGGCCTGACACGCAGCATTGCCGATCAGGTTCGCGTCCCCGTCATCGCCTCGGGCGGCGTCGGCACGCTGGACGATCTGGTGGCGGGCGTGCGCGATGGCCACGCAACTGCGGTGCTTGCCGCTTCCATCTTCCACTTCGGCACCTATTCGATCGGGCAAGCCAAGAGCTACATGGCCGAGCATGGCATCGCCATGCGTCTCGACTGATTGCAGGAACTTCTCATGAGCGCATTTTCCCTTTCCGATCTGGAACGCATCGTCGCGACCCGCGCGGCTGCATCTGCTGACGAATCCTGGACGGCCAAGCTGGTTGCTGCCGGCCAGGAACGCGCGGCCAAAAAACTCGGTGAAGAGGCAGTGGAGGCCGTCATCGCGGCCATCGCGAAAGACCGTGACGGGCTGAAGAACGAGGCCGCCGACCTGCTTTACCATCTGCTGGTGGTACTGAAGATCGCCGACATTCCCTTGAGCGACGTTTTTGCCGAACTGGAGCGCCGGACGGGCCAGACCGGCCTTGCGGAAAAGGCGGCGAGGCCAACATCATGAATGTCACGGCAGGCAGCGGGGAGAGAGGCATGCCAGGCACACTCGATCATTTCCGTCCGGATGAATATTCGCCCTACCACTTCTTCAGCTCGGAAGAATGGTCGAAGTTTCGCGCCGATACGCCACTCACGCTTTCCGCCGACGAGGTCAAGCGGCTGCGCTCGCTGGACGACCCGATCGATCTGAACGAAGTGCGGCGCATCTATCTGTCGCTGTCACGCCTCCTGTCTTCCCATGTGGAGGCGTCGCAGCTGCTGTTCGAACAGCGCAACCGCTTCCTCAACATGGCGGATGTCAACAAGACGCCATTCGTCATCGGTATTGCCGGTTCAGTCGCGGTTGGAAAATCAACGACGACTCGTATCCTGAAGGAACTTCTGGCCCGCTGGCCTTCCAGCCCGAAGGTCGATCTCATCACCACAGACGGATTTCTCTACCCGAACGAGGTTCTGCGGCGTGAAAACCTGATGGAGCGCAAGGGTTTTCCGGAAAGTTACGATATCGGCGCGCTGCTGCGTTTTCTGTCGGCGATCAAGGCAGGCCAGCCGAATGTCAAGGCACCGCGTTATTCGCACCTGACCTATGACGTCCTGCCGAACGAATTCACGGTCATCGACCGGCCGGACATCCTGATCTTCGAAGGCATCAACGTGCTGCAATCACGTGACCTGCCGGCAGGCGGGCGGATTGTGCCGATCGTTTCCGACTTCTTCGATTTCTCGATCTATATCGATGCCGATGAGGACTTCATTCACAACTGGTATGTGAACCGGTTCATGAATCTCAGAAAAACCGCCTTCCGCGACCCGAATTCATTCTTCAACCGTTATGCGTCAATCAGTGAGGAAGCGGCGCTCAGCATTGCCGAAGGTCTCTGGCAGAACATCAACCTGAAGAATCTGCGCCAGAACATCGTTCCGACGCGCCCGCGCGCCGATCTTATTCTGCGCAAGGGCAAAAACCACCTGATCGACACGGTGGCGCTTCGCAAGCTGTGAAGATGCCGCACGTGGGCGGCATCTCCAATGGTTGAACCCGTTATTATGCGAGGTCGGGAATTCGCAGAACCTGGCCGGGATAAATCTTGTCGGGGTGGGTCAGCATCGGTTTGTTGGCTTCGAAGATGATGTTGTTCTTCGCGCCATTGGCCTTGCCGTACTGGGCTTCCGCGATCTTCCAGAGATTGTCGCCCTTCTTGACCGTGTAGAAGACGGGTTCCTTCGCCGGCGCCTCAGTCACTTTCAGCTCGCCGGCCTCGACCTTGGAAATGCCGAGCGTATTGCCGACCGCGATAACCGCCTTTTCGAAAACCGACTGATCGGCCACTTCGCCCTTCAGAACGACCTTGTCGTCCACCACCTCGACCTGAACCTTGTCCGTGCCGAGATCGTGGGAAGCGAGCTCCTTCTTGACCGCATCGACATCAGGCGCATCGTCGCCGCCGATACCAAGCTTTTTTCCCGCTTCCTTGATGAAATTGAACAGACCCATAGCACCCTCCTTGGTTGTAGGGAGGATTACCAGACGATATTTGAAGCTCTATGACAAGGGCGAAACATTCGTCGTCACGCCGGGAGCTAATCGCCCGAGGGCTTGCCACGCATTTTCTTGATATCGGAACGGCCGGACTTTGCCTTGAGGCGGCGCTCGACTGATCCCTTGGTGGGTTTGGTGGCCTTGCGCACGGGCGGCGGCGGGGCAGCGGCTTCAAGGATCAGTTCCTTCAGCCGCTCGCGCGCGTCTTCGCGATTGCGCTCCTGGCTGCGAAACCGGCTTGCCTCGATCATCAGCACGCCATCTTTCGAGACCCGCCTGCCACCAAGGCGGATCGCATTGGTTTTCACCCGATCCGCCAAAGACGGGGAACTGGCGATGTCGAAAAACAGCTGAACCGCCGTCGAGACCTTGTTGACGTTCTGGCCGCCCGGCCCGCCGGCCAGCACGAATTGCTCCGTCAGCTCCCAGCCGGCAATGGTGATACGGTTGCTGATGTAAAGCGGGTCGCTGGCCATGATCTTTCTCCGCGCCGGTGATGCCACAGAACGCACGAAATGAAAACAGCGACCAGAATCAAGAGACCGGCAAAAAGAAACCCGGCACAAGGCCGGGTCCCCTCCTCCTCACAAATGAGGCTTTATTATTCAGCCGCGAGCAGAAGGCCCGGGGCTGCGTCGCGAACCTTGCTATCGACGTGATCTTCGAACTTGGTGAAGTTCGTGACGAACATCGACACCAGCTTCTTCGCCTGCGCGTCATAAGCTGCGCCATCGGCCCAGGTCGAACGCGGATCGAGAATTGCACTATCGACGCCATCAAGCGACAGCGGCACCGCGAAGCCGAAATTCGCATCGGTGCGGAACCGTGCATCCTTCAGCTCGCCAGTGAGCGCAGCCGTCAGAAGCGCACGTGTCGCCTTGATGGGCATGCGCTTGCCGATGCCGTAAGCGCCGCCGGTCCAGCCGGTGTTGACCAGCCAGCAATCGACGCCGTGTTTGCCGATCAGCTCACGCAGCAGGTTGCCGTATTCCGCCGGGTGGCGCGGCATGAAGGGTGCGCCGAAGCAGGTGGAGAAGGTGGCTTCCGGCTCGGTCACGCCCTTTTCCGTGCCGGCGACCTTTGCGGTGTAACCGGAGAGGAAGTGGTACATGGCCTGTTCGGGAGTGAGGCGCGCGATCGGCGGCAGCACGCCGAAGGCATCCGCCGTCAGCATGATGATCGTCTTCGGATGGCCGGCAATGCCCGTTTCCGATGCATTCGGAATGAAGTGCAGCGGATAGGCGCTGCGGGTGTTTTCCGTCAGCGAATTGTCGTTGAAGTCGGGAACGCGGTTTTCATCCAGCACGACGTTTTCGAGAACCGTGCCGAAACGGCGGGTCGCAGCGTAGATTTCCGGCTCGGCTTCGGCCGAAAGCTTGATTGCCTTGGCGTAGCAGCCGCCTTCGAAATTGAAGATGCCATGTTCGCCCCAGCCATGTTCGTCATCGCCGATCAGCGTGCGCGAAGGATCGGCCGACAGCGTGGTCTTGCCGGTGCCGGAGAGGCCGAAGAACACGGCGGAATCACCCTCAGGACCGACATTGGCCGAGCAATGCATCGGCATCACGCCCTTGGCCGGCAGCAGGTAGTTCAGCACTGTGAAGACCGACTTCTTGTTTTCACCGGCATAGGAGGTGCCGCCGATGAGGACGAGGCCATTGGCCAGATCGCAGGCGATGACGGTTTCCGAACGCACGCCATGGCGGGCGGGATCGGCCTTGAAGCTCGGCAGGTTGATGATGGTGAGCTTCTGTCTGAAGCCCGCAAGCTTTTCCCGTTCCGGGCGGATCAGCAGATTGCGGATGAACAGGGAATGCCAGGCAAGCTCGGTGACGACGCGTGTCGGCAGAGCATTTTCCTCGTCAGCGCCGCCGATCAGGTCCTGCACGTAAAGCGTCTTGCCGGCGGCATGGGCCAGCATATCCTGGCGCAGCAGTTCGAAGTTTTCCGGCGACAGCGGTTTATTGTTGTCCCACCAGATATTGTCTTCGGTGGAAGCGTCGCGAACGACGAATTTATCCTTCGGCGAGCGGCCCGTATGCTGGCCGGTGACGGCGCGAAGCGCGCCATCGATGGTCAGTTCGGCCTCGCCGTTGCGGATTGCCTCTTCGTATAATTCGCTCTCGTTGAGGTTATAAAAGACGCGGGAAGCCTCGCCCAGTCCGAGTTCCGCAACTCCATTGGCAGGATTATGAACCCCAAGCTCGTTCATGACGCGTTCCTTAGTTAATGACGATAAGGCCGTTGAAATTTTCACGGAAAATACGTGGCAGCTTTTGGAAACGCAAGAGCCGAACTTTAAAAAACTTAGTGATTTCAATATATTAATCGATTTAAAAGATTTTATTTCTTTTTAAATCGGTTGAAGGCGCATTAAAATCCAGCTGCGGCGTTTTTCCGAAATCCCCTCGCCGCACCCTTGCTATTTTGGGGCGAGTTTTCCTTTGCCACAATTTGTTCCACCTTTATACTCAAGAGAGTGGCTCGCGGCGCACAACCTTGGCTGGGTGAATGTCGGGAGTTACGAGAAAATGACGATGGAGACCAACTACATGCAGACGATCGCGCTTGTCGACGATGACCGGAATATCCTCACTTCGGTATCGATCGCGCTCGAAGCCGAAGGCTACCGGGTCGAAACGTATACGGACGGCGCCTCCGCGCTTGACGGGCTGATCGCCCGTCCACCGCAGCTCGCCATTTTCGATATTAAGATGCCACGCATGGACGGCATGGAGCTTTTGCGGCGCCTTCGCCAGAAATCGGATCTGCCGGTGATCTTCCTCACCTCCAAGGATGAAGAGATCGATGAATTGTTCGGCTTGAAAATGGGCGCTGACGACTTCATCACCAAACCCTTCTCGCAGCGCCTGCTGGTGGAGCGTGTCAAGGCAATCCTGCGCCGCGCCAGCAGCCGCGATGCCGCGCCAGCAGCTGGCGGCGCACTGAAGCCGACGGCGGACCAGCAAGCCCGCACGCTGGAGCGCGGACAGCTGGCGATGGATCAGGAACGTCATACCTGCACCTGGAAGGGCGAACCGGTAACGCTCACCGTCACCGAATTCCTCATCCTGCATTCGCTGGCGCAGCGGCCGGGCGTGGTGAAAAGCCGCGACGCGCTGATGGACGCCGCCTATGACGAACAGGTCTATGTGGACGACCGCACCATCGACAGCCATATCAAGCGCCTTCGCAAGAAGTTCAAACTGGTCGATGGCGACTTCGATATGATTGAAACGCTTTATGGCGTAGGATATCGCTTCCGCGAAGCGGCCTGAACCGGCGCGCACCGCATGTCGCCCGAAAGCGTGCAGCGGTTTCGGGATGGCGACATGCACAACAAAGACCTGACACATATAGCGTGGCGCCCGTTTCTCACGCTATGTGTCAGAGGAAGAGACCACCCGAAAAGCGGTGGTGAGGACTTGAATACGTGTTGAAGAAAACGCCGGAAGCCGTCTCGGATAGTGACGATGCCGAAGAACGCGGCAGCGAACGCCGCCATCGTATCCATCCGCTGACGATCATCCGGCGCATTTTCGGCAATGCGGTGTTTTCCAGCCTCACGCGCCGCATTCTTTTCTTCAATGTCGCCGCGACGGTCGTTCTGGTCGGTGGTATTCTCTATCTCAACCAGTTCCGCGAAGGGCTGATCGATGCGCGGGTGGAAAGCCTCCTGACGCAGGGTGAAATCATCGCCGGCGCGATTTCCGCCTCCGCTTCGGTTGACACCAATTCGATCACCATCAATCCGGAAAAACTCCTCGAATTGCAGGCGGGGCAGAGCATTACCCCTGCCCCCAATGATGAGGACCTGAGTTTTCCGATCAATCCGGAACGGGTAGCCCCGGTTCTGCGGCGGCTGATTTCGCCGACGCGCACCCGCGCGCGGCTGTTCGATGCCGATGCCAATCTGCTGCTCGACTCGCGGCATCTTTATTCGCGCGGGCAGGTTCTGCGCTTCGATCTGCCGCCGGTAACGCCGGAAACCCAGACCTGGGGCGACTGGTTCACCAGCATGTTCAACCGCATGCTGCAGCCGAGCAGCCTGCCGCAATACAAGGAAGCGCCGGGCGGCGACGGCTCGATCTATCCGGAAGTGATGAATGCGCTGACCGGCGTGCGCGGCGCGGTCGTGCGCGTGACCGAAAAAGGCGAACTGATCGTTTCGGTCGCCGTGCCGGTACAGCGCTTCCGGGCGGTGCTGGGTGTTCTGCTGCTCTCCACGCAGGCCGGCGATATCGACAAGATCGTGCATGCGGAACGCCTTGCCATCATGCGCGTGTTCGGCATCGCCACCCTCGTCAATATCGTGCTGTCGCTGCTTTTGTCGTCGACCATCGCCACGCCGCTGCGGCGGCTGTCCGCCGCCGCTATCCGCGTGCGCCGCGGCGCGAGAACCCGCGAGGAGATACCGGATTTCTCGGCGCGTCAGGATGAAATCGGCAATCTTTCGATTGCCTTGCGCGAGATGACGACGGCGCTTTACGACCGTATCGATGCCATCGAAAGCTTCGCCGCCGATGTCAGCCACGAACTCAAGAACCCCCTGACCTCGCTTCGCAGCGCCGTGGAAACCCTGCCGCGCGCCAAGACCGACGAGTCGAAACAGCGGCTGACCGAGATCATCTTCCACGATGTTCGCCGCCTCGACCGCCTGATCAGCGATATTTCGGACGCGTCGCGGCTCGATGCGGAACTGGCGCGCGCCGATGCCTCGCCTGTTGATCTTGATGTGCTGATGAAGGGTCTGGTCGATATATCCCGCCAGATTGGCACCAAGAAAAAGAGCGTGACGATCGATTATACTGTGGACCGCAAGGCAGGGAGCAAAACCTCCTTCGTGGTGAATGGCCACGATCTTCGCCTCAGCCAGATTGTCACCAATCTGATCGAGAATGCCCGCTCTTTCGTATCGGAAGAAAGCGGCCGCATCACCGTGCGGCTGTCGCGCCACAAGGACCGCTGCCTCGTGCAGGTGGAAGACAACGGGCCTGGCATTCAGGCGGAAGATATCGACCGTATTTTCGAACGGTTTTACACCGACCGCCCGGCAAGCGAAGGCTTCGGCCAGAATTCGGGCCTTGGTCTTTCCATCAGCCGCCAGATCGCCGAAGCCCATGGCGGCAGCCTGAGGGCGGAAAATGTCGTCGACAAATATGGCGTGATATCAGGCGCGCGTTTCACCCTGTCGCTGCCGGCGGCCGAAACCCATGAACGCTGAACGCTTCAACCTGCACGCCACCGCAATCGTCGTCGACAACACCGGCATTCTCTTCACCGGGCCTTCCGGAAGCGGTAAAAGCGAGCTTGCCTTCAGCTTTCTGACGGAGGCCGGACGATGCGGATTGCCTGCGGCGCTGATCGCGGACGATCAGATTTTCGTGTATCGCGACGGCGAAAACATCATTGCCGAGCGGCCGCAAGCGATTGCCGGTCTGCTGGAATTGCGCGGCAGCGGTATTGTTTCGCTCAACAGCGTTGCGAGCGCACCACTACATTTCGCCGTCACGACAGTTCTTTCAGAGGCAAATCCAAGACTTCCCGAAGATGACGACGTGTTTTTGCTGCCCTGCGGCGGGCATCTTCCGCTCCTGCGCATTCCACTTTCCAGTCTTACGCCTTATGGAAAATTTGCTGCACTTGCTCAGAATCTTTTTAAAACGAATGTGAAGTGACCGTGATTCGGGCGATTTTAGGCTTGCGATTCGCATTTTCCTCATCAAGATGAAATCCCACCGATGGACAGGATTGCCGCGTTGCGATAGTCGGCAATGAGAGTGCGTGTGCAAGGGAGCATTTCATGATCGGACTAGTGCTTGTCACCCATGGCAAGCTGGCTGAGGAGTTTCGCCATGCGTTGGAGCATGTCGTCGGTCCCCAGAAATTGATCGAGACGGTCTGTATCGGTCCCGAAGACGACATGGATCAGCGCCGGCAGGATATCATTGACGCCGTTGCACGCGCCAATGACGGCAATGGCGTCATCATCCTGACGGACATGTTCGGCGGCACACCCTCCAATCTCGCAATCTCCGTCATGAACAACGGCAATGTCGAAGTCATCGCCGGGGTCAATCTTCCCATGCTGATCAAGCTCGCCGGCGTTCGCAGCGAGGACAACATGGACAAGGCCCTTCAGGATGCGTCCGATGCCGGCCGCAAATATATCAACGTCGCCAGCCGCGTTTTGAGCGGCAAATAAGAAGTCAGCCCATGTCGCCTCTTTCCCGGGAATTGCCGATCATCAACAAGCGCGGTCTCCACGCCCGGGCATCCGCGAAATTCGTGCAGATGGTCGAGGGCTTCGATGCGACGATCACGGTTTCCAAGGACGGCATGACCGTTGGCGGCACTTCCATCATGGGCCTGATGATGCTGGCCGCCAGCCCCGGCTGCAGCGTCTATGTCGAGGCGAGCGGCAACCAGGCCGCAGAGGCGCTGGCCGCACTGGAGGCGCTGGTCGCCGACCGCTTTGGTGAAGAAGCCTGAGCCAGCACCATATAAAGACATAAAGACTTCTTTATATCATCATTGCCAGATCGTTCGTGGCCTGCTAAACCGCTGCTACGTTTAAAAGCCGGGCCGCAAGGCGTGGCGTTTCTGATCTGGAGAACTTCATGAGCCTTGAGAAGGACTACATCGTCGCCGATATCAACCTTGCCGCATTCGGCCGCAAGGAGCTGGACATCGCCGAAACCGAAATGCCGGGCCTGATGTCCTGCCGCAAGGAATTTGGCGAAAGCAAGCCGCTGAAGGGCGCACGCATCACCGGTTCTCTTCACATGACGATCCAGACCGGCGTTCTGATCGAGACGCTGAAGGAACTGGGCGCGGACATCCGCTGGGCCTCCTGCAACATCTTTTCGACCCAGGACCATGCGGCAGCGGCCATTGCGGCAGCCGGCATTCCGGTCTTCGCCGTCAAGGGCGAAACCCTGACGGAATATTGGGAATATACCGACAGGATCTTCCAGTGGACCGATGGCGGTCTGTCCAACATGATCCTCGACGATGGCGGCGACGCCACCATGTATATCCTGCTCGGCGCACGCGCCGAAGCTGGCGAGGACGTTCTGTCCAACCCCGGCTCCGAAGAAGAAGAAATCCTCTTCGCGCAGATCAACAAGCGCCTGAAGGCTTCTCCCGGCTGGTTCACCAAGCAGCGCGACGCACTGAAGGGTGTCACGGAAGAAACGACGACCGGCGTTCACCGTCTTTACGATCTCAGCAAGAAGGGCCTGCTGCCCTTCCCGGCGATCAACGTCAATGACAGCGTCACCAAGTCGAAGTTCGACAACAAATACGGCTGCAAGGAATCGCTCGTCGACGGCATTCGCCGCGCAACCGACGTGATGATGGCCGGCAAGGTTGCCGTTGTCTGCGGTTATGGCGATGTGGGCAAGGGTTCTGCCGCTTCGCTGCAGGGCGCCGGCGCCCGCGTGAAGGTCACCGAAATCGACCCGATCTGCGCGCTTCAGGCCGCCATGGACGGTTTCGAAGTCGTTCGTCTGGAAGATGTGGTCTCTTCCGCCGATATCTTCATCACCACCACTGGCAACAAGGACGTCATCCGCATCGAGCATATGCGCGAGATGAAGGACATGGCCATCGTCGGCAATATCGGCCATTTCGACAACGAGATTCAGGTCGCCTCGCTGCGTAACCTGAAGTGGACGAACATCAAGCCGCAGGTCGACATGATCGAGTTCCCGAAGGGCAACCGCATCATCCTGCTGTCGGAAGGCCGCCTGCTGAACCTCGGCAACGCCACCGGCCACCCGTCCTTCGTGATGTCGGCTTCCTTCACCAACCAGGTGCTGGGCCAGATCGAGCTCTTTACCAAGCAGGGCGAATACAAGAACGAAGTTTACGTGCTGCCGAAGCACCTCGACGAGAAGGTCGCACGCCTTCATCTCGAGAAACTCGGTGTGCGGCTGACCGAACTTTCCGACCTCCAGGCAGATTATATCGGCATCTCCAAGGAAGGTCCGTTCAAGGCTGAACACTACAGATATTAATATCATAGTTAATATCCACTGAAATTACACAATATCTAGATGCCGTGCGCTTGACAAAGCGTGCGGCATCTTTTTTGCGCCCTCCCTTTCCGCAGATTTGTGAAGGCGGTATTGTCATCGGACTTGATTCGGACACGCCACAGGGCGGCGCGGACGAAATGGGATGTCTTGTCGAAGATGCGGCACATAGGACGGAGACAGACCGGGGATGACGGTTCACAATTCGGATCTGCGCGAGCAGACAGTTCAACGCGTTGAAAACGCGCAGGCTGGCGTGACACTGAGCGCGCAGGCTCTGGCGCGTTGCCGGCTGGCGATCAGCGCGGTCCGGACAGGCTTCTCACGGCTGCCCGTGCTGATGTCGGGTACGATACTCGCCGGTTCGGCAAGCGTTGCGCTGGCTCAGGACGGCCTTGTCGCAAAGACCGGCGCAAGACTGTTCTCTTCCGGGGAAACGATTACCTATTCGCTGTTCGTCGGCATGCTTTCGGCAACGCTGTTTTCCGTCGTCTGGCTGGTGCGCCAACGGGGCAACATCGAGGCGGAAAGCAGCGAATACCGCCAGGCGCTTGCCGAAACCCATCACAAGATCGCCAAATATGAAGCGCTGATTTCCGACAAGGGCCGGCGCATCGTCATCTGGGACGGCGCCGACAAGCGGCCGGAGTTTCTGGGACAATTGCCCGTGGAAACCGGCGCCCCGCAGGCGGACCATGATTTTCTTGCCTTCGGACGCTGGCTGAAACCGTCCTCCGCGAGCCAGCTTGAAAAATCCCTCGAAAAACTTCGCAGCCACGCACAGAGTTTCGATCTGACCGTAGAGACGCAGCGCGGCGAAGTGATCGAGGTTCAGGGCCGGGTTTCCGGCGGCAACGCCTTTGCGCGTTTCGTGGCCCTCAACAATCTGCGTGCAGAGCTTGCCGAACTGCAGGTGGAGCGCGAGCGCCTGATCGCCTCCGTCTCGACATTTCAGGAGCTTCTCGATTCCATCGAGCAACCCGTCTGGCGGCGCAATGGCGAAGGCGACCTCATCTGGGTCAACCATGCCTATGCACAGGCGGTGGATGCGCGGAGCACCGAACAGGCCGTTCAGGAAAAACGCGAGCTGCTGAACACTGTTACCCGGCAGAAGATACGCGCGGCGGCGACCCCGGAATCGCCCTATCATGACCGTATTTCGACAGTGGTTTCCGGCAACCGCACCTTTTTCGATGTCGTCGATATCAAGACGGCGGCCGGCTCGGCCGGCATCGCCATCGATGCCACCGAGGCGGAAGCCATCAGCGAGGAACTCAAGCGGGTCCTCAAGAGCCACGCCGAAACGCTGGATCATCTGGCAACCCCCGTCGCCATTTTCGATGGCCGGCAGCGGCTGCAATTCTACAATCAGGCTTTTGCGACCCTCTGGGGCTTCGATCTGGTTTTCCTCGAATCCGGGCCTGACAATTCCGAGCTTCTGGACAGGCTGCGCACCGCCGGCAAATTGCCGGAGCAGCTGAACTGGAAGAACTGGAAGGAGACGGCGCTTTCCGTCTACCGCTCGCTCGATACCAAGACCGATCTCTGGCACCTGCCGAACGGGCAGACGCTACGGGTAATCGCAACGGCTCATCCGCAGGGTGGCGCTACCTGGGTTTTCGAAAACCTGACCGAACAGGTCGACCTGCAGATGCGCTACAACACGCTGGTAAAGGTGCAGGGCGAGACCATCGACCATCTGGCGGAAGGGGTCGCCGTGTTTGGCGCGGATGGACGCATTCGCCTGTCCAACCCGGCATTCCGGGCGCTCTGGGGTGTGACCGCCGATCAGGCGGAAACGGGAACCCATATTCGCGCCATCGAAACCGCCTGCGCGCAATCCTACGACAGGCCGGATGGCTGGCGTTCCTTCAGCCAGTTCATCACCAGCTTCGACGACGAACGGCCGTCGCGGCAGGGCACGCTGGAACTGCTTTCCGGCCTCGTGCTCGACTATGCGATCATTCCGCTGCCGGATGCACAGACCATGCTGACCTTCGTCAACATGACCGACAGCGTGCGGGCAGAGCGGGCGCTCAAGGAAAAGAACGACGCGCTCCTCAAGGCCGACGAGTTGAAGAACGATTTCGTGCAGCATGTTTCCTACGAGCTGCGCTCGCCGCTGACGAATATCATCGGCTTCACCGACCTCCTGAAAACACCCGGCATCGGCCAATTGACGGAACGGCAGGCGGAATATCTCGATCATATTTCCACCTCGTCCTCGGTTCTTCTGACCATCGTCAACGATATTCTGGATCTCGCGACCGTCGATGCCGGCATCATGCAGCTCAATTATTCGGATAATGATCTGAACGAGTTGCTTGAAGACGTTTCGGTGCAGATCGCCGACCGGCTGCAGGAGAGCGGCATTTCGCTCGAGATCGTCGCGCCGGCCCATCTCGGCAGTCTGGTGGCGGATCACCAGCGCCTGAAGCAGATCCTCATCAAGCTGCTGACCAACGCGATCAATTTTGCGCCGGAGGGGTCTTCGGTTCAGCTCTCCTGCCAGCGCAGCGAAGGTGATTTCGTATTCTCGGTGGCGGACAAGGGACCGGGCATTCCGGAAGACATGCTGAAGACGGTCTTCGACCGCTTCGCAACGCGTGGCAATGGCGGGCGACGGACCGGTGCGGGGCTTGGCCTTTCCATCGTCGAAAGCTTCGTCAGCCTCCATCACGGCACCGTCAGCATCGACAGCCGGCCCGGCAACGGCACCATCGTCACCTGCCGCATTCCCGCCGGCACGCGCCCGCATTCCATCGCTGCAGAATGAGCGAAGACATCTTGCCGATCACCATTCCCCTTGCGGGAGAAAAAGACACCATCAGGCTCGGCGAAGACCTTGCGCTGGCCCTGAAGGCCGGCGATTGCCTGGCGTTGATCGGCGACCTCGGCGCCGGCAAGTCGACCCTCGCCCGCGCCTTCATCCGGGCAATGGCGGATGAGCCTGGTCTCGAAGTTCCAAGCCCCACCTTCACGATCGTCCAGACCTATGCCACGCGCATTCCGGTTGCCCATCTCGATCTCTACCGGCTGTCGGACATATCGGAACTGGACGAACTCGGCATCGACGAGATGCTGGAGGATGGCATCTGCCTGATCGAATGGCCCGAGATTGCCGGCGAAGTTCTGCCGCCGGACCAGACGATCACCCTGCGGCTGACGCATTCGGGGGAAGGTCGTTTGGCCGTGATCGAGGCTCCCGCCCAACAGAAGACGCGGCTCGATCGTGTTTTCGCCATCCGCGAATTTCTGGCAAGAAATGGCAGGGGCGATGCGGTCCGTCGCTTTTTGAGCGGTGACGCTTCCACACGCGCCTATGAGACCATTTCAACCGAGGGTCCCGACCTTATTCTGATGGACTGGCGACGGCCCTTGAGAGGTGCGATCATCGCCGACGGCAAGACCTATGCGGAAATCGCCCATCTTGCCCAGGACGCCCGCTCGTTCGTGGCGATCGGCAATTATCTGCGAAACAGCGGCTTCCGTGCACCGCAGATTCTGGCGGCGGATATCGATCAGGGCATTCTTCTTCTGGAGGACCTCGGCCGGGATGGTGTGCTTGCGCCTGACGGAACGCCGATGGAGGACCGCTATCTGCAAAGCGTGGCCTGTCTCGCCGCACTTCACCAGGCTCCTTTACCCGACGTGCTGCCGGTGGTTGATGGCAGCGTCTATGAGGTTCCGCCCTTTGACCGGCAGGCAATGAAGATCGAGGTCTCGCTGCTGGCGGAGTGGTATCTGCCCCATAAACGCGGTAAACCGCTCAGCGATAGTGAGAAGAGTGACTATTACGCCCTCTGGGACAGCCTGATCGACTCGCTCGCCGGCTGCGAAACAGGGCTTCTGCTGCGCGATTTCCATTCGCCCAACCTTCTCTGGCAGGCGCAGAATAGCGGCGTCCGGCAGGTCGGCCTGATCGATTTTCAGGACGCGATGATCGGCCCGACCGCCTACGATCTCGCTTCCATCGTGCAGGATGCACGGGTCACCATCGCGCCCGAGCTGCAGGCACGTCTGCTCTCCCACTATCTGGAGCGCAGAAGACGTGAACCCTCATTCGATGAAGCCGCTTTCCACAGGGCTTTCGCCATCATGTCGGCACAGCGCAACTGCAAGCTCGCCGGTATCTGGGTCAGGCTGATGGAACGCGACGGCAAACCCGGTTATATGAAACATATGCCGAGGACGTTCCGCTACCTCACCGCCGCGTTTTCGCATCCGGAACTTGCGCCGCTCCGGGACTGGTGCCTCCGCATGGGCATGGAATTTAACGACTGAAAGACGGTTGACCACGATGACGATCAAAAACGCGATGGTGCTGGCCGCCGGGCTTGGCACGCGGATGCGCCCGATCACCGATACGATCCCGAAGCCGCTCGTCAGAATCGCCGGCAAACCGATGATCGATTACGCGCTCGACGCCCTTGTCGAAGCCGGGGCCGAGAAGATCGTCGTCAATGTGCACCATCATGCCGATCAGATGATCGCCCACCTCGGACACCGAAACGACGCGGAAATCCTGATCTCCGATGAACGCACGCAGCTGATGAATTCCGGCGGCGGCCTTGCAAAAGGCCTGAAGCTTCTGGAGCCCGGCCCGGTCTTCGTCATGAATGCCGATCTCTTCTGGATCGGCGAGCAGCTGAATGCCGTCAGTAATCTGCGCAAGCTTGCACAATTCTTCGATCCGGCCCGCATGGATATGGCGCTGCTCTGTGTCGATATGGACCGCACCACGGGCCATAATGGCAAGAGGGATTTCAACCTCTTCGAAGACGGAAAACTGGCGCGTTATCGCGATGCCGACCCGAAGCCTGTGGTTTACGCGGGCGCCATAGCCATGGATTCGCGCCTGCTTGACGACGCACCGGCAGATGCCTTCAACCTCAATATCTATTTCGACCGCGCCATAGAAAAAGACCGGCTTTTCGGCCTTTCGCTGGATGGCCACTGGATCACAGTCGGCACGCCGGACGCCATAGAAGATGCAGAAAACATCATCCGGCAATTCAGGGAAAAACGCTCTGCATGACGCTCACCCACCACGCAAAGCGCGTCCTGACGATCGCCGCGGGAACACCGTTCCTCAAAACGCTCGCGGAAACGCTGTGTGACGGGAGACTGACAGCCGATTATAGATATGATCCAGCCGATCCGCTTTCACTGGCCAAGGTGACGATCTATGTGCCGACGCGGCGCTCGGCCCGCGTGCTGCGCTCCGAATTCGTCGATCTTCTCGGCGGCCGGTCCGCCATTCTGCCACTAATTCGGCCACTGGGCGAAACGGATGACGATAGCGGCTTTTTCGATATCGAAAATCCCAAGATCATGGACCTCGCACCGCCGATTTCCGGCACCGGCCGGCTGGTCGAACTCGCACGTCTCATCCTGGCTTGGCGCAACAGCCTGCCGGACGCCATCCGGGCTATCCATCTGGATTCACCGCTCGTCGCTCCCGCCAGCCCCGCCGATGCCATATGGCTGGCGCGTGCGCTCGGCGAGGTGATCGATGCCATGGACACGGAAGAAAAGGACTGGGAGGCGCTACAGCATCTGGATACCGGCGACCACGCGCAATGGTGGCAGCTGACGGCGGATTTCCTGAAGATCGCCAGCGTCTTCTGGCCCGCTCGTCTTGCCGAGCTCAACCGGTCGTCCGCCGGCCGGCATCGCAACGCCATCCTGCGGGCGGAGGCGAACCGGCTTGCCAATTTGCCGGATACGGGACCGGTCATCGTCGCAGGGTCGACGGGCTCCATTCCTGCGGCAGCCGATCTTATCGCCGCCGTTGCCGCCCTGCCCCAAGGCACTGTCGTGCTTCCGGGGCTCGACCTTGCCATGCCGGAGGAGCAATGGCAGGCGATCGCCGAAGACCCTACCGATCCTTCGAGCCGCACGCATTCGCAATACGGGCTTTATATGCTGCTGCAGAAGCTCGGTATCCTGCGCGACGACGTGGTTCAGATCGGCGCCATCGACCACGATCTCGAAAAACGCGCAGCCGTGTTTTCTGCCGCACTCGCACCGGCCAAATCCACCAGCGACTGGAACCGTTGGCGCGAAGACAGGGAACCCGGCTTTTTCAACGCGGCTTTCGCAACGGCCACATTGATTGAAGCCGCCAACGAGCGCGAGGAGGCAACCGCCATAGCCGTGGCGCTCAGGCTGGCGCTGGAGGCCCCGGGCGCGGAACGTCCTTCACAGGCGGCATTGATAACACCCGACCGCGGACTGGCGCGGCGCGTGGCAACCGAGCTGCAGCGCTTCGGCATCGAGGCGGACGATTCCGCTGGTACACCACTTTCCGCCACACCGCAGGCGGGGCTGACACAATTGGCACTGGAGGCAATCCTCAGGCCGGGAGACCCGGTGCCGATCATTTCGCTTTTAAAACACCCCCTCGCCCGCTTCGGGCTCTCCGCGGATGCTTTCGCACGGGCAGCGAAAGCGCTGGAGCTGATCGCGCTGCGTGGCGGCAGGGTCGAGACGGGGATCGGCGATCTGGAAGCGGTTCTCGACGCGCAGCTTCTGGCGCAGCGCGATGACCGGCACCCCCCCGCCTGGCGGCTGGCGCTGCCGGAGGCCAGCGCGGAAGCCGCGCGCGATCTGGCACGGCGGATCGCCGTTGCGACCGAACGGCTTGGCTCTGCCTTTGTCCGTCGGGATCGATCCGGCCGCGCCTTCACCGACAAACTGGCACTTTCCGATTGGGCAGAGCGGACAGGCCGCGTGATCGAAGCCATCTGTGCGGATGATACCAATGATCTGGCCGCGCTCTGGTCCGGTGAGGCGGGAGACAAGCTCTCCAGCCTCTTTGCGGAACTGATGGAAAGCGGTGAAATCCTCGATGCGGACGGACCGCAATGGATCGATATTTTTGCGGCGCTGGTGGCCGGTGAATCGATCAAGCCGCGATCCATGCGCCATCCGCGTATTTTCATCTTCGGTGCGCTTGAGGCACGGCTGCAGAGCGTCGACACCGTCGTCATCGGCGGTCTCAATGAAGGGCTCTGGCCGGGCCAGACGGCGAATAATCCGTTCCTGTCCCGCACCATGAAAACCGCCATCGGGCTGGAGCCGCCGGAACGTCGTATCGGCCAGCTGGCGCATGACTTCGAGATGGCCAATGGTACGCGACAGATATTCTATACCCGTGCGCTCAGGCAGGGCTCCACACCTGCCGTCGCTTCGCGCTGGCTGCAACGGCTGCTGGCTCTGGGCGGTGAGGATTTTGCCGGAGAACTGAAGAAACGCGGCGAGACCTATCGGCATTGGGCCGGCCTGATGGATGAAAGCATCGATCAGGAGGCCGCCAAGCGCCCTGCGCCGAAACCGCCGGCCGCTCTGCAGCCGACGCGCTATTCCTTCAGCGAAGTGGGACGGCTGCGGCGCGATCCCTATTCGATCTATGCGCGGCGCATTTTGAAGCTCGATCCACTCGATCCGTTCAACCGCGATCCCAACGCCGCCGACCGCGGCACGCTCTATCACACGATTATCGAGCGTTATTCCCGCGAGGGGCATATTCCCGGCACACCGGCTTCGCTTGAGGCGATGCAGCGCATTCTGGACGAGTGTTTCGATGCGGAGAACCTGCCCCCGCATGTGGATGTCATCTGGCGGCCACGCTTTGCAGCGGTGGCCCGCGCCTTCATCGACTGGGAGAAGGAACGCCATCCAGCCATTCGCCACAGTTTTTTTGAAGCGCGCGCCGGACAGGAAATCACCGAGGCGGGCATAAGACTGACCGGCATTGCCGACCGGATCGACATCAAGACCAACGGTCAGGCGGATATTATCGACTACAAGACCGGGCTTGCGCCATCCGTCAATCAGGCGCGCGCGCTGCTCGACCCGCAGCTCGCGCTGGAGGCGGCGGCACTGATGCGCGGTGCCTTCCGCGAAGCCGGATCACCCACGCCTGAAAACCTTATCTATGTACGCCTGCGGCCGGGCGAGCGCTTCTTTGCCGATCAGGTCAATAACGAACATTCCAGCCGAAGCGGCAAGAAACCACCAAAATCAGCCATTGAACTGGCGACCGAATCGATCGAACAGCTCGCCAGGTTCGTCCGCTCGCTGCGCGAAGGCGAGAATGGTTTTGCCTCACGGCTGGTGCCGGAAGAGCAGCAATCCTATGGCGGGGAATATGATCACCTCGCCCGCGTTTCGGAATGGTCGACGGCAGAACCGGGAGACGGCGATGACGATTGACCCCTTCGACGCCGGCCCCGCCGCTGACACGCCTGAGAGCTGGATCGACTGGACCAGCGCCCGGCAGCGGCTTGCCTCCGATCCGTCGAGCTCCGCCTGGGTGTCCGCCAATGCCGGCTCGGGCAAGACCCATGTGCTGACCCAGCGTGTCATCCGCCTGCTTTTGGCCGGATGCCGTCCCTCCGCGATCCTCTGCCTCACCTATACCAAGGCTGCCGCGTCGGAAATGTCGAGCCGTGTCTTCGACCGCCTGGCGGAATGGGCTACTTTGCCGGATTCGGATCTTAAGGACCGTATCACCGCCATTGAAGGAAGAGCGCCAGATCGCATCAAGCTTGCGGAAGCGCGCAGGCTGTTCGCCAAGGCGCTGGAAACGCCCGGCGGCCTGAAAATCCAGACCATCCACGCTTTCTGCGAGGCGCTGCTGCATCAGTTTCCGCTGGAGGCCAATGTCGCCGGTCATTTTTCCGTACTCGACGACCGGGCCGCAACCACCCTCCTGGCTGAAGCACGCCGCTCGCTTCTGACGGCGGTTTCGACGGAGCGCGATGCGGAACTGGCCCGGTCGCTGGCCTATGTGCTCGATCTCGCCGACGAAAGTGGGCTGGAATCGCTGCTCTCCGCCATCATCGCCAATCGCAGCGCCCTTCGCGGTTTTCTGCTCGACGCCAAACAATCTGGCGGCATTGATGCCCGGCTGCGGCAGGCGATGAAGATCGCAGATGGAGAGACCGAAGAAACGGCAGCGGCGGCCTTCTGGCCCTTGCCCGGCCTCTCCGGGCTCGCACTCGATACCTATCTGACACTTGCAGACGAGGTCGGCGGATCGCGTGTCATCGATGTCGCTTACGCCCTCAGGGAGGCGAAACGGCAGTCGGACCCGGTGCGGCGGATGGAATTCATCGAGGCCGCACTGCTGACGGCCAAGGGCGAAAAGAAATCGGATACCTATGTCATCAACAAGGGCATGCAGAAATCCGCTCCTGATCTTGTCGACGCATTGACGCTGGCGCGCGACCATGTGGTTGCCTGCCGCAACCGCTACCGCCTGGTGCGGATGCTGGCGGCGACCAAATGCGCCCTTATTCTGGCCGAACGGCTGATCGGTGATTTCGAGGATTTGAAAAAGCAGCGCAGCCAGCTCGATTTCGAGGATCTGATCGAGCGCGCCGCCAATCTGCTCAACCGCGATACGGCGGGTGCATGGGTGCATTACAAGCTCGATCAGGGCATCGACCATATTCTCGTTGACGAGGCACAGGATACGAGCCCGGTGCAATGGTCGATCATCCAGTCGCTGGCGGCGGATTTCTTCACCGGCGAAAGCGCCCGCATGGGGCAGCGGACGCTGTTTGCCGTGGGTGATGAAAAACAGTCGATCTATTCCTTCCAGGGTGCGCGGCCGGAACGGTTCTCGCAGGAGCGCGACGAGACCAAAAGGCGCGTCGATTCGGTGGAGCAGGCCTTTCACCGCATCCGCCTGCCGCTTTCTTTCCGCTCCACGGAAGATGTGCTGGCCGCCGTCGATCAGGTCTTCTCGATCCCGCAAAATGCCAGCGGCCTCAGCGCCGATAATGAGCCGGTGGAGCACCGCTCGAACCGCGCCGGCCATCCCGGCACCGTGGAAGTCTGGGACATGGTGGCGCCCGAAACCACTGAGGACGAAGAGGACTGGACGGCACCTTTCGATGCGCTGCGCGAAAGCGCGCCGTCCACCATCGTCGCGCGTCGCATCGCCGCACGCATCGCCGACATGATCGGACGTGAAACCATCATTGAAAAGGGCGTGGAGCGCGCTGTCGAGCCGGGTGACATTCTGGTGCTGGTGAGAAAACGCCATGCTTTCGTCAATGCGCTGACCCGTGAACTGAAGCGGCGCAAGAATATTCCCGTTGCCGGCGCCGACCGTCTTCGTCTGACAGACCATATTGCCGTGCAGGATCTCCTGGCGCTCGGCCGGTTCGTGGTACTGCCTGAGGACGATCTGTCGCTTGCCGCACTCTTGAAAAGCCCGCTTTTCAACCTGACGGAAGATGACGTCTTCGAGATAGCCGCCGCGCGAACCGAGACGGAGAGCGTGTGGTGGAGGCTGCAGATGCTTTCACAGAAAGAAAATAGCCACCTTTCCGTCGTTACCGGCAAACTGCAAAACTTCATCGCGCTCTCTAAAACAGCCACCGTGCATGACTTCTTCGCGGCGGTTCTGACGCTGCATGACGGGCGCAAGAAGTTTCTCGGAAGGCTTGGCAACGAAGCAAGCGACGTTCTGGATGAATTCCTGTCCTTTGCACTGGACCACGAAAGAACGGGGCTGCCCGGCCTGCAGGCCTTTCTTTCCGTTCTGGAGACCGATTCGCCGGAAGTGAAGCGCGAGCAGGACAAGGATCGCGGCGAAGTGCGCATCATGACCGTGCATGCCTCCAAGGGGTTGGAAGCGCCGGTCGTTTTTGTCGTCGATGGCGGCTCGAAGGCCTTCAATCACAGCCATGTGCCGAAACTGCGCTTCATCGAGGCTGGCGAAGACACTTTCCCTGTCTGGCTGCCCGGCAGCGGCTTCTCCAACCATCTCATCCGCTCCGATGAAGAACGGCTGAAGACGGCTGCGGAAGATGAATATCGCCGGCTGCTTTATGTGGCGATGACCCGTGCCGCCGATCATCTGGTCGTCTGCGGTTATCGCGGCCAGAAAGAAAACCCCGAATGCTGGCACGCCATCGTCAAGACGGCGCTTGCAGACAATCAGGACCATTGCCGGCCGCACGTATTCGTGGCCGATGGCGAAGAGTGGCAGGGGCTTGTGTGGCGCAAGTCCGAGCCTCGTCCGGCATCCACCCCGCAAATGTTGCCGGAGACGCAACAGGAGGAGAACCACGCTCTTCCGGCGGGGCTTCTCGCCCCCCTGCCGGCCCTGCCCGCTCTGCCAAGACCGCTCAGCCCTTCCGGCGCAGGCACCATCATCGATGATGGCGCGGACGATCTGGCTGTACGTTCACCGTTGTTCGGAGAAAAAGCGGAGGCATCCGGCCTTGCCTTGCAGCGCGGCCGGCTGGTGCATCGCATGCTGCAGGCCCTGCCGGATTTTACGGAGAATGAGCGCGAAGAGGCAGCCCGCCGTTATGCGGAGCGGGCAGCCCGTTTCTGGCCCGCTGCCGAGCGCGAGCATTTGATACAGGCGGTTTTGCGGGTTCTGTCCGAACCGGCGGTGCAACCGGCCTTTTCCGCCAACAGCCGTGCGGAAATATCGATCATGGGCACGATGACGATCGGCAGGCAGCAATATGCCGTCTCCGGCCGCATCGACCGGCTGGCAGTGGAAGGCAACCGCGTCATTCTTGTCGATTACAAGACGAACCGCGTTCCCCCACGTGAAGCACGCGAGATCCCCTTCTCCCATGTCGCGCAGCTTGCGATTTATCGTGAAATTCTGGCGCCGCTCTATCCCGGCAAGGAATTTGTCTGCGCGCTGATCTATACGGAAAATGCCGCTTTTGTACGGGTTGACGACGATGCCATGGCGGAGGCCCTTGCCGCAATAAAGACAAAGTGAGATACCGGGGCATTGAAATTCCGTCGCGCCCGCATCACATCGATAGCGGAAAAGTTTAGCTGAAAGGAGAGCCAGATATGGCTACCGTAAAAGTCGATGCCGCCAACTTCCAGTCCGAAGTCCTTGAATCCGCCGAACCCGTCGTAGTGGATTTCTGGGCTGAATGGTGCGGCCCGTGCAAGATGATCGCGCCGAGCCTTGAGGAAATTTCCTCCGAGCTCGCCGGCAAGGTCAAGGTCGCAAAGCTCAACATCGACGAAAACCCGGAACTGGCCGCCAAGTTCGGCGTTCGCTCCATCCCGACGCTTGCCATGTTCAAGGGCGGCGAAGTGGCTGATATCAAGGTTGGCGCTGCTCCCAAGACCGCGCTTTCCGCCTGGATTTCCAGCGCCGCATAGGTGCTGTCTTATGGAATTGAAAAAGCCCGGCGATAACGCCGGGCTTTTTTATTGGGGAACCGTGCCGTTCAGGGCGAGCGCGTTTCCGGCAAGATAAAGCGATCCGCCGATGAGAATGCGTGGTGGTGGTCCTTCGGGATCGACACGGCGCGACAGCTCTTCCAAAGCGTGGGTGAGCGACGATGTCGGGGCTGCCACCAGTCCCGCGTCGAAGGCCGCGTGGGCGAGCACGACGGGATCGATCGCCGCATCGGTGCCACCGATCGGCACGGTGAACACATATTCGGCGATATCGGCGAAGGCCTTGAAATAACCCACCGGATCCTTGGTGTTGATCATGCCGGCAATGATGAACAGCGGGCGTGGCGTCTTTTCCTCAAAACCCGCCATGGCCTCGGCAATGACTTCGCCGGCACCCGGATTATGACCGCCATCGATCCAGATTTCTGCACCCTTCGGCGCCATATCAGCGATTTTGCCAGTCAGGACGCGCTGAAGACGGCCGGGCCACTCCACGGAGGTCATGGCCCTCTCGATCATCCGTTCCGTCACCTCGAAACCGGCAGCCTTGACGGCACGGATCGCGGCAGCGGCATTGGCAAGCTGGTGACGGCCGGGAAGCCGCGGCAGCGGCGCATCGGTCAGGCCAAATTCATCCTGATAAACCATGCGGCCAAATTCCTCATGGGCGGAAAAATCCTGTCCATAGACGGAAACGGGGCAGCCAAGCCGCTCAGCAGTGGCGACGAGCGTTTCCAGCGCCGCATCATATTCCTGATGACCGATGACGACGGGAGAGCCCTTTTTCATGATGCCGGCCTTTTCAGCGGCGATCAGTTCCACGCGGTCACCTAGATAAGCCTGATGATCCAGCGAAATCGGCATGATGACGGAGACGGCCGGATTGTTGATCACATTGGTGGCATCGAAGCGTCCACCTAGACCAACCTCGACGATGGCGGCGTCGGCGGGCTGTTCCGCAAAAAGCACGAACATCGCGGCCGTCAGGATTTCGAAAACCGTGATCGTCTGACCAGCATTGGCGGCTTCAATACGGCGCAACGCGTCCGCGAAAATGTCGTCTTCGACATAACGACCTTTATCACCGGCGACGCCGATACGATATCGCTCATGCCAGTTCACCAGATGCGGCGAGGTATGGACATGAACGGAAAGCCCTGCCGCCTCGAGCAGGGCACGGCAAAAGGCCGTCACCGAACCCTTACCATTTGTGCCTGCAACGTGGATAACAGGTGGCATCCTGTTCTGCGGATTGCCGAGTTTTTCGAGAAGACGGGAAATTCTGTCGAGCGAAAGATCGAACCCCTTGGGGTGGAGCTGCATCAGCTCTTCAATGATCTTCTCGGCCTCACTGATCGCGGGCTTCGTCATGTCTTCCGTTCGCCTTTCAGGCGTTTTGCTTGCCATTTGTCCGCCGCACCAAAGATGAAATCATGCAACGTATAGCATCATCCCGAAGGCAGTTTATGCCTTCGGGCGACATATTTTTTTCCTCAGGCCGAAGCGGCCAGCGGGACGACCGCATTTGCAGTCTCAGCAGGCGCTTTGGTCATGATCTTGAGCAGATTGGCCAGAGTGTCGGGGATTTCGCGGCGGTCAATCACCATGTCCACCATGCCGTGTTCCAGCAGATATTCCGATGTCTGGAAGCCTTCCGGCAGCTTTTCGCGAATGGTCTGCTCGATGACGCGCTTGCCTGCGAAACAAATCTCAGCGCCGGGTTCGGCGATATGCACATCGCCCAGCATGGCGTAGGAGGCCGTGACGCCACCCGTCGTGGGGTTTGTCAGAACCACGATATAGGGCATGCCGGCTTCTTTCAGCATGTTCACCGCAACGGTCGTGCGCGGCAGCTGCATCAGCGAAAGAATGCCTTCCTGCATGCGGGCGCCGCCGGAGGCCGGGAACATGACCAGCGGGCAACGCTCGGAAATGGCGCGCTCGAAGGCCTTGACGATAGCTTCGCCGGCGGCGATGCCGAGCGAACCGCCCATGAACTGGAATTCATGCACGACGGCCACGATCTTCAGGCCCTTCAGCAGGCCGACGCCGGCGAGGATGGTGTCTTCCTGCTCGGTCTTCGCACGGCTGTCGCGCAGGCGGTCGGTATATTTTTTGGAGTCACGGAACTTCAAGGGGTCCTGCGCCACCTTCGGCTGCGGCAGGGCCTCATAGACACCGTCGTCAAATAGATCGACAAGGCGTGCCTTGGCCGGCATCTTCATATGATAGCCGGAAGCGGGGATGACCCACTTGTTGTCTTCCAGATCCTTGTGGAAGACCATTTCGCCCGTTTCCGGGCACTTGATCCACAGGTTCTCCGGAACCTCCGGGCGGCGGCCAAGCATGGAATTGATCCGCGGCCGAACGTAATTGGTGATCCAGTTCAACTGTCTACTCCTGACTGGGCCGCGCGCCTATTCCGCAGCGGCAAGGCGCGATGCACGCACGCCCGTTGAAAGTCCTTTTACCAGCGTCGTGACGGCCGGCACGGTATCGGCGGTCGCCTTTCCGTCCCTGGTCAGGCTGCCGGCGATCTGGTTGACGATGGCGGAACCGACCACCACGCCATCCGCCACGGCGCCGATCGCCTTGGCATGATCGGCCGTCTTGACGCCGAAACCGACACACACCGGCAGTTCCGTATGCGCCTTGATACGACCGACAGCGCCCGAGATCAACGAGGGATCGGGAAGTGCTGAACCGGTGATACCGTTCATCGAGACGTAATACACGAAACCTGAGGTATTTTTAAGGACGACAGGCAGACGCTTGCCATCCGTCGTCGGCGTGGCGAGACGGATAAAGTTGATGCCGCGTGCAAGCGCCGGAATGCAGAGCTCATCGTCCATTTCAGGCGGCAGATCGACGACGATCAGACCATCAATGCCGGCCGCCAGTGCGTCGTCCAGAAACTTTTCGACGCCGTAAATATAGATCGGATTATAATAGCCCATCATCACGATGGGCGTCGCATCATCACCCTTGCGGAACTCGCGGGCGAGATCGAGCGTGGTCTTCAGCGTCTGGCCGCCCTTCAGCGCGCGCTGGCCGGCCAGCTGGATGGCCGGACCATCCGCCATCGGGTCGGAAAAGGGCATGCCGAGTTCGATAACGTCGGCGCCCGCTTCCGGCAACGCCTTCATGATGCCGAGCGAGGTTTCAAAATCCGGGTCGCCACCCATGAAATAGGTAATCAGGGCCGGGCGATTTTCAGCGCGCAGATCGGCGAAGCGCTTGTCCATACGTGCAGTCATGATCTTATACATCCATTCCAAGGAACTTGCTGACGGTGTGGACATCCTTGTCGCCACGGCCGGAAAGGTTCATCAGGATGATCTCATCCTTGCCCATCTTCGGCGCGCGCTTGATGACTTCGGCCAAGGCGTGGCTCGGCTCGAGAGCCGGAATGATGCCTTCGAGGCGGGTCAGCATCTGGAAGGCGTCCAGCGCCTCATGGTCCATGATCGGCACATATTCCACGCGACCGATATCGTTCAGCCAGGAATGTTCAGGGCCGATACCGGGATAATCGAGGCCTGCGGAGATCGAATGGCCTTCCTTGATCTGACCGTCCTCATCCTGCAGCAGGTAGGTGCGGTTGCCATGCAGCACGCCCGGCGAACCGGCAGTGATGGAGGCGCAATGCTCGTCGCCCGAAAGACCCTTGCCGCCGGCTTCGACACCGACGATGCGGACATTCTTGTCATCGAGGAAAGGATGGAAGATGCCGATAGCGTTCGAGCCGCCGCCCACGGCTGCCACGACCAGATCCGGCAGGCGGCCTTCCGCCTCCAGCATCTGCGCCTTGGCTTCCTCGCCGATAACGGCCTGGAAGTCGCGGACCATTTCCGGATAGGGATGCGGGCCGGCGGCCGTGCCGATCAGATAATAGGTATCCTCGACATTGGTGACCCAGTCGCGCAGGGCCTCGTTCATGGCATCCTTCAGGGTGCCGTGGCCAGCCGTGACCGGCTTCACCTCGGCGCCCAGAAGCTTCATGCGGAACACATTCGGAGCCTGACGGGCGACATCGGTCGCGCCCATGTAGACGACGCAAGGCAGGCCAAAGCGTGCGGCAACGGTTGCCGAGGCAACACCATGCTGGCCGGCGCCGGTTTCGGCGATGATGCGGGTCTTGCCCATGCGCTTGGCCAGCAGGATTTGGCCGAGGCAATTATTGATCTTGTGCGAGCCGGTGTGGTTCAATTCTTCGCGCTTGAAATAGATCTTCGCGCCGCCGAGTTCCGCCGTCAGGCGTTCCGCAAAATAAAGCGGGCTCGGGCGACCGGTGTAATGCGCGCCGAGGTGCTTGAGTTCGGCCTGAAACTCGGGATCGGTCTTGGCCTTGTCCCACTCCGCCTGCAAATCCAGAATGAGCGGCATCAGCGTTTCGGCAACGAAGCGACCTCCATAAATGCCGAAACGGCCGTCCTCATCGGGACCAGCGCGAAAAGAATTGGGTGTTGGCGCGTCGTTCACTTCAAGCTCCCTTTGGGCCTTTCGACCAATCATTCACCACATCGAAAAATGCGTCGATCATCGACAGATCCTTGACGCCCGGCGCGCTTTCGACACCGGACGATAAATCTAGTCCGCTTGCCCTGGTCTCCGCCAGCGCCTCGGCGACATTGTCCTTGTTCAATCCCCCGGAAAGCATGTAATCCACACTTCCGTCAAGTGATCGCAGGATGGTCCAGTCGAAGGAGACGCCGTTGCCACCCGGAAGCTCGGAGCCGGCGGGCGCCTTGGCATCCAGCAGAAAACGGTCGGCTATTCCAATATAGGGGTCGATTTTGGCAAGATCAGCGGCGTCGCGAATGGAAATCGCCTTCATGACAGGCAAACCATAAAGCGCCTTGATGTTCAGCAGCCGTTCCGGGCTTTCATTGCCATGCAGTTGCAGGATGTCCGGTTTGACGAGATCGACGATTTCATCGAGATAATCATTATCGGCATTGACGGTGACGGCGACCACCCTGGCGGCGCCACGGGCGGCTTGCGCCAGCCTTCCGGCAATATCGGGCTCGACGTTGCGCGGGCTTTTTTCAAAGAAAATAAAACCGACATGGGACGCGCCGCGCCTGACGGCGCGCTCCAGCGCTTCCGGTGTCTTCAATCCGCAAATCTTGATATCCGGTTTCATACCCGCGACCTGACATGAAATGCGACAAGAGTCGAGCCAAATCGCATGCATTCCCGATGGAATGTTTCACGTGAATCCAGATGGCGATCCGCGCCGCAGGTTTCAATCGAAATCGATGGCGTGAAGTTTGGAACCGTGGCGTTTCAACCAGTCCTTGGCCTCATCGGTGTGTGGGCAAAGCTTTTCGCACAAAGCCCAGAATTTCGGGCCGTGGTTCATTTCGCGCAGATGCGCGACCTCATGGGCGGCGAGATAATCGATGACCTTTTCCGGGGCCATGACGATGCGCCAGGAAAAGCTCAGATTTCCATCATGGGAACAGGAGCCCCAGCGGCTGCGTGTATCCTTCATGCTGATGGACCGCACCGGCCGACCGGCCGCGCGCGCATGAACGGCAACCAGTCGCTCCAGATCGGCCTTCGCTTCCTTTTTCAGGAAAGCCGCGATCCGTCTTTTCAGATGCTCGGGCGCGCCGCTCACTTTCAGAACGGACACGCCATCGGCGTCTTTCGCGATGTGGGTCAGCCCCCGCAGGCTGCCGGTATGGTCGATGCGATGGGATACGCCACGAATATCGATGGTGGCGCCGGGACGCAAACCGTCATCGGGGCTGAATTTCAGAAGCTTGCCTTCCAGCCAGCCCTGATGCCTCTCCAGAAAATCATCGACCTGGCGGTGATGCAGACCCATCGGGATCGTCAGCTTCAGCGCCCGGCCGCCCGGTTCGATGCGCAACGTAATGCGTGTCGCACGCGGGTTTTCCCTGACCGTGATCGGCACCTGACGGCCAGCCACCGCAACGGTGCGCTGGCTCGGCGCGACCTTCTTTGGCGCCGGCGACGTCAGGGATTTTCTGAGGAGCGAAAACATGGACCCTTCATAGCCGATTCGTCCGTCGCTTGGCCATGCAAATGCGTGGCGCCTCCTGCCCTCTCACCTAAACCGTCTGGTGTCTGCGGATAAAATCCAGCATGCGCGGCACGATTTCCCTGCGGAAGCGCGAACCATTGAAGACGCCGTAATGGCCTACATCCGGCTGCATGTAATGGGCGCGTTTGTCTTCGGGGATATTCCGGCAGAGATCATGCGCGGCCTTTGTCTGGCCGACGCCGGAAATATCATCGTTCTCACCTTCCACGGTAAATAATGCGACTTTGCGAATGGCCGCGGGATCGACCGCCCTGCCCCGGTGCAGCATGTTCCCTTTCGGAAGCGCATGGTCAATGAAGACGGTTTCCACCGTCTGCAGATAGAATTCCGCCGTCAAATCCATGACGGCCAGATATTCATCGTAAAATTCGCGGTGTTTTTCAGCGGAATCGCCATCATTCTTGACGAGGTTCAGATAAAAATCCTTGTGCGCCGTCATGTGCTTGTCGAGGTTCATGGACATGAAACCGGACAGTTGCAGGAAGCCCGGATAGACGTTGCGGCCGAAAGCGGGCTGCGGCCACGGCACCTGCATGACGACATTGTCGCGGAACCACTCGATCGGCTTCGCCTTGGCCAGACCGTTGACGGCAGTGGGGTTGATGCGCGTATCGATCGGCCCACCCATCAGCGTCATGGATGCCGGCGCGAAAGAATCCCCATCCGCCTCCATCAGTGAGACGGCAGCCAGAACAGGCACCGACGGTTGACAGACGGCGACCACATGCGCACCCGGCCCGATCTCGCGCAGCATCTCGATGACATAGCCGATATAATCGTCGAGATCGAAACTCCCCTCACTCACCGGCACCGTGCGGGCATCGGCCCAATCGGTGATGTAGATATCCGCCGATGGCAGCAGGGCCTCCACCGTCCCGCGCAACAGGGTGGCGTAGTGGCCGGACATCGGCGCCACCAGCAGCACCTTCGGATCGGACTGGCGGGCTGGATCGGGTTCTTTCTTGAAATGAACGAGATTGCAGAACGGACGCGACCAGACGGTCTCTTCGGCAACATTGACGGGCTGGCCATCGACAATCGCGCTGCCGAGGCCGAACTCCGGTTTCGCGTAACGGCGCGTCATCCGCTCGAAGACCTCAAAACCGGCATCGAGGCTTCTCCCGAAAGCCGTGCTGGAAAGCGGGTTCAGAGGATTGTTACAGGCCTGGCGCATCATGTCGGCACCGGCGCGCAGCGGCGCCATGGCCGCATGGTTCATTTCATAAAGATGGTAGAACACTGATGGCGCCTCCCTCGCGGATCAAGCTCTTTTCCTGACCATAGCAGCTTTTCGCATGTGCACAAAATCGAAGGCGCCGGCGGTTGCCCGCCGGCGCCTCACTTTCCGTTGAATGCCTGCTGGCGATCAGATGTCAGCAACAAAAGTCTGCTTCTGGGAACCGAGGCCTTCAATGCCGAGTTCCACGACATCACCAGCCTTCAGGTAACGCGGCGGCTTCAGGCCCATGCCGACGCCCGGAGGAGTGCCGGTGGAAATGACATCGCCGGGATGCAGCGACATGAACTGGCTGAGATAGGAAACAACGTGGGCAACGCCGTATACCATGGTCTTGCTGGAGCCGTCCTGCATAGTCTGGCCATTCACTTTCAGCCACATGCCGAGGTTCTGCGGATCTGCGATTTCATCCTTCGTCACCAGCCAGGGGCCGATGGGGCCGAAGGTGTCGCAGGACTTGCCCTTGGTCCATTGACCGGCGCGCTCCGTCTGGAACGCACGCTCGGAAACATCGTGCGAAACGCAATAACCGGCGACGTAGTCGAGGGCATCGGCTTCCGACACGTATTTGGCGGTCTTGCCGATGACGACGCCGAGTTCGACTTCCCAGTCGGTCTTTTCAGAGCCGCGCGGAATGGTGACGTTGTCATTCGGGCCGACGATGGCCGAGGTTGCCTTCATGAAAATGACCGGTTCCGGCGGTACGGTAGCACCCGTTTCGGCGGCATGGTCGGAGAAGTTGAGGCCGATGCAGATGAATTTTCCGGTACCGGCAACGCAGGCGCCGATGCGGTCTTCGCTCAGCACCGGAAGGCTGCTCAGGTCGATCGCGGCAATCTTCTTGAGACCCTCGGGAGAAATGGCATCACCGCCAATATCCTTCACGTGGGCGGACAGATCGCGGACTTTTCCTTCCGCATCGAGAATGGCAGGCTTTTCCTGGCCGGGCTGGCCAACGCGCATCAATTTCATGGAACTCTCTCCCGGTTGTCAGACAAGGTGATGCATATATGAACGATGCATTCATACTTGTCACCCCTTGACTACGCCAAGTTTCGAAAAATACCTTTTCCTTCCCGTCAATCAAAAGGACATGGCCCGTGACGAACAGCAATAACCGGCAATCCGAATATCCCGTCGATCCCCTCTTCCTTGATCGCTGGTCTCCACGCGCCTTCGATGGCAGCGCCATGCCGCAAGAGCACCTCTTGACCATTCTGGATGCGGCGCACTGGGCGCCTTCGGCATCCAATCTGCAGCCATGGCGATTTGTTTATGCCCATCATGGCAGCAAAGACTGGCCGCTCTTCGTGGAGCTTCTCATGGAAGGAAACCAGCGCTGGGCGAAAAATGCCTCCGTGCTGCTGTTCGTCGTTTCGCGGAGCTACAATATCTCGCGCGAAGGTGAGAAAAAGCCCTCTGCGACCCATTCCTTCGATGCCGGCGCGGCCTGGTTCTCACTCGCCATGCAGGCACATCTGCTCGGTTACCACGCCCACGGTATGGGCGGCATTTTGAAGGACAGGATTGTTGAGGCGCTTGATATTCCGGAAGGCTACAAGGTGGAAGCCGGAATCGCCATTGGCACGTTGACCGACAAATCCGTCCTCCCGGACGATCTGGCGGAACGGGAAATACCCAGCAAGCGCCTGCCGCTTGCGGACGTGGCTTTTGAAGGACGTTTCACCGGCAAGGCCGATTGATATCCGCTACCGCACATAAAAAGGCCCGGCGTACATAGTCCGCCGGGCCTTTTGTTAAATTTGCGTTTCACGTGAATCGTTACGCGAGACGCTCCACAGGATTAAATGTCGAGGTTAGCGACGCTGAGGGCATTTTCCTGAATGAAGTCGCGGCGCGGTTCCACTTCGTCGCCCATCAGGCGGGCAAACAGGCCATCGGCGTCGGTCGCATCACTCACCCGCACCTGCAGCAGAGAGCGGACATTGGCATCAAGCGTGGTTTCCCACAGCTGTTCGGCATTCATCTCGCCAAGGCCCTTGTAGCGCTGCATGGAGAGACCCTTGCGGCCGGCGGCGAAAATCGCATCCAGAAGCGCCCGCGGTCCGGCCAGCTCCATGCTGCCATCCTTGCGCTGCAGCACGGGCGGCGTGGCGTAGATATCACGCGAGCGGACAGCGAGCTGGTCGATATGGCGGGCATCGGCCGAACCGAGTAGGCCCATATCCAGCGTCGAGACTTCCTTGACGCCGCGGACCATGCGCTCGAAGCGCAGACCACCGTCTTCCAGCACCGTGCCGGACCAACCACGCTCGGTTTCCTCCGCAATCATGTCCAGTCGCCGCGCCACTTCGGTCACGGTTTCCTCAGCGCGGGCGGCATCGGCCGAAAGCTCGGGGTTCAGCGCGCCGGCAATGGCCGCCTGTTCGACAATCGAGCGATTATAACGCGAATGCAGTCCGTCGATCAGCGAGCGCATGCGCACCGCATCCAGAATGGCCTCGCGCAGATCGGCGCCGACCCGGACCTCCCCGGAACCGAGGGTCAGCGACGCCTCCTCGATACCCATGGAGATGAGATACTCTTCCAGCGCCTTTTCGTCCTTCAGATACTGCACGGATTTTCCGCGCGTGACCTTATAGAGTGGCGGCTGGGCGATATAGAGATGGCCACGCTCGATCAGCTCCGGCATCTGGCGGAAGAAGAAGGTCAACAGCAGGGTACGGATATGGGCGCCGTCAACGTCAGCATCCGTCATGATGATGATCTTGTGGTAACGCAGCTTGTCGGCGTTGAATTCATCCTTGCCGATGGACGTGCCGAGCGCCGTGATCAGCGTGCCGATTTCCTGGCTGGACAGCATCTTGTCGAAACGGGCGCGCTCGACGTTCAGGATCTTGCCACGCAGCGGCAGGATCGCCTGGGTTTCGCGCGAGCGGCCCTGCTTGGCGGAACCGCCGGCAGAATCGCCCTCGACGAGGAAAAGTTCGGATTTCGCCGGATCACGCTCGGAGCAGTCGGCAAGTTTGCCGGGAAGCGACGCGATATCGAGCGCGCCCTTGCGGCGCGTCAGTTCGCGTGCCTTGCGGGCAGCTTCGCGGGCGACAGCCGCTTCCACAACCTTGCCGACGAGGATTTTCGCATCGGAAGGATGTTCTTCCAGCCAGGTGGACAGGGCTTCGTTGACAAGGCTTTCCACGACCGGGCGAACTTCGGACGAAACGAGCTTGTCCTTCGTCTGCGAGGAAAACTTGGGATCGGGAACCTTGACGGAAAGAATGGCCGTCAGGCCTTCACGGCAATCCTCACCCTGCAGGCTGACCTTTTCCTTTTTCAGAATACCGGATGTTTCGGCATAGGAAGTCACCTGGCGGGTGAGCGCCGCGCGGAAACCGGCCATATGCGTGCCGCCGTCGCGCTGTGGAATGTTGTTGGTAAAGCAAAGCACGTTCTCGTGGTAGCTGTCGTTCCACCAGAGCGCGACCTCGACGGTGATACCGTCCTTCTCGCCCCTGATGGCAACGGGCTTGTCCACCAGCGGCTTCTTGGAGCGATCGAGATAACGGACGAAAGCTTCCAGGCCGCCATCATAAAGCAGCTCTTCCTGTTTTACGTCCGAATGACGCTTGTCGGTGAGCAGGATGCGAACGCCGGAATTCAGAAATGCCAGTTCGCGCAGGCGGTGCTCGAGCGTGGCGTAATCATAGTCCGTCATGGTGAAGGTTTCGGGGCTCGCGAGGAAGGTGACTTCCGTGCCCGAGCGGCCTTCATATTCGCCAATGACGGAAAGCGGCGCGTCGGCGACACCATGGGTGAAGCCGATCTCATGCAGCTTGCCGTTACGGCGGATTCGGAGCTTCAGCCAGACCGAGAGCGCATTGACCACCGAGACGCCCACGCCATGCAGACCGCCGGACACCTTGTAGGAATTCTGGTCGAACTTTCCGCCCGCGTGCAGCTGCGTCATGATGACTTCGGCGGCGGAAACGCCTTCGGAAGAGTGGATATCGGTCGGAATGCCGCGCCCGTTATCCGTGACCGTCACCGACCCGTCGGCGTTCAGCGTCACCGTCACCAGATCGGCATGACCGGCTAGCGCCTCGTCGATGGCGTTGTCGACCACTTCGTAGACCATGTGGTGCAGGCCGGAACCGTCATCGGTATCACCGATATACATGCCGGGCCGCTTGCGCACGGCATCAAGACCCTTGAGGACCTTGATAGAATCGGCTCCATATTCGGTGTTCGCGCCGACTCCGCTTGACGATGTTTCGGTCATAAGTACTCTTTCCAAAGTTTCCTGGCCAGGTTTTCAGTGAGAAGGCCTGAAGCCAGCGAATCACTCAAATCCGACATGCGACTATAGAAATTCTACACCCAATCCCAAAGGCCGCATGCTTCAGGATGCTGCATAAAGCAGGGGATAGAGGGGGTTTCAATCGCAAGAACGGCTTTTTTGCAGCACCGCTGACAGTTCCTCTATCATACTCGGCGACAGCTTGCGAATATCCCGCGCCAGACGATTGGCGAAAGCCGTATATTGCGGCGGCAGGCCGATCGTATCGATCACCACTTTCGGGTCGGACGAACCGGCCAGAAAGAACAATTCCTCCGCCTCGTCCCAGATGATATTAAAATATCCGGCGATGCGCTGCAGAAGATCGAAGCTCGGCTTGCCGCGCCTGCCATGTTCCAATGCCGATAGATAGGCAGGCGACACGCCGATGGCAGCGGCCATTTCCTTCTGGGTTACGCCCTTGCGTTCGCGAAGCTGCCGTACGGCTTCCGCAAAGGGCGTCATGATTTTTCACCCCGCCTACGCGAAAGCCGCACATAAAGCGCACCGTCGCCACCATGATTGGCCGATGCATCCTCATAGGACGAGATCAGATGGCGATATTCCGGCTTTGAGAACCACATGGGCACGGCCCTCTTCAACGCTCCGTCGCTACCAATCGAACGCCCCTTGCCGGTGATGACCAGCACGTGCCTGAGGCCCCGTTCATGTGCACGCAACAGAAAATCGAGCAGCACCGCATGGGCCTCGCTCTGGAACATGCCGTGCAGGTCGATCCGCCCTTCCAGCGGCAGCCGGCCACGGGTGAGCTTGCGCTTGACCGGCTTTTCGAGCGGCTGATGGATTTTCGGCTTCTTGTCCGGTGTCATAGCCGGCGCTCCCGCCGCCTCCACAAGCATGCGCGGAAAGGCGCTTTGGCCGGTTTGCGGGACAACGGGTTCGGCCGCGGTTTCCTCTATCTCGTCGAAAGCCAGCAAATCCTCCAGCCTGCCGGAAATCGGCCGCGCGGTTCTTGCGACCTTGCCCCACAGAATGCGTTCTTCCTTGCCAAGCTTGCGACTGCCTTTCATCGCCGATACCTTTCCGCAGCAACGCGCGGCAGCAGTATATAAAAATCAGCCTCATTGCGCACCGTGCCGGCAAGCTCTCCCGCTTCGAAACCGGAACCGGTGAAAATATCGCCCCGCGCCGGCCCGACGATGGCTGAGCCCGTATCGAGCGCCAGCATCAGCCGGGCAAAGGGCTTTCCGTCATCCAGATGGGTGAGCGACGGCGCATGGATGAAGAAAGGAAGGCCAAAAGTATGGATCAGCCTGTCGACCGCAAGCGCGCGTCCGGCAACCAGTGGCACCTTGGCGGCAGCAATCGGCCCCATCTCCTGACCGGTAACATCCGCCTCCCGGAAAAAAATGAAGGAGCGGTTATGCCACAACACCGCGTCCACCTCATCCGGATGTTCAGCGAGCCACTTGCGGATCGTCTGCATCGAGATCGTTTTCGGATCAAGTTCCCCTCGGTCGAGAAGCAGCCGGCCGATCGGCGAAAACGGATGACCGGCCTTGGCCGCATAGGTAATGCGTTTTACCGCACCGTCCGGAAACACAAGGCGGGCAGCACCCTGGACGTGAACGAAAAACAGGTCGACCTTCGATCTTGCCCAGGCAATCTCCAGACCCCTGCCCTCCAGATATCCCTCATCGATCGCCCGGCGGTCAGGAAAATAGGAAATGCCGTTGCCGTCCGATTTGCCGAAAGCATAGGTGGGATCGAAGCCAGCGGGACGATTATCGTCGCCAATATCCACCAGTTCCGCCGGCCTGCGGTAAATCGGATGACGCCAGATGTCATCCGGCTTTGACGATACTTCCAGTTCCGGCTCATAGAAGGCCGTTACAAAACCGCTTTTTCCCTGGGCGGGAGAAATCCTGAACGGAACGCAATTGGCCTCGAAAAAATGGCGGGCTTGTTCGGGACTATCGGCTTTATTTCCCTCAGCCGCTTCCAGCAGGGAAACCAGTTCCGCCGCAGTGACCCCGAGAGCGCCGGTCCGATAGGGTTTTGAATTCCGAAGATGCGACAGGATCGTACCCATCGCCGGAAAAAGCTTGCCTGGATCGTCTTGTCGCCACCCGGGCAGGTCGCGGAAAGACACCTCATCGATCGAAAAGGGCGTATTCATTGCTCGGATTCGGTAGCAATCAGCTTCCAGTTCGGATCGCGCGAACGGATATCACGCGAGAAGGTCCAGATGTCGTCAACTTCCGCAACAGCATCCGGATCACCGTCGACCAGCTTGCCATCCTTGTCATAGGTCGCCGAAATCAGCTGGCTGACAATTCTGAGCGTGATCTGTATTTCGGAATCGCGAATGCCGGCCTGAGTAATGTCGGCTTTTTCGATGCCAACAAAAGTCGACTTCACGACTTCGCCGCGACCTTCACGTTCGGAAATCGCCGCCTCGAAGCCGTCAAAGACCTCCCTCGACAGAAGGTTCCTGAGCGTCTTGCGGTCGCCATCGGCAAAACCCATGACGATCATCTCGTAGGCCATACGTGCCCCGTTCAGGAATTCCTTCGGCCTGAAAGACGGATCCCTGGTCATTACATCACGCAGCGACGCGTTCAGGGCGCTATCCGCCGGAGCCAGGGCATCTGCCTCGGCAAAGCGGTTTTCATCATCTTCCGTTTCGCTGCGCCTCGGCAGGGTCACAACCTTGTTATCATCCGTGACGGGGCCTTTTGCGACATCGCGGGGGCTATAGGGATCGAATGGCGGCTTCTCGTTGCCTGTGCGGCGGCCGAGAACGCTGCGCAGCTGAAGAAAGATCAGCACCGCTGCAACGAGAAAAAACAATGTGATAAAGTCGCTAAAGCCCATCTTTTACCAAAACCGCCATTTAAATTCGAAAACCACACCATCATATAGTCTGCATCTTATCATCATTCAAATGTGCAGATTCAATCATCGGTGTCCCGGGAACCGGCAATCTGCCAGAGATGCACACGCAAGGCTAGAAGATGCGTTTTTCCTTTCTCCCCATCGTCATCCTGATGATGCCCATCCTCGAAATTGCCGGCTTCATCATCGTCGGCAAAGCGATCGGTCTGTGGCTGACTTTGGCGCTCGTCCTGTTCACGTCGTTTCTCGGCCTGCTCATCCTGCGTCTTGGCGGCATCGGCATGGTGAGAAATCTTCAGGATGCCGGCCGCACCGGGGCCCAGCCGGCGGATGAGCTGGTCAATGGCGCCATGCGGGTGGTTGCCGGAATCCTGCTTTTCATCCCCGGTTTCATCACCGACATCCTCGGACTTCTGCTTCTGTCGCCAGCAGTACGGCGCTTTTTCTGGAAAGCCTTGGGACCGCGTGTCGTCGTAGCCGGTTCTTTCCGGCAATCCGGTCCCCGGCCCGGCAATTATTCCGGGTTCGGCAACGGTCCGGGACGGGCAGGCGATTCCAAGGTGGTGGATCTGGACGAAGAGGAATTTCATCGCGAAGGTTCTGCAGAGTCTCCCTGGTCGCGCAACAAGCCGGACGACCGCGACCTGCCCAAACCCTGAGCACCCGCGAGCGCCGGGACGAAGGCGCCATCACGAAGGGTTGTAAGGCTCCGGTCGAAATGATAGACCGCCTTCCACGAATTCACGCCGCGAGGAAACGTAATGACCGCTGAAAATGGCGCACAGGGCGCAGTTAGTCCTTCCCTCAACATTCTTGCCCAGTACATCAAGGATCTTTCCTTCGAAAATCCGGGTGCTCCTCGCTCGCTTCAGGCCCGTGACAATGCGCCGTCGATCAACATCAATGTCAACGTCAACGCAAACCCGATCTCCGGTTCGGATTTCGACGTTGTCCTGACGCTGAATGCAGAAGCCAAGGATGGCGACAAGGTCCTGTTTGCGGCCGAACTGGTTTATGGCGGTGTGTTCCGCATCGCCGGTTTCCCGCAGGAGCATATGCTGCCGGTCCTGTTCATCGAGTGCCCACGCCTGCTGTTCCCCTTCGCCCGCCAGATCATCGCCGACGTTACCCGCAATGGCGGTTTCCCGCCGCTGATGATCGATCCGATCGATTTTGCGCAGATGTTCGCGCAGCGCGTTGCCGAGGAACAGGCCAAGGCCAAGGTTCAGGCCGTACCGAACTGATACTCTTCAGAGTGTCTGACAAAACAAAACCCGGGTTCTTCGCCCGGGTTTTTCTTTGACCCTACCGGTCATTTGGGCGTCTCAGCCCATGTCAATTCTGATAGCGATTCCAGATCGCCTTGTCGCCCATGCCGAGAACGAGTTTGCCATGGGCTGCGGCGGTTTCCGCATCCAGCCTTGCGGGCAAAGCCCTCGGCCGCTGCAGCGGCTCCAATGGCACATCTTCCTCGACGACAATGGTTTCCTGCTTGGCGGCGGAGCCGAAACCGAGCGCCGTCTGACGCCCGCCGATCATTTCTATATAGACTTCGGCCAGCAGTTCGGAGTCGAGAAGTGCGCCGTGTTTGGTGCGGTGGGAATTGTCGATGCCATAACGGCGGCAAAGCGCATCCAGCGAATTCGGCCCCATTGGATGTTTGCGGCGGGCAAGTGAAAGCGTGTCCGTCACCAGGTCGGCCGCAACGGGTTCTATACCAAGACGGGCGAATTCCGCATTGATGAAGCCCATATCGAACGTGGCGTTATGGGCCACCCAACGCGCGCCATCAAAGAAGTCACGAATCTGATCCACGACCTCGCCGAATTTCGGTTTGTCTTTCAGAAACTCATCGGTAATGCCGTGAACGGCAAGCGCGTCGGGATGAACCTTGCGATCTTCCGGGCTGATATAAAGATGCAGCGTGCGGCCGGTCGGGAAATGGTTGATCAGCTCGATGCCGCCGATCTCGATCACCCGATCCAGTTTCGATTCAAGACCCGTGGTTTCCGTATCGAAAATGATCTCACGCATTTTTCTCTCCACGGCGCGACTCGGCGGCCAGTTTCTGCAATATTCCTCTTACCTGATCCCGTGCCGCTTCGACACCGTTTCCGGAATCGACGATGAAATCCGCACGCCTGCGTTTTTCGGCATCGGGCATCTGCCGGGCAAGGATCATTTCGAGTTTCTCCTGCGTCATGCCGGGACGGGACAGGACCCTTTCGCGCTGGATCTCCGGCGCACAGCTCACCACCACGACCTTATCAACGCGGTTTTCCGCCGCCGTTTCAAACAGCAGGGGAATATCAAGGAGAGCGAATTGCCGGCCATCCTTCGCCGCTTCCGCCAGAAAAACATCCTGTCTTCTGCGTACCAACGGATGGACAATCGCTTCCAGTCTGGTGAAATTAGCCGGATTCTCCCGCAGCGCATCGGCGAGCTTCCGCCGGTCGACCGTTCCGGAAACGGTGGTGCCCGGAAAGGCAGATTCGATCAGGGGAACGGCTTCCGCCCGATAGAGCCCGTGCACGACCTCATCGGAATCGAGAACCGGAATACCCTCTTCGGCAAACAACTTCGCCGTCGTCGTCTTTCCCATTCCAATCGAGCCGGTGAGACCGATAACGATCATCAATGTTTCTCCATATCCTCGACGATGAGCGAACGCAGCGTTTCATCGACGTCAGGCATTTCGCCGAACCACCGCTTGAAACCCGGCTTTGCCTGGTGAAGCAGCATGCCAAGCCCATCTACGGTTGCCATGCCCTGCTCTTCCGCCATCTTCAGGATCGGTGTTTTCAACGGCACATAGACGATATCGGTCACAACCGCATTGGCGGCGAGCGGCGAAAAATCGAGATGTGGCGCTTCGCTCCCATCCATGCCGAGCGAAGTTGTATTCACAAAAAGCCCGGCATCCCGCATGACCTCGTGAAGTGCCGCCTGCGGATGGGAAAAGACACGCGGGCCAAAACGATCGGCCAGTTCCCGGGCCCGCTCAACCGTCCGGTTCAGGATGTGAATCTCGGCAATGCCCCGGTCGCGCAGGGATTGAACGATTGCACGGCTCGCGCCGCCTGCGCCCAGAACCACTGCACGGCTGGTCCTGTCCCAGCCGGGGTGCCGCTCATCAAGATTGGCGACGAAACCATAACCATCCGTATTGGTGGCATGGACCCTGCCCTCCTCCACCCAGATGGTGTTGGCAGCGCCAAGCTCCTCCGCCAAGGCATCCGGACTATCCGCCAAACGGTAAGCCGCTTCCTTGTGGGGAATGGTGACATTGCCGCCCACCGCCGTACCCGGTTTGTCCTCTTTGAGCATCGCGATAAAATTCGGAAAATCGCCCGGAGAAATTTCGATGGCCTTGTAGGAACCGGCAATGCCGAATTTCTTCAGCCAATAGGAGTGGATGATGGGTGATCGCGAATGCTTTATCGGATAGCCGGCAACGAAGGCATTTATGGTTAATGTTTCACGTGAATCAGCCATCAATGACATCCATGTCGCGCAGTTTCGATAAAAGTGGCAGAAGCGGCAGGCCGAGAATCGTGAAATAATCCCCCTCTATCGAGGTGAATAGCTGGATTCCCTCCCCTTCAAGCTGGTACGCGCCAACGCTGGTCAGGGCTCTGTCACCCACACGCTGCAAATGGCGCGAAACAAATTCGGCGCTCAAGGTCCTGACAGCAAGCTCGGCGCTGGAAACAGTCTGCCACAGAACCTCGCCGTTCAAGACAAGAACGGCCGCGCTGTTCAGGCGATGAACCTTGCCCGACAATGACAATAGATGGGCTTCAGCCTCCGCCATGGTTTTCGGCTTGTGATAGACCCGGGCTCCGAGCGCCATTGTCTGATCGCAACCAAGGACGAGTGCTTCGGGATACAGGGAACCAACGGCAAGAGCCTTCGCCCTTGCGAGTTCCAGCGCGACCTCTTCCGGGCTTGCGCCGTTTCGCTCCAGCCGCTCATCAAGCGCACGCTCATCGATATCCGCCGGTATCGCCGAAAATGTCAGCCCCGCATTGCGCATCAGCATCTGGCGGGATGCGCTGGACGAGGCGAGGATCAACTCTTGTTTCATCGACTGTCTGCTCCGAATGATGCGATCCGGATTATCGTGTCCTCGGGCGAAGGGCAAGGATGGCGGCGGCCGTTTCCTCAATGGAGCGACGGGTGACATCGATCAGCGGCCAATTGTTGCGGGCGCAAAGCGCGCGCGCATATTTCAGCTCTTCCATGATTGTGGCTCGGTCCGTGTAACGGCTGCTGTCAAATCCGCCCGTCGCGCCCAGTTCCCGGTTTTCACGCACCTGCGATATGCGGTCGGACGTTGCAACGAGACCGACGATCAGCGGCCGGGTGGCGGTATAGAGGCTTTCAGGCAGCGGCACATTGGGGACGACCGGTATATTGGCGGTCTTTATGCCCCGGTTGGCAAGATAGATGCTGGTCGGGGTTTTCGATGTGCGGCTGATGCCGATGATGACGATATCGGCCTCGTCATAGGTTTCCGGCATTTGCCCGTCATCATGGTCCATGGCGAAGTTGAGCGCTTCGATCCGGGCGAAATAATCGGCATTCAAGGCGTGCTGCGCGCCCACCCGCCTTCTGGATGGCGCACCGAGATAGGTCTGGAAAATGCCGATGATCGGTTCGAGAACGTTGACGCAGGGCACCCCGATCGCGTGGCAGCGCAGATCCAGGAACTCGGCCAGCTGCTGGTCAACAATGGTATAAAGGACGATACCCGGTTCCTTGTCGATGAGATCCACCACCTGCGCCAGCTGCTTCTGGTTCCTGATCATCGGATAGACATGTTCCACGGGCATGGAGGCATGAAACTGAGCGGAGACGGCACGGCCGGCCGACATCAGAGTCTCTCCCGTTGAGTCCGAAATCAGGTGCAGATGGAAGAAGCTTTTTTTGTTCTCCACGCTGTTTTTCTCCCGCTGTTGATAAACCGGGACAAACGTCCGAATTGTCCTGCGGGCCGAACCGCGCCGTGAATAAGGTGGTGTTTTTCCACAATCCGCAAGCGGCTTCAATCATCATCGGCGCGGGCTGTGAATTATTGGGAGAAGCCAGACTTGTTCAAACTTGTCCCCACGTCATCCACAGACAAAGCCATTATGATTTTCTACTTAAATATATGAAATAATTTAGAAAATTATGGTTTCAATTTTATCCCGCCATAGTCGGGTCCCAAATATCCTCTGGCAGTTTTCAAATCCTGGCGCTGCGGCATTTCGACTGGAATGATTTTAATCCTTGCTACCCACAGACTCTAAGAAATAGAAAATCTTTTAAATCTCTTTGATTTTATTTTTTAGAAGTTGGATGCCATGAGCGAACGCAAGGTAATGACGGTGTTGAACGGAGAGACGGTCACACCGCCGCCCATATGGCTTATGCGGCAGGCCGGCCGCTATCTTCCCGAGTACAGGGAAACCCGGAAGAGTGCCGGAAGTTTCCTTGATCTCTGTTATAATCCCGAGCTGGCAACGGAGGTCACCCTTCAGCCCATTCGCCGGTTCGGGCTCGACGCCGCCATCCTGTTTTCCGATATTCTGGTGATACCCGATGCGCTTCATCGCAACGTGTCATTCAGCGAAGGAAAAGGTCCAGCAATGGACCCGATCGATGTGAACGGTATCGAGAAGCTGGATGCCGCAAATGTCATGGCGCATCTTTCCCCCGTTTTCGAAACCGTTTCCCGTTTGCGCGGGACATTGCCGGATGAAACGACGCTTCTCGGCTTTTGTGGCGCGCCATGGACGGTTGCGACCTATATGATCGCCGGCCATGGAACGCCGGATCAGGCGCCGGCGCGACTGTTCGGTTATCAGGAGCCGGCTGCGATGGAAAAGCTGCTGGCTTTCCTGGCGGATGTTTCCGCCGATTATCTGGTGGCGCAGATCGATGCCGGAGCGGATGCGGTTCAAATCTTCGATTCCTGGGCCGGCGTGTTGGGCGAGAGAGAATTCGAGTCTTTTGCGATAAAGCCGGTTGCCCGCATCATTGCTTCCGTGCGCGCCCGTCGACCTGCCGCAAAGATCATCGCTTTCGCAAAAGGGGCCGGTTATCTCCTGAAGGATTATCGCCGCAAAACGGACGCCGACGCCATCGGGCTCGACTGGTCGGTTCCCTTGAGCTTTGCCAGTGATTTGCAGAAGGAAGGCCCGGTGCAGGGCAATCTGGACCCGATGCTCATGGTGGCTGGCGGGAAAGCGCTGCAGGATGGTATTGATGCGGTGCTGCAGGCTCTCGGACAGGGGCCGCTGATCTTCAATCTTGGCCATGGTATTACCCCGCAGGCCGATCCTGAAAACGTCGCCCGTCTGGTGCAGCGGGTGCGTAGCGGAGCCGGGATATGAGCGACGGCAGACAGACTTCGGCCCGCTCCGGAAACAGGGCGGCCTTGCGGGCCGGCATCGCACTCGGTGTCTTTGCCGCCTTCGTCGCGCTGCTGTTTTATGCCGACCCTGCCGATCTCTATCTCTGGATCAAGGCGCTTCACATCATCGCCGTGATTTCATGGATGGCCGCTATTTTTTATCTGCCGCGGCTTTTCATCTATCACACCGATGCGCCGGCCGGTTCTCAGCAATCCGAAACCTTCAAGGTGATGGAGCAGCGGCTGATCAGGGTCATCATGAACCCCGCGATGATGATATCCTGGATATTGGGCCTTTATCTCGCATGGTCGGTTTACGGTTTTTCCGGCGGATGGTTGCATGCCAAGATCGGGCTGGTGGTACTTCTGACCGCAGCACATGTTTATTTCACCCGAAGCGCCAAACGCTTCGCGCGCGATGAAAATACGAGACCTGCCCGTCACTGGCGGTTGATGAACGAAGTTCCGACCGTTCTGATGATCCTGATTGTCATACTTGTGGTTGTGAAACCCTTCGGTTAAGTCGGTGCGACGATAAATTTCGCGGAATTCGTGCTTTCCTCTTGCAGCGGCCGTGTTCAATCGCTATTTTCGGACCACTCATCTTCGTGGCATGTGAATTATTCAGTCATCTGCGGTATCTCCCACAGCATCTGATTCGCGAACACGCCCTCCCCCGACATTACATTATCAAACGGTCTTCTCTTCATGGCTGAAATGAAGCTTCAGGAACTTAAGAGCAAATCGCCTACCGACTTGCTGACTTTTGCCGAATCCCTGGAAGTTGAAAATGCGAGCACCATGCGCAAGCAGGAACTCATGTTCGCAATCCTCAAGGTTCTCGCGAGCCAGGACATCGAAATCATCGGCGAGGGCGTCGTTGAAGTCCTGCAGGACGGTTTCGGCTTCCTGAGATCCGCCAACGCAAACTATCTGCCCGGTCCGGATGATATCTATATCTCGCCCTCGCAGATCCGCCGCTTCTCGCTGAAGACCGGCGACACCGTTGAAGGACCGATCCGCGGCCCCAAGGAAGGTGAACGTTATTTCGCGCTTCTTAAGGTCAATACGATCAATTTCGACGATCCGGAAAAGATTCGCCACAAGGTTCACTTCGACAATCTGACGCCGCTTTATCCGAACGAGCGCTTCAAGATGGAACTGGATGTTCCGACATCCAAGGATCTGTCTTCGCGGGTCATCGATCTCGTTGCTCCGCTCGGAAAGGGCCAGCGCGGATTGATCGTTGCGCCGCCGCGTACCGGTAAAACGGTTCTGCTGCAGAATATCGCTCACTCGATCACGGCAAATCATCCTGAATGTTATCTGATCGTTTTGTTGATTGACGAACGCCCGGAAGAAGTCACCGACATGCAGCGTTCCGTCAAGGGCGAGGTTGTGTCCTCGACCTTCGACGAACCGGCGGTGCGCCACGTTCAGGTCGCTGAAATGGTCATCGAAAAGGCGAAGCGCCTGGTTGAACATGGTCGCGACGTCGTGATCCTGCTCGATTCCATCACCCGCCTTGGTCGCGCCTATAACACGGTCGTTCCCTCCTCCGGCAAGGTTCTGACCGGTGGTGTGGATGCCAATGCCCTGCAACGCCCGAAGCGTTTCTTCGGTGCCGCGCGTAACATCGAAGAAGGCGGTTCGCTGACGATCATCGCCACTGCGCTGATCGATACCGGCAGCCGTATGGACGAAGTCATCTTCGAAGAGTTCAAGGGCACAGGCAACTCGGAAATCGTGCTCGATCGCAAGGTTGCCGACAAGCGTATCTTCCCGGCGCTGGATATTCTGAAGTCCGGTACACGTAAGGAAGACCTGCTGGTGCCGCGCCAGGATCTGCAGAAGATTTTCGTTCTTCGCCGTATTCTTGCGCCGATGGGAACGATGGACGCTATCGAATTCCTGATCGACAAGCTGAAGCAGACCAAGAATAATTCGGATTTCTTCGAATCCATGAATACTTGATCCGGAGTTTAGCCGGATTCATCTGAAGACCTTGAAGCCGCATTCGTTCATTCGGATGCGGCTTGACTGTTTTAATCCGAGGTGAGCGATGTCAGCTTCCGCCGATACCATTTATGCGCTTTCAAGCGGAGCCTTGCCGGCGGGCGTTGCCGTGATCAGAATCAGTGGGCCTGGTGCTTTGGTGGCTGTGACGGCATTGACCGGGCGGCAAGCGCCGCCGCCGCGCCGAGCTGTATTGAATTCGATTCGGAATCGAAACAACGAGATTATCGACCAGGCGCTGGTCATGGTTTTCCCATCGCCGAATTCTTTTACCGGTGAGGATTGCGTGGAGATTCACAGCCACGGAAGCCGGGCGGTTCTGGCGTCGATTTTCGCCGAGCTTGAAAGTCTGGATGGGTTCCGCCCTGCTGATGCCGGTGAATTCTCCCGTCGGGCCTTCGGGAATGGCAAGATGGATCTTCTTGAAATCGAAGGGCTGGCGGATCTGCTGCAGGCGGAAACGGAAATGCAGAGACGGTTGGCCGTGGAGCAGAGTACGGGCAAACTGTCGGCGCTCTACGATGGCTGGGCAAGCCGGCTGACGCGGGCACGGGCGCTGATCGAGGCCGAGCTGGACTTCGCCGACGAGGATGATGTCCCGGATTCTGTTGCCTCTCAGGTCTGGGAAGCGATGGCGCAATTGCGGCAGGAAATATCGGCTCACCTTCATGATGGTGGAAATAGCGAAATCATCCGTGACGGTTTCAAGGTGGCGCTGGTTGGGGAGCCGAATGCAGGAAAATCGACCCTGCTTAACGCCTTGAGTGGCCGTGACGTCGCGATTGTGACCGATATAGCGGGAACCACGAGAGACGTACTCAGCGTCGATATCAATCTCGAAGGCTATCTTGTCCGGATATTTGATACAGCCGGTATTCGTGAGACACAGGACGTTGTGGAGCAGGAGGGTGTAAGGCGCGCACGGCTGACTGCCGAGAATGCTGACCTCGTCCTGTTACTTCAAGATAATGATTCGTCTCCGAAACAATCTTCTGTCTCCTTTGAGCATTCACGCCGCCTTTATATCAGAACGAAGGCCGCGCTCTCTTTCGGATCGGTTAAAAATGGCTTCGATCTTTCGATCTCGGCAAAAGAAGGACAGGGGCTTGATGGGTTGCGTGGGTTGATCAAACAGGAGATCGAAAACCGCGTAGGCGGAGGGCTGACATTGGTTCCCGCCCGCGCCCGCCATAAAAAACGACTTGAAGAGACGCTGAACTATGTTAGTGATGCGCTCGATTCCGAAGCCATGGACCTTGCGATAAGGTCGGAGTATTTGCGGCTTGCGGCGACATCGCTCGGACGCATTACCGGGCGCGTTGATGTGGAAGACTTGCTCGGTGTAATCTTCTCGGAATTCTGCATAGGAAAATGATTCACGTGAAACATTGGCGGCCCCTTGGGCCATGCCGGTGATTTGGGATAGGGCGCAGGAATATGCACCAGTCATTCGATGTTATTGTTATCGGCGGTGGACATGCGGGCAGTGAAGCGGCTGCCGCTGCCGCACGGCATGGTGCAAAAACCGCTCTTGTTACCCATAAGCGCGAAACCATCGGAGTGATGTCCTGCAATCCGGCAATCGGCGGTCTTGGCAAGGGGCACCTCGTTCGGGAAATCGATGCTCTTGACGGCCTGATGGGCAGGGTCGCCGATGCGGCGGGCATTCAGTTCCGTATGCTTAACCGCAAAAAGGGGCCGGCAGTCCGTGGGCCACGGACGCAGGCCGACCGGCGGCTCTACCGTGAAGCTATGCAGCGGGAAATCGGTGCAATTGAGAATCTGACGATTATCGAAGGCGATGCCTTTGATATTGAGATGGTCAATGACCGGGTTTCCGCAGTTTTAATGGAAAACGGTAGCCGGATTCCCTGTGGAGCTGTTGTCCTCACCAGCGGGACTTTCCTGCGTGGGCTTATTCATATCGGCTCCGAAAAGATTCCTGCCGGCCGTGTGGGTGAAAAACCGTCAGTGGGTCTCTCTGATACACTTTCGCGGCTCGGTCTGGTCATGGGACGGCTAAAAACCGGTACACCTGCACGGCTTGATGGCCGAACGATTGACTGGAGCGCTGTAGACCGGCAGGCGGCGGATGAAGATCCCGTGCCCTTTTCCTTCATGACCGATCATATTGCCAATCCGCAGATTGAATGTGGTGTAACCCGCACGACGCCTGCCGGACACAAGATCATCAGGGACAAAATACATTTGTCGGCGATGTATTCCGGACAGATCGAGGGAGTCGGTCCGCGTTATTGCCCGTCGATAGAGGACAAGATAACCCGCTTTGGCGAGCGCGATGGTCATCAGATATTTCTGGAACCGGAAGGCCTGGATGATCACACCATTTATCCGAATGGTATCTCGACCTCCCTGCCCGCTTCGGTTCAGGAACAATTTATCCGTACCATACCAGGGTTGGAACAGGTTGCCATTCTTCAGCCCGGTTATGCGATTGAATATGATTATGTTGATCCGCGTGAACTCAAGCCATCGCTCGAATGCCGCAAAATTCCGGGGCTCTTCCTCGCCGGGCAGATCAACGGCACCACTGGTTATGAAGAAGCCGGCGCTCAGGGTCTTGTTGCCGGACTGAATGCCTCTCTGTATGCAAGCAATACCGACGCGCTCTATTTCAGTCGCACGGAATCCTATATCGGTGTCATGATCGATGATCTGACGTCCAAGGGTGTGAGTGAGCCCTATCGCATGTTCACGTCCAGGGCGGAATACCGGCTTTCCCTCCGGGTAGACAATGCCGATCTGCGGCTGACACCGATTGGTCAAAGGGCGGGCATTATCAGCGCCGAGCGCGAAAAGCGCTTTGAAGCATTTATTGCGGATCTGGAATCAGGTCGCGAGCTGATGAAGACTATCTCCATCAGCCCGTCCCAGGCGGCGAAACAGGGATTAAAACTCAATCAGGATGGCCAGCGCCGTTCTGTTTATGAACTGCTCGCTTATCCCGATATAACGCTGGACGTTCTGACGCAGCACTGGCCGGAGCTGGAGTCTCTCCGCGGTAAAGTTGCGGAGGTTCTGGAGATCGAAGCCAGTTACGCGGTTTATATGCAGCGACAGAGCGCCGATATCGTCGATATCAAGCGGGACGAAGACAGAAAGATTCCAGAGGACTTCGATTTTCAGAGCCTGTCGGGTCTTTCCAATGAATTGAAACAAAAGTTGGAAAAGGCACGACCCGAGAACATTGCGCAGGCAGCGCGTGTTGACGGTATGACGCCTGCTGCGATATCGCTGCTGCTCGCGCTCCTGCGGAAAAACTCCACGGCGCGAAATGAAAAATTGCGCATGCACCAATAGCGAGTCGGATTATGAAGATAAACGGCCAGAGTGTTTCACGTGAAACACAAGAAAGGCTCGAGCATTTTGTTGAGCTTTTTAAGAAGTGGAACAAAACCACGAATCTGGTCGCGCCTTCCACTCTTGGCGAGCTTTGGAGCCGGCACGTTGCCGACAGCGCGCAGATATTTCAACTTTTTCCCCATCCAAAAAAATGGATCGATCTGGGCAGCGGTGGCGGCTTTCCTGGCGTTGTCACCGCTATTTTTCTGGCGGAACTTGGCGATGGCTGGGTAGATCTGATCGAAAGTAACAATAAGAAAGCCGCGTTTTTGCGGATTGCGCTGAAGGAAACCGGCGCAAGAGGTGCGGTTCATCCCGTGAGAATCGAAAAAGCGCCCGAAATCGTTGCAACCTGCGATGCTGTTTCGGCGCGGGCGCTAGCGGAGCTGGATCTGCTCTTCGAATACATTCACCCGTGGGCGCGGAATAATCCAAATCTCAAGGCTTATTTTAATAAAGGCCGGGATTATGATTCGGAAGTGCAGAAAGCGCATGGTCGCTGGCAGTTCGATCTGGTAAAACATCAGAGTGCCATTGAGGCAGATTCTGTTGTTCTTGAAATCAGCAACCTCACCCTGAGGCGCTGATAAGCTGGCCAGGTGCGGCATGACTTTTGAAAAAAACCGGATTATCGCAGTCGCAAACCAGAAGGGTGGGGTCGGTAAAACGACTACTGCCATTAATCTGGCAACGGCGCTGGCGGCTATCGGTGAACGCGTGTTGATCATTGATCTTGATCCGCAGGGAAATGCCAGTACCGGGCTTGGAATTGATCGCAAGGAGCGGAAGCTTTCATCCTATGATCTCCTTGTGGGCGATCATGGCATCAGTGACGTTGCTGTTCCAACAGCCGTTCCAAATCTTGATATCGTACCCTCCACGATGGATTTGCTCGGTTTTGAAATGCAGGTCGCGAATGTTTCCAATCGTGTGTTTCTCCTGCGCGCGGCTATGGAAACGCAGGAGGCGAGAGGCTACTCCTATGTTCTCGTTGACTGCCCGCCCTCCTTTAATCTTCTGACCATGAATGCAATGACAGCCGCGCATTCAGTGCTGGTGCCGCTACAATGCGAGTTTTTCGCGCTGGAGGGCCTTAGCCAGCTGCTGGATACGGTCAGCCAGATCCGTGGTTCGGTTAATCCGCAACTTGATATTCAGGGTATTGTTCTGACAATGTTCGATGCGCGCAATAATCTTGCGCAGCAGGTCGTTTCGGATGTGCGGACGCACCTGGGAGAAAAAGTTTACCACACGCTCATTCCGCGCAATGTTCGTGTTTCGGAAGCGCCCTCTTATGGTAAACCGGCAATTCTTTATGATCTGAAATGTGCCGGCAGTCAGGCCTATCTACAGCTGGCATCGGAAGTGATTCAGAGAGAGCGTTTGCGCAAGGCCGCCTGACGTTTGCCGGAATGTATGGAGTAATGTCTTATGAGTGATGATCTTTCCAAGCGCCGATTGGGGCGCGGCCTTGCTGCCTTGATCGGTGAAATGGACCAACCTGTCCCGGTGGGTGAACCGCAGCGGGCCGTTAATGCTGATCGGACCATCCCGATCGAATTCATTGCTCGCAGTCAAAGAAACCCCCGGCGGCACTTCGATGAGAATGAGCTGCAGGATTTGGCCGCATCCATTCGTCAGCACGGGATTGTTCAGCCTGTGGTGGTGCGAACGGTTGGAGTCAATCGATATGAGATTATTGCAGGTGAAAGGCGCTGGCGCGCCGCGCAGCTGGCTGGCTTTACCGACGTGCCGGTTATCGTTCGTGATGTGGATGACCGTACCGCGCTGGAACTGGCCATTGTCGAGAACGTGCAGCGTTCAGACCTCAATCCGCTTGAAGAGGCGATGGGTTATGAACAGCTGATTGCCGAACACGGATATACCCAGAACGATCTCGGTGAGATCATCGGCAAGAGCCGAAGCCATGTCGCCAACAGCCTCCGGCTTCTCAAGCTTCCCGATCCGGTACGAGACATGCTGGCGGATGGTTCGCTTTCCGCCGGTCATGCGCGTGCGCTCGTGTCCACTTCCGATCCGGCGAGCCTTGCGCGTACGATCGTTTCCAAGGGATTGTCGGTGCGTGATGCCGAACGTCTGGCACAGAACGACATCAAGTCTCAGGACATCGTCGAGAAGCGGCCGGCGGCTGAAAAGGATTCCGACACGATAGCGCTGGAGCGTAGCCTGTCGGACGCTCTGGGGCTTGATGTAAAGATCATCCACAAGGGCGGATCGGGGCAAATCCGTATCGGCTATCGTACGCTGGAACAGCTGGAAGCGGTCTGCCGGCTGCTAGAGCAAAAATAAATAAATATCTGTTTTAATTGACAAATACCCGCCTTTGGCGGGTATTTTTATTTCGCGCGGCTCAAAAGTCGATGGCCCGGCCCTTTATTTCGTAGTCGCCGAAACGGACGGGTTCGGCACCGCCTCTGCCGCCGGTTTCCGGAGGCAGCTGAAGATCGGCCTGTTGCCTGCGCCGCTCCTCCGCTTCTTTCAGGGCCCGTTCTGCGGCCGGCGACAACCGTCTCGGCTTTTCCGCGCCATTGTCATTATCTGCGTCCTGCATGAGAAATCCTCCCTATGACGGGATATTGAAATATGTTTGCCGTTCACCAGATTATATAATCTGACGGGCTTTATAAACCCCGTAACAATTCTGGTGAGCGACAGGGAGATTTCAACGGATGAACATGATGCGCACGGCAATGCTTCTGGCCTTCATGACCGCATTGTTCATGGGTGTCGGTTTTCTGATCGGCGGCCGGGGTGGCATGATGATTGCGCTGCTTATCGCCGCTGGTATGAATCTCTTCTCCTATTGGAATTCGGATAAAATGGTTCTCTCAGCCTATCGGGCACGGGAGATCGACGAGGCGAACGCGCCCGAATTTTTTCACATGATCCGGGACCTCTCGCACAATGCCGGCTTGCCGATGCCGAAGGTCTATATTTATGACAGCCCGCAACCCAATGCTTTTGCGACGGGGCGAAACCCGCAGAATGCTGCTGTGGCAGCTTCAACAGGATTGCTGGAGCGTTTGACGCCGGAGGAAGTGGCCGGCGTCATGGCGCATGAACTGGCGCATGTGCAGAACCGCGATACCCTGACCATGACGATCACCGCCACGCTGGCGGGTGCTATTTCCATGCTCGGCAATTTTGCCTTCTTCTTCGGCGGCAACCGGGAAAACAACAACAATCCGCTTGGTTTCATCGGTGTACTGGTTGCTATGATCGTGGCGCCGCTTGCGGCGATGCTGGTGCAGATGGCGATCAGCCGCACGCGGGAATATTCCGCTGACCGGCGCGGTGCTGAAATCTGTGGTAATCCGCTCTGGCTCGCCTCAGCCTTGCAGAAGATTTCCGGCATGGCGCAGCAGATTCATAACGACGATGCTGAGCGCAACCCGGCAACGGCGCATATGTTCATCATCAATCCCCTTTCTGGCGAGCGGATGGACAATCTCTTCTCCACACACCCGAACACCGAAAACCGGGTTGCAGCATTGCATGCCATGGCACAGGAGTTTTCCCCGCGAGCATCGACGCCGCCGCCGTCGGGTGATAGACCTCTGCGCAAATCAGGCTCCGTGCCCAATACGGGTTGGGGACGTGGCAACGAAAACGAGCGCAAGGGGCCGTGGTCTTGACATCCGATATTCAGAATAAGCCGGCGCGGTTTAAAAAATCGAGACCGGCGCAAGGCAGGGGCCGTGAAGACGGCCCTTCGTCTTTCCAGGACAAGCCAGGCCTTGCCGCACGCATTGCCGCGACTCGCATTCTTGCTGCCGTTCTGGAAAAGAAGACCTCGCTGGACGGCATGCTGGACAATGAAAACGGCAATCCGGTCTATCGCGCGCTGTCGCTTGCGGATCGGGCATTGGTAAGGGCCATCGTCAATAGTGCACTTCGCCATCTTCCCCGCATCGAAAAGGCATTGGCGATGCTGCTGGATGGTCCGCTGCCGCAGGGTGCTCGATCATTGCATCACGTTCTCATCGTCGGTGCGGCGCAGATGCTCTACCTTGATGTTCCCGATCATTCCGCTGTCGACTTGGCTGTCGAACAGGCGCACCGCGATCCGCGCAACCGGCGTTTCGTGAAGCTGGTCAATGCGGTCCTCCGGCGGCTGGGCCGGGAAAAAACGGAGATCGAAACGGCTCTTGCCGATGTGCCCGTGTTGCCGGACTGGTTTTACGCCCGGCTTGTTTCGGCCTACGGCGATGTGGTCGCACAACGCATTTCGGAGGCGCAGTTGACGCCCTCCTCCATCGATCTCACCGTCAAAACCGATCCTGGTCTCTGGGCGGAAAAGCTGGGTGGCACACTTATGCCGAATGGCAGCGTTCGCCTAGGTGAGTTCGAAGGCCAGATCCCCTCGCTTGACGGATTCGCCGAAGGCGCGTGGTGGGTGCAGGATCTTGCGGCCAGCATGCCGGTGAAGCTGTTGGGGGATATTTCCGGCAAGCGTGTCGCCGATCTCTGCGCGGCACCGGGCGGCAAGACAGCCCAGCTCGCACTTGCAGGTGCAAAGGTGACGGCGCTGGATCAGTCCGGAAATCGCCTGCGCCGTCTCAGGGAAAATCTCGACCGGCTTGGTCTCCACGCCGAAACGGTGGAGGTCAACATGTTGAAGTACCAGCCGGAGCAGCTTTTCGACGCCGTTCTTCTGGATGCGCCATGCTCGTCGACGGGTACGCTGCGCAAACATCCGGATGTCTGCTGGACCAAGGATGAAACGGACATTGCCAAGCTTGCGGCTCTTCAGGGCCAGATGCTGCGGCATGCCTTGACGCTGGTGGGGGCTGGCGGTGTCGTGGTGTTCTCCAATTGCTCGCTGGACCCTTCGGAGGGCGAAGCGATGATTGCCGAGGTTCTGGCGGAGAATCCCGATATCGAGCGCATTGCCGTACGCAAGGAGGACTGGCCGGGAATGGAGGTGGCGATCAGCCCGCAGGGAGATTTGCGTACAACGCCGGATATGTTTGGCGGCGTCGATGGGTTTTTTAGCAGTGTCTTGCGTAAGAAGTAGAAAAAAGCGAAGCTTTAGCGAATCATTGATATTATCGATAACGTTCCGGTCATCACGGTTCACTGATAAAAACAAAACTATGTGAAGCGGGAAACACAGCTTGTTTGGGTCCTTTGCAGGCAGCATGAATGCGGCCGGTCTTCTTTCACGGATGGCATATCGTCATCTGTGTGTCGGCCTCACACCTTTGCGTCTGCATGTCTCACGGTTTGCCAACCGTGTTCCCGATGGTCTGGTTGCGGCGCCGACCGATCTCAGGGCGATCGATCCGTATTTTGCCGAGGAATTGTTGCGCGGCCGGATCGCGCTTGCCGGTCGTGTTGTCGAAACCGGTGGCCTTTCGCCATTCCAGGTGGATTACCCCTCCCTCGTTTTTGAAGAACGGTTGCACGCTTTCGGCTGGCTGCGGCATATCCGTTCCGACAGGTCGAGCGAGGCATGCAAGCGGGCGCGCCGCATCGTGGCTGAGTGGATTGCCCTGAACGGCAGGCGCGTTACGGGCACCGGATGGTCGCCGGAGATTGCGGCACAGCGTTTGATCGCCTGGTTATCCCATTCCCCAGTGGTTTTATATGAGGCTGACGCCGGCTTCTATCGCCGGTTCCTGAGAAGCCTCGCTTTTCACGTGCGGTATCTCGACAGGATCGTGAAACATGCACCGGATGGCGAAGCCCGGCTGCGGATCAGGATCGCACTTGCCATGGCCTCCATTGCCATGCCAACACGCCTGTCACGCATTACCCGGCATGGAATGAAGCTGGCTCAGGAAATGGAACGCCAGATTCTACCCGATGGCGGGCATGTTTCCCGCAATCCGCGGGTCATGCTGGATCTGCTGCTCGATCTTCTGCCGCTTCGGCAAAGCTATATCAATCTTGGCCACGACCTGCCCTCGGGGCTGGTGCCGGCAATAGACCGGATGTTTCCGGCAATCCGGTTTTTCCGGCATCAGGGCGGCGATCTCGCGCTGTTTAATGGCGCGACGGCAACGCTTGCCAATGAGCTTGTCTCCGTGCTGCGTTATGACGAAACCGCCGGCCGGCCTTCGAAAATCCTGCCGGATGTAAATTACCACCGGCTCGCGACGGATGAGACTGTCATCATCGTGGACACGGGGTATCCCGGTTCGGCCGAGCTTTCGCGCAATGCCCATTCGGGTTGCCTGTCCTTTGAAATGTCCTGCGGCAAGAACCGGTTTATCGTCAATTCCGGTTTTCCACGAAATGCCGCGCCGGAATATCAGCGGGCCAGCCGGTCGACGGCCGCCCATTCCACCGTTACGCTTGCGGATACCTCCTCCTGCAGATTATCGCGCTCCAGACTTCTTGGTCCGATCATGATTTCGGGTGTCAGCCACGTGGATAGCGAGCGCGGAACGGATGAAAACGGCAATGATGTGCTGCGGGCGTCGCACGATGGATACCTGCAGAACTTCGGCTGTTACCACGAGCGTGAAATCGAGTTGAATGCCGCTGGCACGAAGATCAAGGGCCGTGACCTGCTTCGCGCTGACGAGAATGCAGCAAAGGTGCAATTGCAGTCGATCTCAGCGGTTTCACGTTTTCATATCCATCCTCATATTCAACTGCATCAGCGGGATGAAGAGTCGGTTTATATGGAGGCGGCGGACGGAACCACCTGGCTGTTTTCAGCGCCGGGTCTGGAGGTTTTCGTCACGGAGGATGTTTTCATGGCAGATGCCTCGGGCATGCGTCCGTCGCAACAGATCGAACTGCCTTTCAATCTGGCCAATACGCGGGAGATCCGCTGGATCATCGAGCGCAAGGCCTAGGAAAATTCCGACGGAGCGGGACAAAAACCGCCATAGTTTTCACCGTTCGATGTCCCTGCTGTTTATTAATTCGGTAAGCTGTGTTAACGCGGCGGCAATTGCTGGATCAATCCCATTCCAGCCTGTCCTCCCCGTTAAACGGAGTATGCCCGATGGCCGTCGTGTCCAAAAAAATCCCCGCCCCCGATAAGGTCAAAATCCGCACGGCGCTTCTTTCCGTGTCCGACAAGACTGACATTATCGAGCTGGCGACGGTTCTCTCCAAGCTTGGTGTCCGGCTGCTTTCGACCGGCGGAACGGCGAAGGCCATTGCCGATGCTGGGCTGCCGGTGACGGATGTTTCCGACGTGACCAATTTTCCCGAAATCATGGATGGCCGCGTCAAGACCCTGCATCCGAATGTGCATGGTGGGCTTCTCGCTATCCGGGATGACGCCGAACATGTCGAGGCTATGAAGGCACATGGCATTGAGGCGATCGATCTGTCGGTGATCAATCTTTATCCCTTCGAGGAAGTTCGCGCCAAGGGCGGCGATTATCCGACGACGGTTGAGAATATCGATATTGGCGGACCGGCAATGATCCGTGCTTCTGCCAAGAATCATGCCTATGTCACGGTGGTTACCGATCCCTCCGACTATCCTGATCTGGTTGAAGCCCTGCAGGCTGATGACGGCCAGACGTCCTATGCGCTGCGCCAGCGTTTCGCTGCCAAGGCCTATGCTCGAACCGCGGCCTATGATGCGGTGATTTCCAACTGGTTCGCAGAGGCGCTTGCAATCGAGACGCCGGATTACCGCGCCATCGGTGGCGTGCTGAAGGAAAAGATGCGTTATGGCGAGAACCCGCACCAGAGCGCCGGTTTTTACCTGACCGGTGAAAAGCGCCCCGGTGTCGCAACCGCGACGCTGCTTCAGGGCAAGCAGCTTTCCTATAACAACATCAATGATACGGATGCCGCTTACGAGCTGGTGGCGGAGTTCCTGCCGGAAAACGCTCCGGCCGTTGCCATTATCAAGCACGCCAATCCCTGTGGTGTGGCGACGGGTCCAACCCTTGCCGAAGCCTATCGGCGGGCGCTGGCATGCGATTCCGTATCCGCATTTGGCGGCGTCATTGCGTTGAACCGTACGCTTGATGCGGAAACGGCGGAAGAGATCGTCAAGCTCTTTACCGAAGTCATCATCGCGCCTGATGTCACCGAGGAAGCCAAGTCCATCATTGCCCGCAAGCCGAACCTGCGCCTTTTGACCGCCGGCGGCCTGCCGGACCCGCGCGCAGCCGGGATTACGGCGAAGACCGTTTCGGGCGGCCTGCTGGTACAGAGCCGCGACAATGGCATGGTTGAGGATCTCGATCTCAAGGTCGTCACCAAGCGCGCGCCGACGGCGCAGGAACTTGAGGACATGAAGTTCGCCTTCAAGATCGCCAAGCATGTGAAATCCAACGCCGTCATCTATGCCAAGGATGGTCAGACCGCAGGCATTGGCGCCGGCCAGATGAGCCGCGTGGATTCCGCCCGCATCGCCGCCCAGAAGGCGGAAGATGCCGCCAAGGCGATTGGTCTTGCCGAACCGCTGACACGCGGCTCTGCCGTTGCTTCGGAGGCGTTCTATCCCTTTGCCGACGGCCTGCTCGCCGCGATTGCCGCAGGTGCTACCGCTGTCATCCAGCCGGGCGGTTCCATGCGTGACCAGGAAGTGATCGACGCCGCGAACGAGCATAATGTCGCGATGGTCTTTACCGGCATGCGCCACTTCCGCCACTAAGTGCGTAAATAGTCAGGAATAAAGAAGGCCCGGAAAGCGATTTCCGGGCCTTTTGTTTCACGTGGGACAGTCTCGATTTTTGTTCAGGTCACTGCACCGACCTGCCACGGCACAAATTCGTTGTCGCCGTAATCGTAAATCTCGCTAACCGTCTTGTCGCCGGAAGCCACGGCGAGAATATGCTCGAAAATTCTTTTGCCGGATTCTTCGATGGTTTCCGCCCCGGTAACGATCTCGCCGCAGTTGATATCCATGTCTTCCTTCATGTGTTCATACATTTCGGAATTGGTGGCGATCTTGATGCAGGGTGCCGGCTTGAAGCCCGAAACCGAGCCGCGCCCGGTGGTGAAACAGATGACGTTGCAGCCGCCGGCAACCTGGCCGGTGACGGCGACGGGGTCGTAGCCGGGTGTATCCATGAAGACGAAGCCCTGTTCCGTCACGGTCTCGGCGAATTCATAAACTGCCTTCAGCGGCATGGAGCCGCCCTTGGCAACCGCGCCCAGCGATTTTTCCAGAATGGTGGTCAGGCCGCCAAGCTTGTTGCCATGGGAGGGATTGTTGTTGAGTTCGTCGCCATTGCGGGCGGTATAGTCCCGCCACCAGTCGATGCGTTGCAACAGTTTTTCAGCGACTGCCGGCGTGACGGCGCGTTTTGTCAGCAGGTGCTCGGCACCATAAATTTCGGGCGTTTCGGAAAGAACCGTGGTGCCGCCGTTGCGGACAATGAGATCGGATGCATAACCCAGGGCCGGGTTCGCCGATATGCCGGAATAGCCATCGGATCCGCCGCATTCCAGTGCCACCTTCAGCTTCGAAAGCGGTTGCTCGGTGCGACGGGCGGCATTGACCATCGGCAGCATGGCCTTGATCTCGGCGATTGCCGCATCGATCGTCTTGCGCGTGCCACCATGCTGCTGGATCGTCATGGTGCGCAGCCGCTCGCCCTCCTCCATCTTGTAGTGTTCGAGGATGGGGGCGATCTGGTTGGTTTCGCAGCCGAGGCCGATCAGCAGAATGCCGCCGAAATTGGGGTGGCGGGCATAACCCTGAATGGTGCGGATCAGCAGGCGATAGCCTTCCGATTTGGTGTTCAGCGCGCAGCCGCCACCATGGGTCAGCGCCACGACACCATCGACATTGTCGAAACCGTCAAGGCCGCCCTGCTTGTTGAAATAATCGGCGATATAACGCGACACGGTGGCGGAACAGTTCACCGAAGCGATGACGCCGATATAGTTGCGCGTGCCGACACCGCCGAAACCACGGTCATAACCCATGAAGGTGCGGCGCTCGGTTTCCGGCACCATGCCCTTTTCTTCGATATCGATGCTGAACTGATGCGCGTGTTCGGAAGGCACCATGGCGAGATTGTGCAGGTGCACGTGCCGGCCGGGTTCGATATCCTGGGTGGCAATACCGATGACCTGTCCGTATTTCAGCACCTCATCGCCGGATTTGATGAATTTGAGGGCTACCTTGTGCCCGCGCCCGATCAGCTCAAGCGCTGCCAGATCGCCTCTGCCCGTCGCGCCGCCGGCCGGAATGGACCGACGCGCCACCGCGACATTGTCGTTGGCGTTCAGCAAAATGGTTGCCTCGGAATTCTCACTCACGGGTTTTCCTCCTCCCGGTATATTGCCTGCTATGTTCTTAAATCAGCTTTCCACCCAGCGCCGCTTGGAGCCTTCCAGATGGGTATGCATGGCCGCCTGCGCCAGCAGCGGATCCTTGAGTTCCAGCGCCGCGAGAATCGCTTCGTGCTCCTGAAGCGCATAGGTCCAGGTGTCGCGGTCCTCGAATTTGACACGCAGCTGAGCTGAAATAGGGCTGTGTCGTTCATCAAAGAGGTTCGCTACCAGCCGTGCCAGAACGCTGTTGCCGGATTGTTCGGCAATGGTGACGTGAAACAACCGGTCCTGATCAAGAGGTTTACGCCCGGCCTCGATTTCTCTCTGCATGGTATTGAGGATCTGGCGAAGGCTTGAGATCGTCTCGTCGGTCATGCGGCTCGCCGCCAGCACGATCGTCGCACCTTCCAATGCGGCGCGTGCCTGCATCAGTTCGGAGGGGCTGTCGCCCAGCGATTTGGTGTGATGGGTCGTTTGGAGAGCCTCGGTCGACACATAAACACCGGAACCCATACGAATTTCGACGGTGTTGTCGATTTCAAGCGCAATCAGCGCCTCACGCAGCGAAGGTCTCGATACACCGAGCTTCTGGGCCAGTTCCCGTTCGGCAGGAAGCCGTGTGCCGGGCAGGAATTCACCGAGATCGATGAGTTCGCGTATCTGGTCCGCAATCTGCTGATAAAGCCGGCGCGGTTCCGCTATTTTGGCCTGACCACTCATGTGTTTTTTGCTGAAGCCTTTGTGATATCGGTATTTGGCCTTACCGTAACGCCAAGTGCAGCAATACGCAAGATATTACTTAAATAGCTGAAAATACGTAATTATTTTAATGGTATCTTTGGCGGCTCTTCGTTCTCTTGAATGCACCTCTTCACTTTTTGACCTAATTGGCTTGACCATTCTTCAAAACCGGCCTAACCATTTGGCCTGTTCATGACCCCCGGTGGAGCGGGGAGTGCGGGTGGAGGTTTTCTGATGTCGCAGGGCGCATCGACAATTCGGGACGAATTTTCGCCTGGGGAGATGGCGCGCGCGGAGCGTTTGGTCCTTCTGCGTCTCGAAAACATCAGCAAGGAATTTCCAGGCGTCAAGGCGCTGTCAAATGTGCATTTCGATCTGCGCAGCGGCGAAGTGCATGCGGTCTGCGGCGAGAATGGCGCGGGAAAATCGACGCTGATGAAAATCATCAGCGGCGTCTATCAGCCGAGCGACGGCACCATCCTGCACAAGGGCGTGAAGGTGCAATATGCATCGCCGCTGGAATCCGAAGCCGCCGGCATCGCCATCATTCACCAGGAACTCAACCTCGTTCCGCATCTTTCCGTCGCCGAAAACATCTATCTTGCGCGCGAGCCGCGCCGCGGTTTTCTCGTCGACCGCAAAAAACTGCGGCTTGATGCCAAGCGCTGTCTCGACCGGCTGGGTGTCGATATCGACCCCGACCAGATCGTGCGTGGCCTCTCGGTCGCGCAATGTCAGATGGTGGAAATCGCCAAGGCGCTCTCTCTTGACGCCGAAGTGCTCATCATGGACGAGCCGACCTCCTCGCTGACCGAGCAGGAAACGCGGCTCCTGTTCAAGGTTATCCGTGATCTCAAGGCATCCGGTGTCGGCATTGTCTATATTTCCCATCGTCTGGATGAAATGGCCGAAATCGTCGACCGGGTGACGGTTCTGCGTGATGGACGTTATATTTCGACCGACGATTTCGCTTCGATCACTGTCGATGACATCGTCACGCGCATGGTCGGGCGTTCGCTGGAAGACAAGTTCCCCGAACGCACGTCCCGTCCGACGGATGACATCATCTTCTCGGTTGAAGGCCTGACGCGAAGCGGCGTGTTCCACGATGTCGGTTTTTCGCTGCGGCGCGGTGAAATCCTCGGTTTTGCCGGGCTGATGGGCGCCGGCCGCACCGAAGTCGCCCGGGCAATCTTCGGCGCGGATCCGCTTGATGCGGGCAAGATCGTTTTCAACGGGCGCGAACTTTCCATCAGCTCGCCGCAGGACGCTATCCGGGAGGGCATTGCCTATCTCTCGGAAGACCGCAAAAGCGATGGCCTTGCGATCAAGATGTCGGTTGCGGCCAATACCACGCTTGCCAATCTCGGCGAGGTTTCCAACCGCTTCGGCCTGATCGATTTCAAGAAGCATGATGATGTTGCGAAGCGCTACGTCGATCTCCTGAATATCCGCACCCCCTCGATCGAACAGACGGTGCGGCTGCTTTCGGGCGGCAATCAGCAGAAAATCATCATCGGCAAATGGCTGTTCCGGCAGTCGCGCGTGCTGTTCTTCGATGAGCCGACACGCGGCATCGATGTCGGCGCGAAATTCGCGATCTACAAGATCATGGACGAACTGGCCGCGCAGGGTATCGGTGTCATTCTCATCAGCTCGGAACTGCCGGAAATTCTCGGTCTGACGGACCGTATCGCCGTTTTCCATCAGGGCCGTATCACGGGCGTGCTCGAAACCGCCAGGACCAATCAGGAAGAAATCATGCGGTATGCGTCCGGTTACGGCCGGGCCGCGCAGTGAGGAACGACATGGCCAATATTGCAGAACCCAAGAAGAGCTTTGCTGTCAGCGACCGCCAGAAGGACATTATCCAGAAGTTTGCCGCACTTGGCAGCCTCTTTGCGCTTGTCGCGGTCTTCTCCGCAACCAGCAGCGCTTTCTTCACCGTCAATAACGGCATGACGATCGCGTTGCAGGTCACGTCCATCGCGCTTCTCGGCATTGGCGCAACCTGTGTCATCATCACCGGTGGCATCGATCTTTCCGTTGGCTCGGTGCTGGCGCTTGCCGGCGTCGTTGCGGCGCTTGCGGTGAAGGAACTCGGCATGCCCGTGCCGGTCGGCATGTTGCTCGGCATTCTGACGGGGTCGCTCTGCGGCCTCATCAACGGCCTTCTGGTCACCCGTTTCAAGCTGCCACCCTTTATCGCCACCCTGGGCATGATGCTGATCGCCCGTGGCGTGGCGCTGCAGATCACGGGTGCACGCGCTGTTTCAGGTCTTGGCGAGTCCTTCGGTGAACTCGGCAATGGCGCTCTTTTCCGCATCGTCAATATCGGTGACGACGGCTTTCCGAATGTGGTGTTTCCCGGTATCCCCTACCCCGTCATCCTGATGGTGGTGATTGCGCTTGCGGTTTCCTTCATGCTCAACCGCTCGATCCTCGGCCGTCACATCTATGCTGTCGGCTCCAATGCGGATGCCGCGCGTCTTTCCGGTGTCAATGTCGCCCGCGTTACCAATTTCACCTACATCCTGTCCGGCACGCTCGCCGGCCTGACGGGCTGCGTGCTGATGTCGCGCCTTGTCACCGCCCAGCCGAATGAAGGTGTGATGTATGAGCTGGATGCGATTGCCAGCGCGGTTATCGGCGGTACGTCCCTCATTGGCGGCGTGGGCACGATTTCCGGCACGGCCATCGGTGCCTTCGTCATCGGCATCCTGCGCAACGGTCTCAACATGAACGGCGTCTCCGCCTTCACGCAACAGATCATCATCGGCCTCGTCATTCTGGTCACCGTCTGGATCGACCAGCTGCGCAACCGCCGCTGATCAAGGGCCTGCGGACCCTTTCCGCAAAAAAGATCGGCAAGGGGAGGCCCGGTATGCCGACATCACGGAGGAAGAAATGAAGAAAATTGCGACTGCCCTTCTGACATCCGCAATCGCGCTGTGGAGCGTTTCCACCGTGCAGGCCGGCGAAATCGCCGTCATCGTCAAGACCGTCAATTCCACCTTCTGGCAGAACGTTCAGAAGGGCGCCGATGCGGCGATGAAGAATTCTTCCGGCAACACCATGACCTTCCAGGGTCCGGCAGCCGAATCCGCGATCGCCGACCAGGTCAACATGGTTGAAAACGCCATCAACCGTAAGGTTGCGGGTATCGTTCTTGCTCCTTCCGATCCGGACGCGCTGGTGCCTGCCGTCAAGAAGGCCTGGGAGGCCCGTATTCCCGTGGTGCTGATCGACTCGCAGCTGGCGAGCGGCTCGGAGCAATATTACCAGTCGTTCCTCGCGACCGATAACAAGAAAGCCGGCGAACTGGCCGCACAGGCGCTGATCGACAAGGTGGGCAAGGAAGGCAAGATCGCCGTCATGTCCTATGTCGCCGGTGCCGGTTCGGAAATCGGCCGCGTTGGCGGTTTCACCGATTACATCCAGATGAACTCCAACCTGAAGATCGTCGGCCCGTTCTATTCGCAGTCGCAGATGGCGACCGCGCTGAACCAGACCACCGACGTTCTGGCCGCCAATTCCGACCTCAAGGGCATTTTCGGCGCCAATGAGCCGACGGCAATCGGCGTCGGCCGTGCGCTTGCCCAGAGCGGCAAGGCCGGCAAGGTCGTCGCCATCGGCTTCGATGGCAATCAGGACCTTCAGGGCTTCGTCAAGGATGGCACGCTGGCCGGCATCGTGGTTCAGGGTTCCTATCAGATGGGTGAAAAGGGCGTGGAGACCATTTCCAAGCTCATCAACAAGGAAAAGGTCGAGAAGTTCGTCGATACCGGCGTCGTTGTTGTCACCAAGGACAATATTGAGAAGCCGGAAGCCAAGAACGTCCTTTACTGATTGCGTGATGGCGCGCCGCTGTGCGGCGGCGCGTCCTTCCAAAGACAAGCTGGAAAGTCCCTGCGATGAAAGTCTCCGATACACGTAAATTGCCGCGCCGCGCCGTTGATGTCACGGTCATGGGCCTCGGTTGCGCCCAGATGGGCAATCTCTACCGGGTCACGCCGTATGAGGAATCCAAAGGCGCGTTCGACAAGGCGTGGGAAAGCGGCATGCGTTATTTCGATACCGCGCCCTTTTACGGCTATACGCGGTCGGAGCGTCGTCTCGGCACCATGGTGACCGAGCATGAGCGGGGTGACTATACGCTCAGCACCAAGGTCGGCCGTGTGATGGTTCCTGACGAGACCGTCGGACCGGAGGAGGACGCCTATATTGCGCCGCTGCCCTTCCGCCCGGTCTATGATTATTCCTATGACGGTATCCTGCGGTCCTTCGAAGCAAGCCAGCAGCGGCTTGGTGTTTTGAAGCCGGATATCCTTTATGTGCATGATATCGGCTCCTATACTCACGGCGAAAAGCATCAGCATTATTGGGAGCAGCTGACCACCGGCGGCGGTTTCCGGGCGCTTGGCAAGCTGCGTGAGGAAGGATCGACGGGCGCCGTTGGTCTCGGCGTCAATGAGTGGCAGATCGTCAACGATGCCATGGATGTCTTCGATATCGATGTCGCCATGCTTGCCGGACGTTATACGCTTCTGGAACAGCAGAGCCTTACCTTCATGAACCGCTGCGCGGAAAGCGGCGTTGGCATCGTCGTTGCCGGGGCATTCAATTCGGGCATCCTGGCCGGCAACCGCAAATTCAATTATGCCGATGCGCCGGCCGATATCCTGACACGCGTCGATGCGCTGCAGGGCGTGTGCGAGGAGCTGGGCGTGTCGCTGCAGGCGGCCGCGCTGCAATTTCCGCTGGCGCATCCGGCTTCGGTCACGGTCGTGTCCGGCGCGCGCAATGCACAGCAGCTTGCCTCCAATATCGAATGGTTCGAGCAGTCGATCCCGGATGAATTCTGGTCCGAGCTGCACAGGCGTGGCCTGATTGTCGAAGGTGCGCCCGTGCCGGTCGGAGAGGCCTGAGACAATGCTCATCGACGCCCACCAGCATTTCTGGTTGATGAAGAATCGCGCCGGGCAATGGCCGCCGCCATCGCTTGCCGCCATCTACAGGGACTTTCTTCCGGCCGATCTGTCGCCGTTGCTGGCCGCTGCCGGGGTTTCCGGCACGGTGCTGGTGCAGACGATGGAGACCGCGGCTGACACAGATTTCATGCTGGAGCTGGCGGAAAAGACCGATTTCATCAAGGGCGTGGTCGGCTGGGTCGACATGAAGTCTTCCGATGCCGTGGCGGAAATCGGCCGCCGGGCAAAACACCCGGCCTTCAAGGGTGTGCGCCCCATGCTACAGGGCATGGAGGATGTCGCCTGGATAGACGATCCGGCACTCGGTCCTGCCGTGGAAGCGCTGGTGCAACATGGGCTGGTGTTCGATGCGCTGGTTTTACCGCCCAATCTGCCGCATCTCCTGTCTTTCGCCCGCCGCCATCCGCAATTGCCCGTTGTCATCGATCATGGTGCAAAGCCGTTGATCGCCACTGGCCACTACAGGGACTGGCGCAGCGACATGGCCGCTTTGGCGGCTCTGCCCAATCTCTATTGCAAGCTTTCGGGTTTGTTGACCGAGCGTGGCGAGCAGCGGCCGGAAGCGGTGCGGCCTTATGCCGAAACCATTCTGGAACTGTTCGGCGCAAACCGCGTGATTTTCGGCAGCGACTGGCCGGTGTTGCGACTGGCGGGCGATTATCAGGGCTGGCTGGATTTTTGCTGCGATATCGTGCCGGCGGAAGACCATGCGGCAGTTTTCGGCGGCAACGCCATCCGTTTTTATTCCCTTTCCGACAGGTGATGCATGCTGGCGATTTTCTGTGACACCCCCGGTCAACTCACCGCCAAGGACCTGCCCAAGCCCGTGCGCGGTGAAGGTGAAGTACTGGTGCGCATTCGCCGTATCGGCGTCTGCGGTACGGATCTGCACATCTTCACTGGCAACCAGCCCTATCTTTCCTATCCGCGCATCATGGGCCACGAGCTTTCCGGCACGGTCGAAGAAGCGCCGGAAGATAGCCATCTTTCCACTGGTGACGTGGTCACCGTCATTCCCTATATCTCCTGCGGCAAATGCAGCGCCTGCCTGAAGGGCAAAAGCAATTGCTGCCGCAATATCGGTGTGCTCGGCGTTCACCGTGATGGCGGCATGGTCGAATATCTGAGCGTGCCGCAGCAATTCGTGCTGAAGGCGGAGGGGCTGAGCCTCGACCAGGCGGCGATGACCGAATTTCTGGCCATCGGCGCGCATGCGGTGCGCCGTGGCGCAGTCGAAAAGGGGCAGAAGGTCCTGATCGTCGGCGCCGGCCCGATTGGCATGGCGGTTGCGGTTTTCGCGGTCCTCGATGGTGGCGAAGTGACCATGATCGATGGGCGCACAGACCGGCTGGATTTCTGCAAAAAGCATCTCGGTGTTGCCCATACGGTGGCGCTCGGAGAGGGCGACGGGGATCGCCTTTCCGAAATCACCGATGGCGATTTCTTTGATGCGGTCTTTGATGCGACCGGCAATCCGAAGGCCATGGAGCGTGGGTTCTCCTTTGTTGGCCATGGTGGTTCCTATGTGCTGGTTTCCATCGTCGCCAGCGATATCGGCTTCAGCGATCCGGAATTCCACAAGCGCGAAACGACGCTGCTTGGTAGCCGCAATGCCACGCCTGAGGATTTCGAGCGCGTTTTGCAGGCGCTGCGGGAAGGCAAGGTACCGGAAGCGCTGATTACCCACCGCATGACGCTTGCCGATGTACCCACCAAATTCGCCGGACTGACCGATCCGAAAGCCGGAGTCATCAAGGGCATGGTGGAGGTCGCATGACGTTCAATACGCCCATTCTGCAATTCGGAACCAGCCGCTTTCTTCTGGCGCATGCGGACTTGTTCGTTTCGCAGGCGCTGGATAAAGGCGAGGCTCTCGGACGCATCGCCATTGTCCAGACTACCGGCAATGCCGAGAGCCTGAAGCGTGTTGCCGCGCTGAATAGCGGTGCGCCCTATCCTGTGCGCATTCGCGGCATTCGCGATGGGCAGGAAGTGGACGAGGAAATTCCGGGCAAGGCTGTCGCGCGGGCGCTGACCGCCGCAACCGGCTGGGCCGAGGTGCGGCGTCTCGCCTGTGTGGCCGAGGTCATTCTGTCCAACACGGGCGATCGCGGTTATGAGCTGGATTCCAGTGATGGGCCAAGCCTTGCAGCCGACTTCACAGTGGTTCCAAAAAGCTTTCCGGCCAAGCTGTGCATGTTGCTGCTGGAGCGCTTCACGACCAATCCGGAAGCGCCTTTGTCGATCTTCCCCTGCGAGCTTGTGCCGCGGAATGGCGAGCGGCTGAAGCAGATCATTCGCCAGCTTGCAGATGAATGGCAATTGCCGGCGGGTTTTGCCTTTTATCTGAATGAGAAGTGCCGTTTCGCCAACAGTCTGGTGGATCGTATCGTCTCCGAGCCGATCGATCCGGTTGGTGCTGTGGCAGAACCCTATGCACTCTGGGCGATCGAGAGCCAAGAGGGGCTTGTCCTTCCCTGCACCCACCCTGCCGTGGTGCTGACGGACGATCTCGATCACTATGAAAAGCTGAAACTTTTCCTGCTCAATCTCGGCCATTCCTATCTGGCGGAACGCTGGTTGCAGGATGCGCGTGCGAAGGACGAGACGGTGCGGCAGGCAATGGCCGACGACGCCCTCGTTGCGGATCTGGAAACACTCTGGCGAGACGAGGTTCTGCCGGTCTTTGTTGCGGAAGGCATGGGAGATGAGGCTGAGGCCTATATCGCTGTGTTGCGCGAACGTTTGCGTAATCCTTTTCTCGCGCACCGGCTCGCAGATATCGCCGGCAATCACGATGAAAAGAAGCGTCGTCGATTTACCCCGATCATCGCTGCTGCAGAACGGCTGGGATTGAACCTGCCGCAACACGGGCTGCGCGCGGCGCTCGCCACCATCAAGCAATAACGGAGTTTTTCATGCAGCGCATGGGCATGGTCATAGGCGTCAAACCGGAGATGATCGCAGAATATAAAAGGCTGCATGCGGCCGTCTGGCCGGAAGTTCTGGCGCTCATCAGCGACTCCAACATCCGTAACTATACGATCTTCCTGCGCGAGCCGGAGAATCTGCTCTTTGGCTATTGGGAATATCATGGCAGCGATTTCAGCGCCGACATGGCGAAGATAGCCGCAAGCCCCAAGAACCAGGAATGGTGGTCTTTCACCATTCCCTGTCAGCAACCGCTCGAAAGCCGGAAGGAAGGCGAGTGGTGGGCAATGATGGAAGAAACCTTCCACCACGACTGAACGATTTCCTTTGACACTGACCGCGAGTGACCGGCCATGACCAAAATTACTGATCTGCGTGTTTTCGACCTGCGTTTTCCCACATCCCAGAGCCTTGACGGTTCGGATGCGATGAACCCCGATCCGGATTATTCGGCGGCTTACGTCATTCTCGACACCGACGAGCCGGGCCTGAAGGGCCATGGCCTGACCTTCACCATCGGCCGCGGCAACGACATCTGCTGCATGGCCATTGAAGCGATGCGTCATCTGGTGGTCGGCACCGATCTCGCCACCGTCACCGAGAACCCCGGCAAATATTGGCGGCATCTGACGAGTGACAGCCAGCTGCGCTGGATCGGACCGGACAAGGGCGCGATGCATCTCGCCACCGGCGCCGTCGTTAATGCGGTCTGGGATCTGCTCGCCAAGAAGGCGGGCAAGCCGGTGTGGCAGCTTGTTGCCGATATGAGCCCGGAAGAAATCGCCGATATTGTCGATTACCGTTATCTGACCGATGTGCTGACCCGCGACGACGCTCTCGCGATCCTGAGACAAGCCGAGAGCGGCAAGAAGGAGCGTATCGAGACGCTGAAGAACGAGGGTTATGCCTGCTACACGACGTCAGCAGGATGGCTCGGTTATGACGATGCCAAGCTGCGCCGTCTTTGCCAGGAAGCCATCGATGCCGGTTTCAACCATGTGAAGATGAAGGTCGGCCGTGATCTGGAGGACGACATTCGCCGTCTCACCATCGCCCGCGAAGTGATCGGCCCCGACCGTTACCTGATGATCGATGCCAACCAGGTATGGGAAGTGGATCAGGCAATCGACTGGGTCAAGAAGCTCGCCTTCGCCAAGCCTTTCTTCATCGAGGAGCCAACCAGCCCTGACGATGTCGCCGGCCATCGCAAGATCCGTGCTGCCATCGGCCCGGTGAAGGTGGCGACCGGGGAAATGTGCCAGAACCGTATCATGTTCAAGCAGTTTATCGCCGAAGGTGCGATTGACGTGGTGCAGATCGATAGCTGCCGCATGGGGGGCCTCAACGAAGTGCTGGCGGTTCTGCTGATCGCCGCCAAATACAATCTGCCGGTCTGGCCGCATGCCGGTGGCGTCGGCCTTTGCGAATATGTGCAGCATCTGTCGATGATCGACTATCTGGTGGTGTCAGGCACGAAGGAAGGCCGCGTGATCGAATATGTCGACCACCTGCACGAACATTTCATCGAGCCCTGCGATATTCGCAATGCCGCTTACATGCCGCCGAAGCTGCCGGGCTTCTCCATCGAAATGAAGCCGGAATCGATCGAGACCTACACTTTCGAGGGATGATTAAAAGATGACAGCGCTTCATCGAGGCGCTGCCATTCCGCTTCGCTGCCGGGAAGGCCAAAACGCATGTCGTTCGGCCTTTCATCGAAAATGCGAACCAGAATACCGCGCCTGCCGAGATGGCCGAAGAGTTCGCCGGCCCGATGGTCCCGCACCAGCGTAAACAGGGATGCGCCGCCGGCAATTTTCAGCCTTGTTTTTTCCAGCAGAGCATTCATGCGCCGGGCTTCCTGCGAAAGCCGCAGGCGCATGGATGATTGCCATTCCCTGTCCGCCAGAGCTTCAGCCGCTATGTGCAGCGCCGGGCCGGAAATGGCCCACGGACCAAGCCTTGCTTCGAGTTCGGCGGCGACATCAGGATGCGCAATCGCGAAACCCAACCGCACGCCCGCCATGCCGTAGAATTTGCCGAAGGATCGCAAGACTACCAGCGCGTTCTGATCGGTGGCGTTTGCGAGGGTTTCGGCGTGGCCTGTTTCGATAAAAGCTTCATCCACGACGAGCAGGCCGTCCTTGCGGCACATGAATCCGGCCAGCGAGAGCAGGCTTTCGCGATCAGCCACACGACCATCCGGATTGTTGGGATTGACCACCACGGCATAATCGTAAGCCGACAGGTCGTGAATATTCTCCACCTCCGTCATTGTCAGCCCGGCCATGCGGGCGGTGCGCGCATGTTCGGCATAGGCGGGCGAAAGCACGGCGCCGTTCTTGGCACCCCGGACAAGCGCAATCTGCGCCAGCAGCGGCATCAGCATCTGGGTGCCGGGAGACAGCGCCACATGCCGGGCGGAAGGCGCGCCGAAATGCGCTGCCGCCAGCTGTTTCAGTTCTTCGGCGGCACCAGGTTCCGGCAGGCGGGCGAAGGCGCTGGCGGGAACGGGCGAATGCGGATAGGAGTGTGGGTTGATCCCGGTCGAAAGGTCGATCCATGGTTCAGGTGCGTCAGGAAACATCAGACGCGCCTTGCCGAGATTGCCGCCGTGACGGATCGCAGCCTGCGCCTTTTCTGATACTGTCTCGCCCATGTTCTTTGCTCTCGCTTTCCTGTCGCTCGTGATCGAACGCCTGACCGGTTATCCGGACTGGTTGTTCAACCGTATCGGCCATCCCGTCACCTGGATCGGTTCGCTTATCGCGCTGCTGGACAAAAAATGGAACCGGGAGAGTGCATCATTTTCGCAGCGCAAGGCGGCGGGTGTGTGGGCACTCGTTGTTATTCTCGGGCTGACGGCGATCCTCGCATGGTTTGCGCAATCAGCTTTGCTACTCCTGCCTTTCGGCCTTCTGGCTGTGGCAATCCTCGGTGCGTCTCTCCCGGCACAGAAAAGCCTGGAGCAGCATGTGGAGGCTGTCGCTGCGGCCTTGGAGCGCGATGGGGTGGACGGTGGCCGCAGGGCGGTATCGATGATCGTCGGCCGCGATCCGCAAAAGCTGGATGAGGCGGCGATCTGCCGGGCGGCGATTGAAAGTCTTGCCGAAAATTTTTCCGATGGCATTGTCGCGCCTGCCCTTTGGCTCGGCCTGCTGGGCCTGCCGGGCGGCGCGGCCTACAAGGCGATCAATACGGCCGACAGCATGATCGGCCATCGGTCACCACGCCATGAGGCTTTCGGCTGGGCCTCGGCGCGGCTGGACGATCTGGTCAATCTGCCGGCCTCGAGGCTCAGCGGCGGTCTTTTTGTGATTGCGGCCTTCTTCGTGAAAGGCGCATCGCCCAAAGGGGCCATTGCCGCGATCCGTCGCGATGCGCGCCACCACCGTTCTCCCAATGCCGGCTGGCCGGAGGCGGCGCTTGCCGGCGCGCTCGGTTTTGCGCTTGCCGGGCCGCGTTCCTATGGCGGGCAGATGATCGAGGCGCGTTTCATGGGTGAAGGCGGAAGGGCGACGCTCGTTGCTGGTGATATTCGCACGGCACTTCAGCTGGCACGGATCGCCGACGGGTTGCTGATCGGCCTGTTTGGTCTTCTGGCAATCCTCATCGCGCTATAGCAAGCAGCCTGTCGAGATCGAGATGCTGCTCCATGTGTGCGGCAAGACGATCAAGGACGGCCTCCACCTGCGCATCATAATTCAGTTCCGAACGCTGGCCGCCAAGCCGCTTCAGCCAGGCGCTGCGCTGGTGATCATCCGCGAAAAGACCGTGAATATAGGTGCCGAAGACGCGGCCGTCGGGCGATAACGCTCCATCGGCATGTCCGTTGACTATCGAAAACGGCTGGCTGTTTCCAGCGCTTCTGGTTTCACCGACATGCATTTCATAGCCGGATAAATCAACGCCATCGAAAGTCGCTCCGCTCACGGAGACCAGTCGCTTGTCTCCGGTCAGAACCGTGTCGACATCCAGCAGACCAAGCCCGGCAACCGTCGCCGGCGGTCCTTCGATGCCCTCGGGATCGGCAACGGTTTTTCCAAGCATCTGGTATCCGCCGCAAAGCCCGAGAACATAACCGCCGCGCCGGGCATGGGCCTTTATATCGATATCGAGACCCGCATCTTTGAGCACGGCGAGATCGGCGATGGTGGATTTCGAGCCGCAAAGCAGCACCAGCCGGCAATCGGCTGGAATTGTCTCGCCCGGCCGTATGCGGATCAGCTCCACATCCGGTTCCATGTCGAGGGGATCGAGATCATCGAAATTGGAAATATGCGGCAGGATTGGCACGGCGACGCGGATTTTTGCACCGGCTTTTTGCTGTGCCGGGCCGGATAGTCCGAGCGCATCCTCTGCGGGCAGTTTCGCGGCGTCGGAAAAATGCGGCAGAAGCCCTATGGAAGCCCAGCCGGTCTTTTCCGCAATCATCCGCATGCCATCGGAAAACAGTGCGGGATCGCCGCGAAAACGGTTGACGATGAAGCCCGCGATCATTGTCGCATCATCGTTTTCGAGCACGGTTTTGGTGCCGACAAGGCTGGCGATGACGCCGCCCCGGTCGATATCGCCGATCAGGATGACGGGGGCATCGGCTGCGCGGGCGAAACCCATATTGGCGATGTCATTGGCGCGCAGGTTGATTTCAGACGCGCTGCCCGCCCCTTCCACCAGCACCAGATCGGCCTGTTGTTTCAGGTGTTCAAAGCTCTCCAGCACGCGCGGCATCAGCCCGGCCTTCATATGCTGATAATCGGCCGCTCTGGCATTGCCGACGATCTTGCCCTGCACCACCACCTGTGCGCCGGTTTCGCTCTGGGGTTTCAGGAGTACCGGGTTCATGTGAACCGAGAGCGGTACACCCGCCGCCCGTGCCTGCAACGCCTGCGCACGGCCGATCTCGCCGCCATCGGCGGTCACCGCCGCGTTGTTAGACATGTTCTGTGGCTTGAACGGCATGACGGACAGGCCGCGCCGGGTGAAGGCCCGGGCAAGGCCAGCCACCATCAGCGATTTGCCGACATCCGAGCCGGTTCCCTGAAACATCAGCACCCGCGCGGTCATGTCAGAATTCTATCCCGGCCTGCGCCTTCACACCCGCCTTGAAGTGATGTTTCACCAGCGTCATCTCCGTCACCATATCGGCGGCGTCGATCAGTGGTTGCTTGGCATTGCGACCGGTGACGATGACATGCAGATCGGGCCTGCGACTGGACAGGGTTTCAACGACGTCTTCCAGCGGCAGGTAGTCGTAACGTAGCGCGATGTTCAGTTCGTCGAGGATCAGGAGGCCGATGGTTTCGTCGGCCATCAGGGCCTTGGCTTCTTCCCAGGCCTTCGTGGCTGCGGCAACATCGCGCTTCAGATCCTGCGTGTCCCACGTGAAACCCTCGCCCATGGTGCGCCAGACAACCTTGTCGCCGAACAGCGTCAGGGCCTGCTGTTCGCCCGTCGACCATGCGCCTTTGATGAACTGCACGACGCCGACCCGCCGCCCGGTGCCGAGCATGCGTAGCGCAAGGCCGAAAGCAGCCGTGGACTTGCCCTTGCCGGGGCCGGTATTGATCATCAGCAGGCCTTTTTCGATGGTTTTTGCCGCGACTTCGGCATCCTGTACCGTCTTGCGGTTGACCATTTTCTGCCGGTGGCGTTCGGCTTCGCTGTCGCTGATGTCGCGTGTCATTGCATGTTCCTTCTCATCCAGCTGCGCGGGAACCGGTGTGCCCGCCATTCGGAGCGGCGACTATACCCAATTTGCCGCACCCGGCAATGTGCCGGCCGCAGGCCCCCGGCATTGACCCTTACGTCCGTTCGGCCTAAGGGTAACGAACTGACGGTCTTTTCCCGGCAACGGGAAAAGCTAAGAGGGAACACGGTTCCACCCGGAAAATGGGTTACTCCGTGGCTGCCCCCGCAACTGTAAGCGGTAAGCCCGCACCGTAAAGCCACTGGACCTTTGAAGATGGGTTCGGGAAGGCGGTGTCCGGGTGTTGATCGAGCCGCAAGCCAGGAGACCTGCCGTTTCAGGAAAAAACGTCTGCCGGGCGGGGTGCTCCGGTTAGTCGGTCAGATCGAACAGCCGGTTTGCGCCTGTCCGCGTGCCGTTTTCGATATCCGCACCCCCGAATATTTTTTTAATGGCGCGGGAAGCGGGACGGTTTGGATATTTCAGCGACATCTGCAGGCGCAGGCGGAAACACGCAGGATGAAACAGCATCCGGCGTGACTGTCTTCGTTTGCCGAAGCTGTCGCGATGACGCCGATCCGAATGCCGAACCGCGTCCCGGTTCACGTCTTGCCGATGCCACCATCGCGAGGGCGGAGGAATCCGGAATTGCCGTCCGTTCCGTCAATTGCCTCGCCAATTGCAAGCGTGGCCTCAGCGCCGTTCTGCGCAGCGCCGATGGCTGGTCCTATGTGTTCGGCGGCCTGACACCCGGTGACGCTGAAGACCTGCTGACTGGCGCAAGGCTGCTGGCCGCCGCCCCCGATGGCCTGATGCCCTGGCGCGGCCGCCCCGAACCGTTAAAGCGCGGCCTGGTGGCGCGCATTCCCCCATTCGATTTTACCGAGGAGAGATCATGAGCACCCTTCTGGACCGCGTTCCCTGCACCATCGTCACCGGCTTTCTGGGGGCCGGAAAAACCACGCTGCTGCGCGGCCTTCTCGAAAAGCTGGATGGCAAGCGGCTTGCCATCATCGTCAATGAATTCGGCGATATCGGCATCGATGGCGAAATCTTGAAGGGCTGCGGCATTGAAAGCTGCCCGGAAGAAAACATCGTCGAACTGGCCAATGGTTGCATCTGCTGCACGGTGGCGGATGATTTCCAGCCCGCTATCGAACAAATCCTCAGCCGCCAGCCGAAAGTGGAGCATATCCTCATCGAAACATCCGGTCTCGCCCTGCCGAAGCCGCTGGTGCAGGCCTTCCAGTGGCCGGCGATCAAGAGCCGCGTGACGGTGGATGCCGTGGTGGCCGTGGTGGATGGCGCAGCCCTTGCCGAGGGACAGGTTGCCCACGACATGGAAGCACTTGCCGCCCAGCGGGCCAATGACGAGGCGCTCGATCACGATGATCCGGTAGAGGAAGTTTTCGAGGATCAGGTCGCCTGCGCCGATCTTATCGTGCTGACCAAGGCCGACCTTCTCGATGGTGCCGGTCTCGAGAAGGCGAAGGCTCATGTGCTCGAACATCTGCCGAGGGCGGCGAAGATCGTCGTCGCGTCGAATGGTGCCATCGATCCTGCCGTGCTGATCGGCCTTGGCCTTGCGGTGGAAGAGGATATTGAAAACCGCCGTACCCATCACGATGGCGCGTTCGACCATGAACACGACGATTTCGACAGCTTCGTCATCGACCTGCCGGCCGTGAGCGACCCGGAGGCGCTGGCAGCCCGCATCGCCGAGACGGCGGCTGCGGAAAATGTCCTGCGCATCAAGGGTTTCATCGAAGTTTCCGCAAAGCCGATGCGCCTGCAGGTGCAGGCGGTCGGCAGCCGCGTCAATCACTATTATGATCGCCCATGGGCGGCGGGTGAAGAACGCCGCAGCCGGCTCGTTATCATTGGTGAAAAGGGCATCAACCGCGAAAAGATCGAGCAGATGCTGGCCGCCTGACCGCTACGGACTTTTACTGGGAATGCCTTAGATGCATATTCTCGCCACCACATCCTCGTCCCTGGACGATCTGATCGAGCCGGTTGATCTCAACCAGCCCCGTTCGGATGTGGTGATGCTGTCTTTTTCGGCAAGCGATCTTGCCGGGCTGGAAAGGGCGTGGCGGCAGGCTGGAGATGCGCTCCCATCGCTCTCCGCCGCCAACCTCTCCGAGCTTCGGCACCCCATGTCGGTCGATCTGTGGATCGAAAAGACGGCGGAGCATGCCCGTGTTATCCTTATCCGGATTCTCGGTGGAGCTGATCGATGGCGCTACGGCGTCGATCAGCTTGCCATGATGGCCCGACGGCGCGGCATCAAGCTTCTGCTTTTGCCGGGCGAATGCAGCGACAGGGACGAAAAGCTCGAAGCGGCCTCGACCGTGGACAGGCAGATACTGGCCTCTGCCCTTTCCTTTTTCCGGGAAGGGGGAAGGGCGAATATGGGCAGCCTTGCAACTGATCTTGCGGCTCTGGCAAACGATGGCGCGTGGCCGGATATCGAGGCCGAGCGTCTGCCGAAGGCCGGATTTTATCGGCCCGGGCATGGTGTTGTCAGTCAAGCGGAAGCCATTGACGGTTTTCCAGCCGATGCAGCCATACTGCCCATTCTCTTTTACCGCTCGATGCTGCTGGCGGCTGATGCAGCACCCGTGGATGCGCTCTTCCACGCACTTTCCGGGCACGGTTTTGCGCCACTGCCGATTTTCGTCAGCGGCCTGAAGGACGGGGAAGCGATCCGTTTTCTCGAAAGTGTGTTGCCTGACCTGCAGCCTGCCGCCATCATTGCTGCGACCGCCTTTGCCAGTCAGACGGATGAGGACGGACGGACGCTGTTCGACCGCCTCGGCGTCCCTGTTTTTCAGGTGGTGATGGCAACCACCCGGCGTGATGGCTGGGCGGAAAATGCGCGTGGCCTCAACCCCTCTGATCTTGCCATGCACGTGGTTCTGCCGGAACTGGATGGCCGGATTCTCGCCGGGGCGATTTCGTTCAAGCAGGCGCGGGCGGATGGCGGTGCCAGCCTCCTGAATGTGCCGGAAGCGGATCGTATTGAACAGGTGGCGAACCGCATCGGGGCATTTCTGCGATTGAAACAGGCGCCGCCGCAGGATCGCCGTATTGTCATTCTGATGCCGGATTATCCGGGTGCGGCGCCGGGGCGCACGGGTTATGCCGTCGGTCTGGACGTGCCGCAAAGCGTGCTTGAAATGCTGCGCGATCTTGCTGATGCAGGATATGCGGTGTCGGATATTCCAGACACGGCGCGAGCGTTGCTCGACTGCGTTGAACAGCAGGAAGCGACGGTCGATCTTTCTGACTATCGCGATTTCCTGACCGCATTGCCGGCCGCTGCCGCAACTGCCCTGAATGCAACATGGGGAACTGCGGAAAGTGACGATGTGCTTGTTGATGGCGCATTCCGCTTTCGCGTTGCCCGCTTTGGCAATGTTTTCGTGGCGCTTGCGCCGGACCGGGGTCGCAATGAGGATCGGCGGGTGGATTACCACGATCCTGCCCTGCCGCCGCGTCACGCGCTTGTCGCTTTCGGCACATGGATGCAGCGGGTAGCGGCTGCACACGCCATCGTGCATGTCGGCGCGCATGGCACGCTGGAATGGCTGCCGGGCAAGACGGTGGCGCTTTCGCGCGATTGTTTTCCCGAAATCGTCACCGGTCCGCTGCCGGTGGTCTATCCCTTTATCGTCTCCAATCCCGGCGAGGCGGCGGTGGCAAAACGGCGGATTGCGGCTGTGACCATCGGCCATGTTCCGCCGGTGCTGGTCAATGCCGGGCTCTCGCCGGAACAATCGGCTCTGGAACAACTGGTTGACGAATATGCGCAGGCCGATGGGCTGGATCGCCGCCGCCGCGATCGGCTGGCGAAACTGATCGTTGAAAAGGCGCTGGAAACCGGGCTTGCGGCAGAGGCGGGCGTGGGTGCGAAGGACGATGCCGATGCGGCTTTGTCGCGCATCGACGCCTTTCTCTGCGACCTCAAGGATTTCGCCATCAAGGATGGTCAACATATTTTCGGCCGCTGCCCGGAAGGCGAGGCCGATCCGTTGAGGCTTGAAAGCGCGAAGGCGGAGAAAGCCGCGCTGCTTGCCGCGCTCGACGGTTGTCACATCCCCCCCGGCCCTTCCGGCGCACCCGCGCGCGGAAGGCTCGACGTGCTGCCCACCGGGCGTAATTTTTATGCTGCCGATCCGCGCACCATGCCGACGCCGACGGCTTTCGAGTTGGGTCGCATGGCGGGTGAGGAGGTGCTGCGCCATCATCTGCAAAGCCATGGCGACTGGCCGAAACATCTGGTTTTTGATCTCTGGGGCAGTGCGAGTCTCCGCAATGGCGGTGAGGATGTGGCGCAGGCGCTGCATCTGATGGGCGCAAGGCCGATCCATGACCCGGCGACTGGCCGCGTTACCGGCATCGAGGTTCTGCCGCCGGCGAGCTTCGGGCGGCCGCGGGTCGATGTCACCTTTCGCATTTCCGGCCTGTTTCGCGACATGTTTCCGGCACTGATCGCGCTGCTTGATACGGCTGCCAAGGCCGTGGCGCGGCGGGATGAGGCGCCGGGCGACAATCCGCTGGCGGAAGAGGCGGCCGCGCTCGGGCATGTTCCGGCGCGCATCTTCGGCTCCGCGCCTGGCACCTATGGCGCGGGTATCGAGGAAAAACTCGCCAGCGGAAAATGGGACGAACGCGAGGAACTGGGGCAGGCCTATCTCGATGCGGCAAGCCATGCTTTCGGCGGTGCTGACGGGCTGGAGATTTTTGAAGATGCCGGTTTTGTGGAGCTGGTACGTCGGGCCGATCTCCTTGTCCATACCGGCGACGACCCCGGCCGTGATCTTCTTGACGGTTCTTCCGATGTGGCCTTCATCGGCGGCTTTTCTGCTGCGAAGGCAGCATTGGGTGGTGTAGCCGATATTGTAGCGCTGGATACGACCGATCCGGCACGCCCGCGTGCAAGGTCGATGACGCAGGCGCTGACGCGGGTAGCGCGCGCACGCGCCGTCAACCCGCGCTTCATTGCCGGCCAAATGCGGCATGGCCCACGCGGAGCGGCGGAATTTGCCGAAACGGTGGATAGGCTCGTTGGTTTTGCCGAAACCACCCATGTGGTTTCCTCTTCGCTGATAGAGGCGCTTTATGATGCCTATTTCGGCAATGAGGAGGTGCGCGATTTCATCCTGCGGGAAAATCCGAAGGCAGCACAGGTGATGGCCGAACGTTTCCTGTCCGCCCGCCGTCGCGGCCTGTGGCACAGCCGGCGAAATGCGGTGGATGCGGAGCTTGAAATGCTGATCATGCCCCGTTCCGAAAGGGTGGGCGCATGATGGCTGCTGCTGCCGATCCCGTTCAGCCATTCGGTCGCCGCGGTCTTTGCCCGGCGCTCTCGGCACCCATGCGGACCGGCGATGGTTTTCTGTCGCGAGTAGCTTTCGAGGCGGATATCTCGCCCCGTATGATGGTGACACTTTGTGATCTCGCCGAGCGGCACGGCAATGGGCTGCTCGACATCACCGCACGCGGCAGCCTCCAGTTCCGTGGCCTGACGCCGGAAAGCGCATGCGCCTTGGAAAAGGATGTGCTGGCGCTTGGCCTGCCGCTGCGCGAAGGGCTGGCGGTCGAGACTTCGCCTCTTGCCGGCCGGGACGATGTGGAAATCGCCGATGGCCGTTTTCTTGCCGACCAGATTCGGAAAGAGGCCCACCGGCTCGCTCTTCATGAAAAGCTCGCCGCCAAGATTTCCATCATCATCGATGGCGGCGGATATCTCTCCATGGGGGAATTACTCGCAGATATTCGCCTGAAAGCGATCCGGCTGGGCAGCCAGATTTTCTGGCAATTGCTTGTCGGTGGGCCGGAAAGCAAGGCGCTGAATGCGGGATTGGTCGAAACGGATGCGGCAGCGGATGTCGTCCTGTCGCTTCTCCTTTATCTCGCCGGCAAGGGGCCGCTCGCCCGTGGCCGCGATCTGGACGCTTCGATCATCAAATCGGTTTGTGGTGATCGGCTGCTGGATCGGGTGATAAAGAGCGAGGCCGTCCAGGCACCTTCTTCGCTGCTGGGATTGATGGCGGCGGGCATGGGTCTTTTTGCCGCCGGTGTCGCGCCTGCCTTCGGACAGGTTCGAGGCTCGGATTTATCGCGTCTCTGCCAGGAGGCAGATATGCTCGACATCAGGGTCTTGCGGCCATCACCAAACCATAGCATGCTATTTTTCGGATCGAAATCTGCTTGCGATGCGTTGCTTGAGGCTGCAGGGACAAGTGGTTTCGTTACCGAGGCCGGCGATGCGCGATCTTCCATTGCCGTCTGTCCCGGCGCGCCGGGCTGTGCATCGGCTTTTCTTCCCACCCATGAACTGGCCGCCTTTGCCTCCCGGGAATGCGCTTCATTGCTCGACGGTTCTTTCACGCTGCATATTTCCGGCTGTGGCAAAGGCTGCGCGCACCCTGCCCCGTCGCTTCTGGCCTTTTGCGGCACGGTCGATGGTCTTGCCTTTTCCGTTTCCGGCCGCGCCGGCGACCCGCCCGACGGGATTTTACCTTTCGCACAGCAGAGGACGGCGCTTTCGCGGCTTGCCCGTCTTTACGAAAAAGAACATAAGCCCGGTGAAAACGCCGCCACCCTGCTCGCCCGCCTGGGCGGGCAAGTGATTGGTGCGGCGCTTCGACAGGATGACCGATGACCGACTATGACTATATTCGCGATGGCAATGCGATCTACGAGCGCTCCTTCGCCATTATCCGTGAAGAAGCGGATTTATCCGCCTTTACCGAAGAGCAGGCGGATATCGCCATTCGCATGATCCACGCTTGCGGGCAGGTGGAAGCGGCCAGCCATTTCCGTTTCTCGGCTGACTTCGTTGCCGCTGCACGGGGTGCGTTACTGGCCGGAAAGCCCATCCTCTGCGACGCGCAAATGGTTGCCCATGGTGTGACCCACGCCCGGCTTCCGGCCGATAACGCTGTCATCTGCACGTTGCGTGATCCACGCACACCGGAGCTTGCGAAAAAGATCGGCAATACGCGTTCTGCCGCCGCACTCGATCTCTGGGCGGATCATCTGGAGGGCGCTCTGGTGGCTATCGGCAATGCGCCGACGGCGCTGTTTTATCTTCTCGAGATGCTGGAAAAGGGTGCGCCGCGTCCTGCCGCCATCATTGGCATGCCCGTTGGCTTTGTCGGCGCGGCGGAATCGAAGGATGCGCTGGAGGCAAGCGCGCTCGGCATTCCCTATGCCATCGTCAAGGGGCGCATGGGCGGTTCGGCCATGACGGCGGCCGCCATCAATGCGGTTGCGAGGGCAGGCCTGTGAGTGCGGCTCTTTTTGAACATGCCAAGGGTAAACTGGTCGGTGTCGGCACCGGGCCGGGCGATCCGGAGCTTCTGACGCTGAAAGCGGTGCGTGCCATCGAAAATGCCGATGTGCTTGCCTTTTTCTGCAAGAAGGGCGGCAGCGGTAATGGTCGCGGCATTGTCGAAGCCTTTATCCGCCCCGGCACGCTGGAAATGCCGCTGGTCTATCCGGTGACCGTCGAAAGCGACAAGAACGGCGAGGATTATCGCGGCGCGATCGCCGCATTCTTTGATCAGTCGGCGAAAGACATCGCCACCCATCTCGAGGCCGGGCGCAATGTGGCCGTGCTTTCGGAAGGCGATCCGCTGTTTTATGGCTCCTACATGCACCTTCATCTGCGGCTGTCGCCGTCCTATGATGCAGAGGTGGTTGCGGGTATCACCGCCATGTCCGGCTGCTGGTCCATGGCCGGGCTGCCGCTGGTGCAGGGCGACGACATTTTGAGCGTGCTTCCCGGAACGCTTGCGGAAGATGTTCTCGCGGAGCGTCTTTCCGGCACGGATGGGGCCGTGATCATGAAAGTCGGGCGCAACCTGCCGAAAATCCGTCGGGCGCTTGAAATGGCCGGCAAGCTCAGCGAGGCGCTTTATGTGGAACGCGGCACCATGGCAAACAGCCATGCGGTGCCGCTTATCGAGCGTGACGCATCGCCCGCCCCCTATTTTTCGCTGGTTCTGGTTCCCGGCTGGAAAACCAGACCCTCTACAGGTGAAAAGCCATGACCGGCAGCCTCATCGTCGTCGGCCTCGGCCCCGGCAGTGCAGCGCAGGTAACGCCGGAAGCGCGGGCTGCCGTCGAAGTTTCGGAAGATTTCTTCGGTTATATCCCCTATCTCGACCGCCTGTCGCTTGGTCCTCACCAGCGCCGCCATGCCTCCGATAACCGTGAGGAAATTTCCCGCGCCGAACAGGCGCTGCGGCTTGCGGCCGAAGGTGGCAAGGTCTGCGTGGTTTCCGGCGGCGACCCCGGCGTTTTCGCCATGGCAGCGGCTATCTGCGAGGCGATTGAAAATGGCCCGGCCGAATGGCGTGACATCGATTTTTCCGTCGTACCGGGTGTGACCGCCATGCTGGCGGTTGCCGCAAAGGCAGGCGCGCCGCTGGGCCATGATTTCTGCGCCATTTCGCTGTCTGATAATCTCAAGCCCTGGGGCATCATTGAAAAGCGGCTGATCGCGGCGGCGGAAGCCGGATTCGTGATGGCTTTTTATAATCCCGTCAGCAAGGCGCGGCCGCACCAGCTCGGCACTGCTTTTGATCTTTTGCGTGCGCATCTGCCCGGCTCGGTGCCGGTGATCTTCGGTCGCGCCGCAGGTCGGGCGGATGAGCGCATTCGGGTCGTGCCCCTGTCGGAAGCATCGAGCGATATGGCTGATATGGCCACCTGTATCATCGTCGGTTCGGTGGAAACCCGTCTGATCGAGCGTTCCGGCAAGGAACCGATCGTCTATTCGCCGCGGTTTTCGAAAAGGGAGAGCTGATGGCGGATGGCGGTGAGCGCAGACGCTATGTCCGGCACCGTCGCGCCCTTCAGGGGCGCGTCGCCGAGAGGTTGCGGCCGCTCAATCATGATGACCGGCAGGCCAAGCCGTCTCGCCGCTTCAATCTTGCCGTAACTGGCGCTGCCACCGGAATTCTTGGAAACCACCGTCTCGATGCGGTTGTCCTTCAGCATGCGGATTTCGTCATCCAGCGCAAAGGGGCCGCGCGCGGTGATGTAGCGCGCATCCGGTACATTCAGCGGCGGCTCCACGGGGTCGACGCTGCGGATGAGATAGCTGTGCCGGGGTGCGGCTTCGAAGGGAAGAAGCTCCTGGCGGCCGAGAGCCAGAAATACACGCCTGGTTTCATCTCCGAGCACGGTAACGGCCTGTTTGATGGTGTCGACGCTCTGCCACCTGTCACCCGGCTGGCACTGCCAGACCGGGCGCGAAAGCGCGACGAGCGGAATGTCGGCCAGCCTTGCCGCTGCAACCGCGTTGGCGGAAATTCTCGCTGCATAGGGATGGGTGGCATCGACCAGAATATCGAAGCCCTCGGAGCGGATGAAATCTGCCAGCCCCGCCGCGCCGCCAAAACCGCCACTGCGCATTGGTACCGGTTGTTCGACCGGCGAGAGCGTGCGGCCCGCCATGGACAGCAGAATTCGGTAGCCGGAGTCCTCTGCCAGCCTGCCGGCCAGAATGCGGGCATCCGCCGTACCGCCAAGGATGAGTATGGAGCGTGTCATGACGTCTGAATATTCCGGAACGGCCAGTTCTTCTACTGAAAAGAAAAAAGAGCCGTGGCTTTCCATCGTCGGCATAGGCGAGGACGGGCTTGAAGGGCTCGGCAAAAATGCACTCCGGGCAATCGAAGCGGCGGAGGTGGTTTTTGGTGGCAAACGTCATCTGGAATTGGCGGCTGCGGCCATTCAGGGCGAGGCGCGCCCGTGGTCGGTGCCGTTCGATGTGGAGGTGAGCGGTGTTCTCGCATTGCGTGGCCGCCGGGTTTGTGTGCTCGCCTCCGGCGATCCGTTTTTCTATGGCGTCGGTGTTACGCTTCTGCGGCGGATTCCCTCCGGGGAGACTGTCTGCCATCCCTCGCCTTCCGCCTTTTCTCTGGCTGCGGCACGGCTTGGCTGGGCGCTGCAATCGGCCGAATGCGTTTCGCTGCACGGGCGTTCCATCGATCTTTTGCGGCCGCATCTGCATCCCGGTGCGCGGATCATCGCGCTGACCTCGGATGAGCGTGACCCCGCTTTGATTGCGGGGTTACTGGCCGAGTCCGGTTTCTGCCGGTCGGAATTCATTCTGCTCGAGGCATTGGGCGGAACGCGTGAAAGGCGGCGGCAAGCCCGGGCGGCTGATTTTTCCTTTGATGATATCGACCCGCTAAATGTGGTGGCGATTGATGTCGTGGCGGATGAGGATGCGCGTGTCCTGCCGTTCACTAAGGGGCTCGATGACAGCCTGTTCGAACATGACGGGCAGATCACCAAACGTGAAATCCGGGCGGTGACGCTTTCATCGCTGGCACCCCGGCGTGGAGAATTGCTGTGGGACATTGGTGCGGGCTCCGGCTCGATCGGCATCGAATGGATGCTGTCGCATCCTTCGCTGCGCGCCATCGCCATAGAGCAACATCCGGAAAGGGCGGAACGGATCGCCCGCAATGCCGATGCTTTTGGTGTTCCGGGGCTGGAAGTCATGATCGGCGTGGCCCCGGCAGCTTTTGAAGGCTTGCCCACGCCGGATGCCATTTTCGTTGGCGGTGGCGGCAGCGAAGCAGGTGTGTTCGAGGCTGCCATGGAGGCGCTGAAACCCGGTGGGCGGCTGGTCGCCAATGCGGTGACGCTGGAAATGGAAGCGGTCTTGCTAGATGCGAATGCGCGGTTTGGCGGTTCGATGATCCGGCTGGAGGTTTCACGCGTAGCGGCTGTCGGTTCCATGTCAGGCTGGCGTCCGGCCATGCCGGTGACGCAATGGAGCTGGGTCAAGCCATGGTGACCGTGGCTGGTATAGGCTGCCGCAAAGGTGCTGCTTCGGATGCGATCATCGCGGCCATACGCGCCGCCGAGCGGGCCTCTGGCATGACGGTTGACTCTTTGGCGACTGCTCCGCTCAAGGCCGGGGAAGCTGGCTTCGCGGAAGCGGCGAAAGCCCTGTCGCTGTCGCTTGAAATCGTAACGCAGGAACGGCTTGAGGCAGTTGCCGCCGAGACGATGACATTTTCACAGGCCAGCCTCGATCACGCCGGAACGCCCAGCGTCAGTGAAGCCTCGGCGCTTGCGGCAGCTGGAGCAGGTGCACGGCTGGTTGCGCCCCGCCTCATCGTCGGTGAGGTAACTGTGGCTATCGCAACGACGGACAACGCGCCACGTGGTAACGACTACGCCATTGAAGACGGAGAAGAAGAATGACGGTTCATTTCATCGGCGCCGGTCCGGGTGCCGCAGATCTCATCACGGTGCGTGGGCGCGATCTGATCGCTGCCTGCCCTGTGTGTCTTTATGCCGGTTCGCTGGTTCCGAAGGCCTTGATCGATTATTGCCCGCCGGGTGCCCGCATCGTCGATACGGCTGCACTTTCGCTTGATGAAATCGAGGCGGAATTTGTGGCGGCGGCAAAGGAAGGCAAGGATGTGGCGCGGCTGCATTCCGGTGATCTTTCAGTCTGGAGCGCCATGGGTGAGCAGATTCGCCGGCTGGAGCGGCTGGGTCTCGATTATACCGTCACGCCCGGCGTGCCCTCCTTCGCCGCCGCTGCCGCCACCCTGCAGCGGGAACTGACGGTGCCGGAAGTGGCGCAGAGCCTTGTGTTGACCCGCATTTCCGGCCGAGCATCGAAGATGCCTGACGGTGAAACGCTGAAGGCTTTCGGCGCAACGGGCACGACACTTGCCATCCACCTCGCCATCCATGCCATCGGCAAGGTGGTGGAGGAGTTGACCCCGCTTTACGGGTCCGATTGCCCCGTTGCCATCGTGGTGCGCGCCTCCTGGCCGGATGAGCGAGTCATTCGCGGCACGCTGTTCGATATTGAGGGCAGGCTTGCAGCCGAGCCGGTGGAGCGCACGGCGCTGATCTTTGTCGGGCGCGGGCTTGCCTCGACGGATTTTCGCGAGAGCGCGCTTTATAGTACCGACTATGTCCGCCGGTTCCGTTCTCCGAAAGAAGATGCGGCGGGCTGATGCGACGGTGTGGAAGCGGTGCGCCCCTTGAGCGCGCCCTGACGATCGAAAACCACGATATCGAGCGCGATGGCCGGCGTGTTCAGCGCCGCCGCCGCGGTTACCCAGGCTTTTTCCGCAACGGTCGCCCCGAGGTCTATTCCCGCGCTTTCGGCCAGCTGAAAGGCGTGCGCGACCATATTGGCCTGACGGATGGCAATGGCGAGATTGTCATCCCCTCCCGCCTCCGTGGCCAAAGCCGCCAGTGCTTCAAGGTCGGCAAGGCCTTTCTTGGAATGCACGTCGAGCATGCCCTGGGCGAGCTTGGTCATCTTGGCGACGCCGCCGGCAATCGTCACCCGCTCGACCGGGTGGCTGCGCAGATATTTCAGCATGCCGCCGATGAAATCGCCCATGTCGATCAGCGCCGTCTCAGGCAGGCCATACAGCGCCTGCCCGGCTTTTTCGGAAGTGTTGCCGGTCGCGCCGAGGACGTGGGTGCAGCCGGTCGCCCGCGCCACATCGATGCCGCGCCAGATGGAGTGAATCCAGGCCGAGCAGGAAAATGGAATGACGACGCCGGTGGTGCCGAGAATGGAAATGCCGCCGAGAATGCCGAGCCTGCCATTCAGGGTTTTTTCCGCCAGTCTTTCTCCGTCACGAACGGAAATCTCGACTTCGAAATCGGCATCCGTTCCCGCCACTTCGCGAATGGCGGCTTCGATCATCTTGCGGGGCACCGGATTGATGGCGGGTTCTCCCGGCGGCAGCGGCAGGCCCGGCCGGGTAACGGTGCCGACGCCCTTGCCGGCCTTGAAGGTGATGCCGCTTCCGGGTTCTCCCCATCTAACCGTGCTTTCAATCAGGGCGCCATGGGTGACGTCGGGATCGTCTCCGGCATCCTTGACGACGCCGGCCCGGGCGAAGTTTTCACCTTTTTCCTCTGTCGCGAGGGAAAAGGCCGGCCTTGCGCCGCTTGGAAGTTCGACCTCGACAGGGTAAGGAAATTCGCCGGTCAGAAGGGCGGCGCAGGCCGCCTTCGTGGCGGCTGCCGCGCAGGTGCCCGTGGTCCAGCCGCGGCGAAGGGTCTTTCCATCCGTTTCCATATGAATTCCTATAGCCGGGACGGCTTTTTCCGTCATCGTTAAAAAGCAGCCAAGAAAATGTCGATACCGCAGATTTTAAACAGCATTGCCGCAAAAGGTCCGGTCTTTGAGGCCGGTCACGTCTGGCTCGCGGGCGCAGGGCCGGGCGATGTGCGGTATCTGACGCTGGAAGTGGCACTGGCGCTTTCGCAAGCCGATGTCATTGTGCGTGATGCATTGGTGAGCGATGATGTTGTGTCTCTTGGACCTCAGGCCGAAATCGTTTTTGCCGGCAAGCGCGGCGGCAAGCCTTCGGCGACGCAGGACGACATTACCGCGTCGCTGATCGATTTCGCCGCCCGAGGCAAAAAGGTGCTGCGGCTGAAGGGTGGCGATCCCTTCATCTTTGGGCGCGGTGGCGAAGAGGCGGAGGCGCTTGTCCGCGCCGGCATTCCATTCCGCATATTGCCGGGCATGACCTCTTCGCTTGCGGCTCTTGCTTCTGCCCGTATTCCGGCCACCATGCGCGGCATCAGCCGCGCCGTGACGCTCGCCACCGGCCATGCGGCGGGCACTGAAGAAGATCTTGACTGGCTGGCGCTGGCGAAAACACAGGAATCCATCGTCGTTTACATGGGGCTGAAGAATATCGGCTCGATTGCTGCACTTCTGATGCAGGGTGGCCGTTCAGGCGCTACGCCGGTTGCAGTCATCATGTCGGCGACGACTGAGCAGGAGCGAATTTTTATCGGCAAGCTGGAAAGCATAGCTGACGATGCAAAGCGGGAAAACTTCGAAGCGCCGGCTCTTATCGTCATCGGAGAGATCGTTTCGATGCGGGAACGGCTTGGAGTTTCAGGATCATGACGGCGCGGGCGATCATCATCGGTGCACCGCGTTCGGGATCGGGCAAGACCAGCGTCACCATCGGTCTTCTCAGGGCATTTGCCCGGCGGGGCATCAAGGTGCGGGGCATCAAGACGGGGCCGGATTATATCGATCCCGGTTTCCACACTTTTGCCACCGGTACTCCCGGTCTCAATCTGGATAGCTGGGCCATGCAGCCGGATTTGCTGCGGCATCTGTTTTCGCAGCAGACCGAGGATGCGGAACTCGTTCTGATCGAAAGCGCCATGGGCCTGTTCGACGGCATTCCGGTGGCGGAAAACCGCACCGGTTCGGCGGCGGATCTGGCGCGGCTGTTCGGCATTCCCGTGCTGCTGGTATTGGATGTGTCGGGCCAGTCGCAGACGGCTGCCGCTGTCGCCCATGGTTTCGCCCATTACGACCCTGATGTCACCATGGCGGCGGTGGTGCTGAACCGGGCCGGCAGCGAAAGACACCGGACACTGTGCACGGAAGCCATCGAAAAAATTGGCCTGCCCGTTGCCGGCTGTGTCCTGCGCGATCCTTCGCTTATCCTGCCTGAGCGGCATCTGGGGCTGGTGCAGGCCAGCGAACACCCGGAAATCGATACGCATATAGAACGGCTGGCGGATGCGATGGAAAAATCCATCGATCTCGACGCCTTGCTTTCACTCGCTGCGCCGGTGAATGTGTCTTCCGGTTCGGTGGGCGCGGCGATTGCACCGCCAGGCCAGCGCATCGCGCTGGCGGAGGATGCGGCTTTCACCTTCCTTTATCCGCATCTCAGGAAGCATTGGCACGCGGCCGGGGCCGAAATCGTGCCGTTCTCGCCGCTGGCTGATGAGGTGCCGGACGAGAGCTGCGATGTCTGCTGGCTTCCGGGCGGGTATCCCGAACTTTTTGCCGGAAAACTTGCTGATGCGGCCGGTTTCAAGGCAGGCATTACCCGTTTTGCCGCGACAAGGCCTGTTCATGGTGAGTGCGGTGGTTACATGGTGCTTGGCGAGGCGCTGGAAGATGCTGATGGGGTGACCCATGCCATGACCGGGCTTCTCTCACATGCCACCAGCTTTGCGACACGCAAGATGAATCTCGGTTACCGGCAGGCAACGATCGCGGCAAGTGGTCCACTTGGCGTGGCGGGGGATGTTCTGCGCGGCCATGAGTTTCATTATGCGCGGGTCACCGATCCCGGCCGTGACGAGCCTTTTGCCCAGATCGCCGACGGGCAGGGCCGTCCGCTCGGGCCGTCGGGTGGGAGAAGGGGTTTCGTCTCTGGCACTTTCTTCCATGCCATCGCGAGAGGTGGTTGACCTTCTGCATCATCGCCTTTCCATGGGATGTGCGGCAAAGTGGAGCAAGCTGCGAAAGTTTGTAGGCTCTCACCACGGGAAAGTGTTATAGATCGCGTCAAGGAACATGGAAAAGCGGAAATAGCGCCTGCGATCCATGTTCCGTGAAGTCTGGTCGGATTGAAAGCTGTTTCATATTTTCCGGCCCGAGCCTGCTATCGCGCATTTTGTCCGAGCGTGCCTACCGATGATAAAGCCCCGAATTTTTCTCTCTGCCGCTCTTGCTGCGTCCATTCTGCTGGCTCCCTTCGGTGGGGGGATTAACAGCATGTTCGCTCACGGCGGCGAAGATTATGCGACGCTGGAAAAGCTTGGCGCAGCGCTGTTTGACGATCCCAATCTTTCGATGAACCGGACTATGGCCTGTTCCACCTGCCATATGCAGGTGGCCGGGTTTTCCGATGCACGGGAGAGCGAGAAGGTCGGTCGGGATGTCTCTCTGGGTGACGACGGTATTTCGCTCGGCGACCGCAATGCCCCGACGGCGGCCTATGCGAGGTTCACGCCGCCTTTCGGCAAGAATGCGGCGGGTGAGTATGTCGGCGGGCAGTTCTGGGATGGCCGGGCCTCCATGCTGGAGGATCAGGCGGGCGGCCCGCCGCTCAATCCGCTTGAAATGGGCATGCCGGACAAAGCCTCTGTCGTAAAGCGGCTGAGGGAAAATCCTGACTATGTCGCAGCCTTCGGCACGCAATTCGGCAATGATGTCTTCCAGAGCGATGAAACCGCCTATGCCGCGATGACCAAGGCGTTGGCGAGTTTCGAGCGCTCGGACGAATTCTCGACTTTCGATTCCAAATATGACCGCTTCCTGCGCGGCGAGGAAAAACTGACGGATCAGGAAGAGTTGGGCCGGGTTCTGATTTCCTCGACGCAATTTACCAATTGCAATACCTGCCATGAAATCCGCGGCGCCAAGGGGCTGGAAGACGGCCTGTTCACCAACCACAAATATTTCAATATCGGCGTTCCCGCCAATATGGCGGTCAGGGCCGTGAATGGCTCGAAGCCCGGTGCGGTCGATCTGGGTTTGGCGCAAAATCCTGAAGTGGCCGGCGATCTGGCACAGCGCGGCAAGTTCAAGGTGCCGACCCTGCGCAACGTCGCCGTTACCGGCCCTTATATGCACAATGGCGTGTTCAGGGATTTGCGCACGGTGGTGCTGTTTTACGTGAAATATAAAAGCAAGAAGCCCAGCCGCCAGATCAACCCGGAAACCGGCAAGACCTGGGATGCGCCTGAGGTGCCCGAGAATATCGCCATGACGGAACTGACATCTGCGCCGGCGCTGGATGACAAGCGGGTGGATGCCATCGTGGCTTTTCTGAAGACGCTGACCGACCGGCGTTACGAGCATCTTCTGCCCAAGGAGGATGGGCAGATGGCGGTGCCGCCTGCCCAACCGGTTCCTGTCAGCGTTACGCCGAAAGCACCTTGAATTCGGCGAGAACCGCGTCACCCATTTCACCGGTGCCGACCTGACGGCAGCCATCGGCCATGATGTCGGCGGTGCGGATGCCCTTGTCCAGCACGTTGGCGATTGCCGTTTCGAGCTTGGTCGCCTCGTCAACCATGTTGAACGAGTAGCGCAGGCACATGGCGAAGGAGGCGATCATGGCGATGGGGTTGGCGATGCCCTTGCCGGCAATGTCAGGAGCCGAACCGTGCACCGGCTCATACATGGCCTTGCGCTTGCCGGTCTTGGCATCGGGTGCACCAAGCGAGGCGGAAGGCAACATGCCGAGCGAGCCGGTGAGCATGGCGGCAACGTCGGAGAGCATGTCGCCGAAGAGGTTGTCGGTCACGATCACGTCGAACTGCTTGGGTTTGCGCACCAGCTGCATGCCGCCGGCATCGGCCAGCATATGCTCCAGCTGCACGTCCTTGTATTTGGCGGCGTGGGTTTCGGTGACGACCTGGTTCCACAAAACGCCTGATTTCATGACGTTGCGCTTTTCCATCGAGCAGACGCGGTTATCGCGGGTGCGGGCCAGTTCGAAAGCGACGCTGGCGATGCGCTCGATCTCGAAAGTGTCGTAGATCTGCGTGTCGATGCCGCGCTTCTGGCCGTTGCCGAGATCGATGATCTGCTTCGGTTCACCGAAATAAACGCCGCCGGTCAGTTCGCGAACGATGAGGATATCGAGGCCTTCAACCAGTTCCGGCTTCAGCGAGGAGGCGGCGGCGAGTGCCGGGTAGCAGATGGCAGGGCGCAGATTGGCGAAAAGTTCGAGGTCCTTGCGCAGGCGCAGCAGACCCGCTTCCGGGCGATGCTCGTAGGGAACGCCATCCCACTTCGGGCCGCCAACGGCGCCGAACAGGATTGCATCGGCGGCAAGCGCCTTTTCCATGTCCGCATCGGAAATAGCCACGCCATGGGCGTCGTAAGCGGAACCGCCAACAAGGCCTTCCGAAACGGTGAAGCCGGCATTTTGCGCGCTGTTCATATAATCGATCAGCTTGCGGACCTCAGCCATGGCTTCGGGGCCGATACCGTCACCGGGCAGCAGGAAAAGCGAACGGACTGTCATGAGAACCCTCCTTGGGCGGCGCGCCGGAAAACATCACGAAGGGTTTTCGATGGCGGCGAGCGCGGCGTCAAACTCGTTCCGTCCTATGCGTGCAAAGTCGTATCGCAGCCGGACGGGATCGAGGGCTTCTTATCTCCGCCTCAACGGCTTTTCAAGCAAAGCAAAAGCCGATCCGGTACTGTTTGGTACGGGATCGGCTTTTTTGAAGAACGGAAATGCGGTCAGGCCCAGGGGCGAACCGAGGCGTTCGCCTTTTCAAACGTGTCGATAGCGCCGGAATGTTCCAGCGTCAGGCCGATATCGTCCAGACCGTTCAGCATGCAATGGCGCTTGAATTCATCGATCTCGAAGGTAATCGTGCCGCCGTCGGGGCCGCTGATTTCCTGGCGTTCCAGATCGATGGACAGAACGGCGTTCGATCCGCGCGAAGCATCGTCCAGCAGCTTTTCGAGGTTCTCGGGGCTGACGACAACCGGCAGGATGCCATTCTTGAAACAGTTATTGTAGAAGATGTCGGCGAAACTGGTGGAGATCACGCAGCGGATGCCGAAATCGAGAAGTGCCCACGGCGCATGTTCGCGCGAGGAACCGCAGCCGAAATTGTCGCCGGCCACAAGAATCTGGGCGTTCTGATAAGCGGGCTTGTTCAGCACGAAATCCGGATTGGGCGAACCGTCCTCAAGATAACGCGACTCGGCGAAGAGGCCTTTGCCAAGGCCCGTGCGCTTGATGGTCTTCAGATAGTCTTTCGGAATGATCATATCGGTATCGATATTGACCACCGGCATGGGCGCGGCAACGCCCGTCAGCTTGGTGAATTTTTCCATCTGTCGCTTCCCGTGTTTCCCTTGAACAAAATCCGGCACTCGCAAAAAGCCTGCCGGATGTTCTCTGCCGGGAAATACTGCAAAACTTGGCGCTTTAGAAGCGCAAACCCGCGTTCTTCGGTACGCCTCCTGCGGCGTACTGGCATTTTGACCGGATTAAACGATCTCAGAGATCGATAATCGTGCCCTTGCCGTCGTTCCAGACGCGCATGTCGCGCTGGTTGCGGGGCTTTACCGGAATGGGAGCGGGTTTCAGGCGCGCAGACAGCATGCGGGCAGCGCTGAGAACCGCGAGCACACCAATGAAAGCGACCGTAAGCGACGCGGTAAAAAGAGCGGCCATGGCCAGAATTGCAATGCCGGATGCGGCGATGAAAAATGAACGTATGCCTTGCATGATCCAAACCTTTCTATCCAGATGAATGTGGGCCTTCTTCTTCCGGCTTGCAAGAGGATTCAGTGGATTGTCAGCTTGCAGATGTCACAAAAGCTTGACACAAGTGCGGCATCGTCAATTTTTCCGAAAATATTTCCGTGAGACCACGTCGTTCATTGCTGTCAGTTCCGGCCGTCAATGTCCGGGCACTCGAAAAAATCCGTGAGCTTGACTGCGACGGGGTGATCCTCGATCTGGAGGATTCCGTTGCGCCCGACATGAAGGGCAAGGCACGGGACAATCTGGAAAGGCTGTTTTCGGACGGACTTCTCGCCCGGCGCGAGACCATAATCCGCATCAACCCTCTGTCGACGCCGGATGGGAAAGCGGACGTGAGGCTTGTGCTTTCCTGCCTGCCGGATGCGGTTCTTTTGCCCAAGGTGGAGCAGCCCGCCGACATCAATGACCTGGCCGATCTTCTCGCCGAGGCCGATGCGCCCGGGCGCCTGAAAGTCTGGGCGATGATCGAAACGCCGTTCGGGGTTTTTAATGCCGCGTCGATTGCCGATGCGGCCCATACGCCGGATGCGCGGCTTGCGGCCTTCGTTATCGGCCTCAACGATCTGCGCAAGGAAACACGCGTTCCGTCCCTTCCCGGACGCACTTATCTCGTGCCGTGGATGATGCAGGTCGTGCTGGCCGCCCGGGCTTACGGGCTGGACGTCATCGACAGCGTCTCGAATGATTTTCGCGATATGGCGGTTTTTGACGCTGAATGCGAACAGGGGCGCGCCATGGGATTTGATGGCAAGATGCTGATCCATCCTGCCCAGATCGAACCGGCCAACCGGCATTTCGCCCCGGATGAAGCGGCGGTTGCGGAAGCCCGCGAGATCATTGCCGCTTTCGCAAAACCGGAATCTGTGGAATTGAACGTCATCAACATGAACGGTCGGATGATCGAACGGCTGCATGTGGGCCAGGCCGAAAGGCTGGTCGCCGTGGCCGATATCATCGCGCAAAGAAAGGCGAAAAAAACGTGAAGGTCTATCGTTTCATAACCGGCCCGGACGACTCCAAATTCTGTCACCGGGTCACCGAAGCGCTGAACAAGGGCTGGGAACTTGCCGGTTCGCCGAGCTATGCCTTCAATGCCGCGAGCGGCGTCATGCATTGCGGCCAGGCCGTGACCAAGGTGGTCGAAGGCAAGGAATACCATCCGGACATGAAGCTCGGCGAGCAGTGAGCGGCGCCAGCCGCCCCGATCAGCGATCGGCGGCGGCCTCGTCGGCGCTTTCCTCGATCCGCTCCATATCGTCATCCGACAGGCCGAAATGATGGCCGATCTCGTGGATCAGGACATGGGTGATGATATCACCAAGCGTTTCCTCGTTCTCGGCCCAGTAGTCGAGAATGGGACGGCGATAGAGCGTGATGCGGTTCACCATCTCGCCCGTTTCCATGGTGAAACGTTCGGAGATGCCGCGCCCTTCGAACAGTCCGAGAAGGTCGAAAGGCGTTTCAAGCGCCATGTCCTCGAACACGTCATCGGTCGGAAAATCGGCGATCTCGATGATGAGATCTTTCGTCAATGCGCGAAATTCTTCCGGCAGGTGGCCATATGCCTCGATCGCAAGCGACTCGAAGGCGGAAAGCGTCGGCGCATGGCGGTCCCGCCAATCGTCGGTCTGGTCTATGCGGGCCATTTCTGCTCCTTGTTGGAAGGCCCATATAAACACTTGCTGGACAAATTTCGAGACCCGACTGCTTCACCCGCCGAAAAAGCATGAAATTCTTGGCGTTACAGTTACTTTTCAAGCCGTCGTCATCTTGACATAAACGGGCGTCTCGCGTAATCGGCACCCAAATTGGTGGCGTAGTGCGCCTTCTGTTTATTCCGCCCTTCAAAAGGCGGCTTCACCGGCAGACATTCAAAGGGGCATTCAGCCCTGACGGATTTCCGCTACTCCGACTGATAAAAAGACGGCCAGCTTGCATTTGCGGGCAGAGCCGGAACGAACATGAAAGGATAAAAAATGTTCGCAGTCATCAAGACCGGCGGTAAGCAGTACCGCGTAGCGGCCGACGCCGTGCTGACCATCGAAAAGCTGGAAGCAGAGGCAGGCGCAACTGTAGAATTCACCGAAGTTCTCGTTGTTGGCGAAGGCGCCGACGCCAAGATCGGTGCTCCCTTCGTCAAGGGCGCCATCGTCAAGGCTGAAGTTGTCGAGCACAATCGCGGCAAGAAGGTCATCGCCTTCAAGAAGCGTCGTCGTCAGAACTCCAAGCGTTCGCGCGGCCATCGTCAGCATCACACTGTCGTCCGCATTACGGACATCGTTGCTGCCTGATCGGCGCGACACGGGAAACAAGGTTTAAAGGAGAACTCCAATGGCACACAAAAAAGCTGGCGGTTCCTCGCGTAACGGTCGCGATTCCGAATCCAAGCGCCTTGGCGTGAAGAAGTTCGGCGGCGAAGCCGTCATTCCAGGCAACATTATTCTGCGTCAGCGCGGAACGCAGTGGCATCCGGGCGCCAACGTCGGCATCGGCAAGGACCACACGATTTTCGCACTGACCGCAGGCAACGTGAACTTCCGCACGAAGGCCAACGGCCGCGTATTCGTATCCGTGGCCCCGAAAGCGGAAGCCGCAGAATAAGCCGGTAAGCGTCATATGCAGCCGGTGTCCCATCGACCCGGCTGAGACGTATCAGGTTCAGTCAAGAAAACAGGGGAGATGGGACACCACCCAACTCCCCTTTTTCTTTAACCTCATGGAGGGACTGAACCATGCAAGCTGAATTGTTGAGGGTTGACCAATCACGGTCACCCGAGGAACGGCCGAGGCCCGATCGGTCGAGGAGCGATTGCCCCGTTTTACTGTCGCAGAGGCTGGTTTTGCGCAAGCCTCACGAAGAAGACATCGACGCCCTTGCCCATCTTGCCAACAATGCCAATATCGCGACCATGGTGTCGCGTATGCCGCACCCCTACACGGCGAAAGACGCCGCGGATTTTGTGCGACGCTCCAAAGCTGGCGAGATTGGCAAGTGCGTCTATGCGATTACCCGCATGGACAATGGCGAGTTTCTGGGCTGCTGCGCGCTCGAACCCCAGGAAGACGAAAAGACGCTGGAAATCGGTTACTGGCTGGGGGAACCCTACTGGAACCGGGGTTACATGACGGAAGCGGCGCATGCGCTGATCGACATGGCCTTCCGCACGCGTGAAATCGACCAGATCGATGCCCGTTGCCGGGTCACCAACATTGCTTCGCGCCGCGTCATCCAGAAGTGCGGTTTCCAGTTCCAGGGCTCCGGCATGGTCGGGTCTCTGGCGCTCGGCGGCATGGTGCCGGTCGAATGGTACAGGCTGGACCGCAAGACCTGGGTTTCGCTGAAGAGCTGGGGGGATATGGGATGAGTGCGCTCGAACTGACCCGACGGCGAACTTCCACCACCGTGGCGCCGCCCGGCCCCTGCCCCGTCATCGAGACAAAGCGTCTGGTGCTGCGGCCGCAGCGGCTTTCCGATGCCGGCAGCATTGCGGAATCGCTTGGCGATTTCGCCGTGACGAGGATGCTGGCCCGTGTTCCCGCGCCCTACCACAAGCAGGATGCGCTGGAATGGCTGGTCCTGCGCACCTCCGGCACCCTGCCCGACTGGGATTTCGCCATTACCAGTGGTGACGATACCCTGATCGGCGTGGTCTCGGTGGAATTGCGGCATGGCGAGTGGCATCTCGGCTACTGGTTGAACCGCTTCTACTGGGGCAAGGGTTACATGACCGAGGCGGTGGCTGCCGTGGTCGAGCGGTTCTTCCGCCGCATGCCCGGGGTGATCCTTCATTCCGGCGTGTTTGCGGATAATCCCGCTTCGCTGCGTGTGCAGGAGAAACTCGGTTTCCGGGTGACCGGCTGCCACCAGATCTACGCCACGGCGCGTGCCGCCATGGTGGCCCATATCGACACGATGATCACGGCGGAAGATTTCATTGCGCCGCGTCGTTGATACCTGAGGAGCATCGGGCCGAAAACCACATACAGTTTTCGGCCCGATGCTTTGAACAGGGCCGGTTTGCCCCGGACCGGCCTTGTCTCGCGCAGGGGCTTCCCGCACGATAGTCTTTGACCTTGCGGAGAAGCGCTTGTATTCGAAACGACAATATTTTTGTTTGACGCAGCGGAAAGATTGCTGCGTCCGAAAACCGACAGAACGGCAGTCCGATGAAATTTCTCGATGAAGCAAAAGTCTATATCAAGTCCGGCGATGGCGGCGCGGGTGCCGTGTCCTTCCGGCGCGAAAAATTCATCGAATTCGGTGGTCCTGACGGTGGCGACGGCGGACGCGGCGGCGATGTCTGGGTTGAGGTGGTCAACGGTCTCAACACGCTGATCGACTTCCGTTTCCAGCAGCATTTCAAGGCCTCGATCGGACAGCACGGCATGGGCAAGACCCGCACCGGCGCCAAGGGGTCGGATGTGGTGCTGAGGGTGCCGGTCGGTACGCAGATTTTCGAGGAAGATAACGAGACGCTGATCGTTGACCTCACCAAGGAAGGCCAGCGCTTCCGTCTCGCAGCCGGCGGCAATGGCGGCTTCGGCAATGCCTATTTCAAGTCGTCCACCAACCAGGCGCCCACCCATGCCAATCCGGGCCTTGCGGGCGAGGAAAAGACGGTCTGGCTTCGCCTGAAGCTGATCGCCGATGCCGGTCTCGTCGGTCTGCCCAATGCAGGCAAGTCCACTTTTCTTGCGACCGTGACCCGCGCACGGCCGAAGATCGCCAATTATCCCTTCACCACGCTGCATCCGAACCTTGGCGTTGCAACCATTGATGGCCGCGAATTCGTGCTTGCCGATATTCCCGGCCTGATCGAAGGCGCGCATGAGGGTGTCGGCATCGGCGACCGCTTCCTTGGTCACGTCGAGCGCACCCGCGTGCTTCTGCATCTCGTCTCCGCACAGGAAGAAAAAGTCGGCAAGGCCTATAAGACGGTCAAGGCCGAGCTGGATGCCTATGGCGGCGGGCTGACGGACAAGGCGGAAATCGTCGCGCTGTCGCAGATCGACGTGCTGGATGAAAAAGAACTGAAAAAGAAGGCCAAGGAACTGGAAAAGGCCTGCGGCCGCCCGCCGCTTCTTCTGTCGGCTGCCGCGCATATCGGCATGACGGAAGCGTTGCGCGCCCTTCGCGACATCATCGTTTCGGCGAGCAATGGCGGTGAAACCGCACTTCCCGACCGGTCGATGCCGCATGAGGACAGCGAGGCCGAGGAAGGGGACGACCGCTTATGAGCCTGACGCGCAAGCCGCTGGCGAGCCACCACCGGATCGTCATCAAGATCGGATCGGCGCTTCTGGTGGACCGGAAGACTGGCCTCAAGAAGGACTGGCTCGATGCCATCTGCGAGGATATCGCCGCGCTGAAGAAAAACGGTGCGGATCTTCAGGTCGTGTCTTCGGGCGCGATTGCGCTTGGCCGCACTGTGCTCGGCCTGCCTTCCGGCGCATTGAAGCTGGAAGAAAGCCAGGCGGCGGCGGCTGTCGGGCAGATTGCGCTGGCGCGGGCATGGTCGGAAAGCCTGTCGCGGCACGAAATCGTCGCCGGGCAGATTCTGTTGACGTTGTCTGACACCGAAGAGCGGCGCCGTTATCTCAATGCGCGCGCCACGATCAATCAGCTCCTGAAAATCGGCGCCATTCCGATCATCAATGAAAACGATACCGTGGCGACCACCGAAATCCGTTATGGCGACAATGACCGTCTGGCGGCGCGCGTGGCGACCATGACGGGTGCGGATCTGCTGGTCCTGCTGTCGGATATTGACGGGCTTTATACGGCCCCGCCGCATCTTGATCCGGATGCAAAATTCCTTGAGACGATCGCCGATATCACCCCCGAAATCGAGGCCATGGCGGGCGGGGCGGCCTCCGAGCTTTCGCGCGGCGGCATGCGCACCAAGATCGATGCTGGCAAGATCGCGACCGCTGCCGGCTGCGGCATGATCATCGCCTCCGGCAAGACGCTCAATCCGCTGAAGGCCATTGAAAATGGCGCTCGTTCCTCGTGGTTTGCGCCATCAGGCACGCCGGTGACAGCGCGCAAGACCTGGATTGCCGGGCAATTGCAGCCGGCTGGCGAAATCCACGTGGATGCCGGCGCGGAAAAGGCCCTTTATGCCGGCAAAAGCCTGCTTCCCGCGGGCGTGCGGACGGTGAAGGGCAATTTCGGACGCGGTGATGCGGTTGCCATTATCGGTGTCGAAGGTCGTGAAATTGCGCGCGGTCTTGCGGGTTATGACGCGGAAGAGGCGCGTCTCATCATCGGTCACAAGTCCAACGAGATCGAGGCGATCCTCGGTTATGTTGGGCGGGCGGCGATGATCCATCGTGACGACCTCGTGATGACCGGCGCTGCCGTCAAAGTTAAACATGCAAAGAAGGATGAGATCCATGCCTGAACAGGCCGTGAAGCAGAGCCATGATATTGACGCGCTGATGATGACCATCGGCGCTCAGGCAAAAGCTGCTTCGCGACCGTTGTCCATCGCCGGCACAGACCAGAAGAACCGCGCGCTTCTCGCCATGGCATCCGCCATCGAGGCGTCGAAGGAAGCGATCCTCGCTGCCAACCGCAAGGATCTGGCGGCGGCGGAAACCGCCGGTCTTGCCGCTTCCTTCGTGGACAGGCTCACGCTCAACGATGCGCGGATCGCTGGTATCGCCGAAGGTATCCGCTCGGTTGCGGCGCTGCCCGATCCGGTCGGCGAGGTCATCGCCGCCTGGGATCGTCCGAACGGGCTGAAGATCGAGCGCGTACGCACACCGCTTGGTGTTATCGGCGTCATTTACGAAAGCCGCCCGAATGTAACGGCGGATGCCGGCGCACTTTGCCTCAAGGCCGGCAATGCGGTCATCCTGCGCGGCGGCTCGGATTCGCAATATTCATCGCGTGCTATCCATGCCTGCCTCGTGGAGGGTTTGAAGATTGCCGGGCTTCCCGAACATGCCATTCAGCTTGTGCCGGTGACAGACCGTGCCGCGGTCGGCGCGCTTTTGGGCGGATTGAACGGCTCGGTTGATGTGATTGTGCCGCGCGGCGGCAAAAGCCTGGTTGCGCGGGTGCAGTCTGAGGCACGGGTGCCCGTCTTCGCCCATCTGGAAGGCATTTGCCATATCTATGTCGATGCCTCGGCCGATCTCGACATGGCGAAACGCATCGTCGTTAATGCCAAGATGCGCCGCACCGGTATTTGCGGGGCGGCGGAGACATTGCTGGTCGACGCCGCCGCTGTCTCCACGCATCTCGCACCGCTCGTTAATGACTTGATTGCGGCCGGTTGCGAAGTGCGTGGCTCGCAGGCGGTTCGAAGCGTGGTTGAGGGCCTGAAGGCCGCGACGGAAGAGGACTGGCGGACCGAATATCTCGATGCGATCATTTCGGTCGCGGTGGTTGAGGGTATTTCAGGTGCGATCGATCACATCGGCACCTATTCGTCCAACCATACCGAGGCTGTAATCGCCGAAGACCCTGATGTGGTCGAGCGCTTCTTCAATGAACTCGATTCGGCCATTCTGCTGCACAATGCCTCGACGCAATTTGCCGATGGCGGCGAATTCGGCATGGGCGCGGAAATCGGTATCGCCACGGGCAAGATGCACGCGCGCGGTCCCGTCGGTGTCGAGCAGCTTACCTCGTTCAAATACCGTGTGCGCGGCACCGGCCAGACACGGACCTGATATTTGCCGACCGGGAAGCGCCTCGACAGACGTTATCTCACCATGCCGCATGCGGAACGCGGCATGGTTGTCGGCCTGTTCGGCGGCTCTTTTAATCCGCCGCATGCCGGCCATGCGCTTGTTGCCGAGATCGCGTTGCGGCGGCTGGGTCTCGACCAGCTCTGGTGGATGGTCACACCCGGCAATCCGCTGAAAAGCCGTTCAGAACTCGCGTCGCTTGAGGACCGCATCGCCGCCTGCGAAAAGCTTGTCAGCGATCCGCGCATCAAGGTGACCGCCTTCGAGAAATCGCTGGGCATCAGCTACACGGCCAACACGCTTGCGAAGGTGAAGGCGAAAAATCCGCATGTCCGCTTCATCTGGATCATGGGGGCCGACAATCTGAAAAGTTTTCACCGCTGGCAGAAATGGCGGACGATCGCAGAAACATTTCCGATTGCCGTCATCGATCGGCCAGGTTCCACTTTGTCCTACCTCTCCTCGACCATGGCGCATGCTTTCAGCCAGGCGCGGATAGATGAGGATGACGCGGGTGTGCTTTGGAAAAAACGGGCGCCTGCCTGGGTCTTCATTCACGGTCCCCGTTCCACGCTCAGTTCCACGGCGCTGCGCAATAATCACAAATGATGTATGGGGCGGCGGTTGCAGGCTCCATATCTTGAAAAGTTAATGGTTTGATGCCACCTTTATTGTGTGACGCAGAGAATCGCGTTGCCAGTATCTGTTTTGTCATTCTTGGAAAGGGAAAACCTCTGACAACAGTACACAGCAAGGGAAGAGCATTCGTTGCTATCCCGAAGGGCCAGGACAGTGGCGCCGATGCCGCCGGCCATGCTCTCGACACCGTCCTCGCGAGCCTCGAGGACTCCAAGGCCGAAGATATCGTATCTCTCGACATTGCCGGAAAATCGGCGCTTGCGGACTACATGGTGGTGGTCTCCGGGCGATCGAACAGGCATGTCTCGGCGATCTGCGAGCATCTTCTCAGGGATATGAAGGATGAAGGGTTCGGAAACGCCCGCGTTGAAGGTCTTGAGACCGGAGACTGGGTGCTGATCGACACCGGCGATATCATCGTTCATGTGTTCCGTCCGGAAATCCGCGCCTTCTACAATATTGAAAAAATGTGGGCGACGCCGGACATGCCGGAAGAAACGCTGCATTGACCCGGTAGGCCCTGGATCGAGCGCATCCCCGTTGCCGAAGGTCGTCTTCGACTTCGGAAGGGTGCCTCTGGCCGGAAATCAAACCGGCCGCATAGGAATCCGCAGGCCAAGCTGCTAAGAGCGGGACCCTGTTGGGTTACGAGAAGTGCGGGTTTGCGATGCGGATTTCGATTTTTGCGGTGGGACGGCTGAAGTCCGGCCCGGAAAAGGATCTTGCGTCCCGTTATATCGAGCGTCTTGCGAAGACCGGCCCGGCGATCGGGCTGGAGTTTTCGCGGGTGATCGAAGTGGCGGAAAGCCGGGCATCGAATGCGGAAACGCGCAAGCGCGAAGAAGCCGCGATGCTGGAAAAACATCTTCCCGACGGCACGGTGCTCGTCTTGCTGGACGAGCGCGGCAAGGCGCTGGACAGTCCTGCCTTTGCTTCGTTTTTTGGTGACCTGCGCGACAGCGGCAAGCGCGAACTCGTTATCGCCATAGGTGGCGCTGACGGGCTGGATCCGGCCCTTTACGACAGGGCGGCGGCCGTTATCAACCTCGGCAAGCTTACCTGGCCGCACCAGATCGTTCGTATCCTGATTGCCGAGCAGCTTTACCGCGCCGTCACCATTCTCTCAGGCCATCCCTATCACCGGGTTTGAACGGTTCGGACGAGGATTGGCGTCTCAATTTCAACATGAAGCTTCGCGACACGACAGGCTGCGGACGGCTCTGCCGCCGTGATCTTTCAGGCCTCTTGGAAGATCGCGGCAAAATCCCTAATATCGCCGCTTCTGCTTCGGCATCAAAGAAAGTTCAAATGGACAACAGGTCTCAACGAAAACGGCACGCTGCCCTTGCGGGCGCGGTTATTGCTGCTTTCGTCATGGGGATCGGTCCGACCTATTCGCGCGATGATGCGGGCGCCGTTCCGGCCGAAAATGGCGATTCATCTCCGGATTCGTTGCAGGCGCTGGAAAAACGTCGTGACCAGAACCGGCAGGATCTGGAGGAACTGGTCGACAGCATCGGTCTTTCGGAAGACAAGACCCGCAATCTCGAGGAGAGCATTGCTGCCCTCAATCAGGATAGCGCCCGCATCCGGGAAGAACTGATTGCATCCGCTGCCCGGCGCAGGGCGCTGGAGACCAGGATCAGCGACGGCGAGGATCGTCTGGCCAAGCTCTCCGTTCGCGAAGACGGTGTCAAGGCGTCGTTGCGTGAGAGGCGTGGCGTGCTGGCCGAGGTTCTGGCGGCGCTGCAACGGATGGGTCGCAATCCGCCCCCCGCCCTGCTGGTCTCACCGGAGGATGCGCTTGCTTCGGTGCGCAGCGCCATTCTTCTCGGTGCCGTCGTTCCAGGTATTCGCGGTGAAATGGACAAGCTCGTCGCCGCTCTCAAAGAATTGACTGATCTCAGGCAGGCAATCGCTCGCGAAAAGGATGATCTTACGGGTATGATGACGGCAAGTCTGGAAGAGGAAAAACGCCTCGACCTGCTGATTGCCGAAAACGACCGCAAGAATACGCAGACGGCGGCGGAACTGGAGGCGGAACGCAAGCGATCCGAGGAGCTTGCAAGCAAGGCGACTAGCCTGGAAGGCCTGGTCAGTTCGCTTGAAGGCGAGATCACCTCGGTGCGGGAAGCAATGGAAAAGGCACGCGCGGAAGAGCAGCGCGTGGCGCGTCTTTCCGAGGCTGAACGTGAAAAGGAGCGTGCCGCGGCCGCGGCTGGAATGCCTGATAAAAACCGCATTGCGCCCGCATATCCCTTCGCGAGTTTGAAGGGAAAGCTGGAGGTGCCGGTTGCGGGCGAAGTGCTGCGGCGTTTCGGCGATGCGGACGGTACGGGCCACTTTTCCAAGGGGATTGTCGTTGCGAGCGGGCCGGAAGCCATCGTGACGGCGCCTGCGGACGGCTTCGTGGTGTTTGCCGGAGATTTTCGCAGTTACGGACGGATGATCATCCTTAATACGGGTGACGGATATCATGTGGTGATGACGGGCATGGACAATGTGAGGACACGGCAGGGAATGTTCGTGTTCTCGGGAGAGCCCATCGCCTCCATGGGTGCAAAAAGAGTAGCGAGTGCAGCAGCATTGGCGCTGGAAACCGACAGGCCAACGCTCTACATTGAGTTCAGGAAAGATGGTGTGCCGGTTGATTCCCAACCGTGGTGGACCGCAAAAAATACCGGAAGGGCGCACAATGATTCGTAAGGTTTCGCTTCTCCTTATCGGTGGGCTTATGGGCGCCACGGCGATGAGCGTGATTTATTCGGCGAGCATGCCGGCACAGGCGGCCGGGCCTTCGACCTACAAGGAACTGTCGATCTTTGGCGACGTGTTCGAGCGCGTGCGCGCACAATATGTGACGCCACCCGATGACGAGAAGCTGGTTGAAAATGCCATCAACGGCATGCTCAGCTCTCTCGATCCGCATTCCAGCTTCATGAATGCCAAGGATGCCAACGACATGCGCACCCAGACAAAGGGTGAATTCGGCGGTCTCGGCATCGAAGTGACCATGGAGAACGAGCTCGTCAAGGTGATCTCGCCGATGGACGATACGCCGGCTTCGCGTGCGGGTATCCTTGCCGGTGACTTCATTTCGGAAATCGACGGCACGCCCGTTCGTGGTCTCAAGCTCGAACAGGCCGTCGAAAAGATGCGCGGCGCTGTCAAGACGCCTATCAAGCTGACGATCATCCGTCAGGGCGCCGACAAGCCGCTCGATATCACCGTCGTGCGCGATGTCATTGCCGTGCGGGCGGTCAAGTCCCGTGTCGAGGGTGACAATGTCGGTTATCTGCGGGTCATCTCCTTTACCGAGAAGACCTATGACGATCTCGAAAAGGCGATCAAGAAGATCAAGGCGGATGTGCCGGCCGACAAGCTGAAGGGCTATGTGCTTGACCTGCGCCTTAACCCGGGTGGCCTGCTCGATCAGGCGATCAACGTTTCCGACGCTTTCCTTGAGCGCGGTGAAGTCGTTTCGACCCGCGGCCGTAATCCCGACGAGACACGCCGCTTCAACGCGACGGCAGGCGATCTGACCGACGGCAAGCCGGTGATCGTCCTCGTCAACGGCGGTTCGGCTTCGGCTTCGGAAATCGTTGCCGGCGCCCTGCAGGATCTGCGTCGTGCGACCGTGGTCGGTACGCGTTCCTTCGGCAAGGGATCCGTTCAGACGATCATTCCGCTCGGTGAGGCAGGTGCGCTGCGTCTGACCACGGCGCTTTATTACACGCCGTCGGGCAAGTCGATCCAGGGAACGGGCATCGAGCCGGACATCAAGGTGGAACAGCCGTTGCCGCCGGAATTGCAGGGCCGTGTCACCTCTGAGGGCGAATCCAGCCTTTCCGGCCATATCAAGGGCCAGAGCGAGACCGATGAAGGTTCGGGCTCCTCCGCCTATGTGCCGCCGGAAGCCAAGGACGATATCCAGCTCAATTATGCGCTGGACCTGTTGCGCGGCGTCAAGACGGATCCGTCCTTCCCGCCGAACCCGGACAAGGCTGTGGTCAACAAGCAGTAAGACAGTGCGCCGGCCAGCCGGCACATTTTCTTGAATGCCCAACCATTTGGACGGATCGTTCATTGCCTTCGGACCTGCGAAAACCGCTTCTGGGTCGTCAGAAAAAAAGCGCCGGTATCAACCGGCGCTTTTCCGTCATTATGGTTTTGTCTGCGCTTGCGGTTCTTTCGATCGGCGGCCTTTCCGTCTATACGGCGCTTTCGCCCGGCAACCTGCAGAAGACGGCCTCCGGGCCTGAGACGGCGGCGCCGCTGGCTACAAAGGTGCCTGAGACAGCAGTTGCCGAACAGGTTGCCGGCGAAAATGCAGGCCTGCAGACGCAAAGCGGTCGTTCCGGCGCCAATATCAATCGCGCAACCATGCCGGATGGCAATGTGGTATCCGTTTATTCTCCCCGGCCCCGTGACGGCGAGGGGCCGGTGCTAATGAGTGGGCAGACCTATGGCCAGGATCCGCGCATGGCCATGCGCCCCAATGAAGAGCTGCTGGAAGAGACTGCGTTCGGCAGGCTGCCCGTCGTTGGTGCAGATGGCCTGCGACCGATGGAACAATATGCCCGGCCATGGTCCGGCGCGCGCGGCACCCGGGTGGCGATCGTGGTCGGCGGTCTCGGCCTCAGCCAGACTGGTTCGCAAAAAGCGATCCGGGAATTGCCGCCGGAGGTGACGCTTGGTTTTGCCGCGAGCGGCAACAGCCTGCAGCGGTGGATGCAGGAAGCGCGCCGTGAGGGGCATGAAATCCTTCTCCAGATACCGCTGGAGCCTTTCGGTTATCCCGGCACCAATCCCGGGCCGGACACGTTGCTGGCCGGCGATCCGGCCAAGGTCAATCTTGACCGGCTGCATCGCTCAATGGCGAAGATCACCAATTATACCGGCATCATGAATTATCTCGGTGGACGCTTTCTGGCCGAGCAGGCGGCGCTGGAGCCGGTGATGCGCGATATCGGCAAACGCGGTCTGCTGTTTCTGGATGACGGTTCCTCGGCGCAGTCGCTGAGCGGCGGAATTGCAAAGGCCATCTCCGCCCCACAGGGATTTGCCGATATTCTGCTCGATGGTGAAGTAACCGAAGCTTCCATCTTGCGCAAGCTGGACGAGTTGGAGCGCATTGCCCGCCGCAATGGCCAGGCAATTGGTGTCGCATCGGCCTTTGATGAGAGTATTGCGGCGATCTCCAAATGGTCGCGTGAAGCCGGGGGCCGCGGCGTCGAGATTGTCGGCGTTTCTGCGCTTGTTTCGGAGCCGGCGGGGCAGTAAACCTTGCCTGCGGCCATTTCCGCGCCTTTCAGCGCTCAGACAATGCGGGTTTCCCATGACAATCAAAGCAGAAGATTTGCCTTACCGTCCCTGCGCGGGAATAATGGTTTTGAATGCCGAGGGCCTCGTCTGGGCTGGCCGGCGCATCCGGGAAGGCAATTCCGAATATGACGGCTCACCGCAATTGTGGCAGATGCCGCAGGGCGGCATTGACGATGGCGAACGGCCTTTGACAGCCGCCATTCGCGAGCTTTACGAAGAGACCGGAATGAAATCGGTGACGCTGCTGGCAGAAGCAAGCGACTGGATTCATTATGATCTGCCGCCCGAGTTGATCGGTATCGGGTTGAGAGGCAAATATCGCGGGCAGGCGCAGCGCTGGTTCGCCTTCCGCTTCGAAGGCGACGAAAGTGAAATCCAGATCGACCCGCCACCGACGGGACATACGGCTGAATTCGATGCCTGGGGCTGGAAGCCCATGGAAAGCCTGCCGGAACTGATCGTTCCGTTCAAGCGTGCTGTCTATGAGAAGGTGGTTACGGAGTTCCGTCACCTCTCCGGCAAATAAAAAAGGCGGCCCCGTGGCCGCCTTTTCCCTGTCCGATGCTGAGAGCTTATTCCGCTTCGTTGGCGGAATCGGCGTTGAGCTGGCCGTATTTTTCCTCGCCGATCTTGCCGAGCAGTTCGAGCTGGGTTTCGAGGAAGTCGATATGGCCTTCCTCGTCGATCAGCAGGGTTTCGAACAGCTTCATGGAGACGTAGTCGCCGGCCTCGTGACAGATGTCACGGGACTTCTTGTAGGAGGTGCGGGCGTCGTATTCACCGGCCAGATCGGCCTCGAGTACTTCCTTGACGTTCTGTCCGATGCGCAGGGGAGCAAGGGTCTGAAGGTTGGGATGACCTTCAAGGAAGATGATACGATCGATGATCTTGTCGGCGTGCTGCATCTCTTCGATGGATTCTGCGCGCTCCTTCTTTGCGAGCTTGGTGTAGCCCCAGTCGTTCAGCAGCCGGTAATGAAGCCAATATTGGTTCACCGCGCCGAGTTCGAGAAAAAGGGCCTCGTTAAGCCGCTCGATGACTTTTTTGTCGCCTTTCAATGTCCGCTCTCCTGTTCTCTTCATGGAATCGCTTCAAGCGGGACATAAAATCAAAAACATCGGCCTCAGTCGAGTGGCGACGGGCGTGATATTCTTCGGTGGTCTTGATGATCAGGTCGACAACGGTCGGAAAACAGCCGCAGCAGCGACCGCGTTTTTCCATGGCGTGATACACTTTTGCAGGAACAATCAGCTGCCAACAGTCCTCATCGAGGAGTTCGTTGATGACGTCCCGGATATCGTGATCGGTGATGTAATTGCAGCTGCAAACCAGCATGATGGACTGCCTGTATGACGCAACACGTTGTTTTCGTTCTTAAACCAAAACAGGACACCAAATGTCAAGAAAAACCTATTTTTGAATCGGCCGGAGATTTCTAGACTCATTCTAAACTATACAAAAACTATCGTATTTTCATTAGCTTAGCGATTGTCATTTTCCGGTTTTTCGTGCTCAAGTTTTTGTGTGCACCAAAATCGGAGCGATAGACATCACGAAAAGTTTACCGCTTGTGCGGCCGAGCGGGTCAAGTTTGCCGTCGTCAGGCGAAATATTGCCCGCCATTCGCCGTCATCGTGGAACCGGTTATGAAGCCGGCCTCGTCTGACACCAGAAACAGCACGCAGCGGGCGATCTCCTCCGGTTCACCCAGCCGCCCGACCGGAATCTGCGGCACGATCCGTTCAGCCAGGACTTTCTCCGGTATCGCTCTCACCATCTCGGTGCCGATATAACCGGGGCAGATGGCGTTGACCGTGATGTTGCGGCTGGCGCCTTCCTGGGCGAGCGCCTTGGTGAAGCCGATATCGCCTGCCTTCGAGGCGGAATAATTGGTCTGGCCGGCCTGCCCCTTCTGGCCATTGATGGAGGAAATATTGACGATACGGCCGAAGCCGCGGTCGCGCATGCCCGGCCAGACGGGATGTGTCATGTTGAACACGCCGGTAAGGTTGGTGTCGATCACCTCGCGCCACTGCTGCGGCGACATCTTGTGAAACATGGCATCGCGGGTGATGCCGGCATTGTTGACAAGGATTTCGACCGGCCCGAAGGTCTCTTCCACCTTCGCGATGCCATTTGCGCAGGCGTCATAGTCGCGTACGTCCCACTGATATGCAGGGATGCCGGTTTCCTTCTGGAAGGCTTCCGCCCGGTCCGTCGTGAACGCGTAGTTGACGGCCACCCGGTAGCCGGCTGCCTGCAGGGCGCGGGCAATCGCGGCGCCTATGCCGCTTGTCCCGCCGGAAATCAACGCAACCCGGCTCATATCGGCCTCCATGACCTGTCACTGAAGCGCCTGCTCATGCGCGATGCTTCATCCTGCTCAACCTGTTTGTCGTGCTCAACGGCCACAGAAATGCGGCCAATGGGAGGCCGCTTCTACCCTATTGTTCACCGAACCGGAATTGATTTTTGGAAAGCCGTATAGCGGCTTCAGAGCGCCTCGATGCACATGGCGACGCCCATGCCGCCGCCGATGCAGAGTGTTGCGAGGCCCTTCGATACGTTGCGGCGGCGCATCTCATAAATCAGCGTGTTCAGGACGCGTGCGCCGGAAGCACCGATTGGATGGCCGATGGCGATTGCCCCACCATTAACGTTGACAATGGCCGGATCGAGGCCCAGCTCGCGCACCACTGCGCAGGATTGGGCGGCAAAGGCTTCGTTGGCCTCCACAAGGCCGATATCATTGATCGACCAGCCGGCCTTGGCCAGCGCCTTGCGAGAGGCAGGAATGGGCCCGGTGCCCATGATCTGGGGATCGACGCCCGCCGTTGCCCAGGAGGCGATGCGCGCCAGCGGCTTGATGCCGCGTTTTGCGGCTTCCTGTTCAGACATCAAAAGTGCGGCGGCTGCGCCATCATTCAGGCCGGAGGCATTGCCGGCCGTGACAGTGCCCTCCTTGTCAAAGGCGGGGCGTAGCTTGGCCATGGTTTCCAGCGAAGCTCCATGGCGGATATGTTCGTCAGCATCGATGACGATATCGGCCTTGCGGCCTTTGACCGTGAAGGCGACGATCTCGTCCGTAAAGCGGCCGGCGTTCTGCGCCGCTTCGGCTTTGTTTTGCGATGCGACGGCGAACTGATCCTGTTCATCGCGGGAGAGTTGCCATTGGCGGGCGATATTCTCGGCGGTGATGCCCATGTGGTAACCGTAAAAGGCGTCGGTCAGACCGTCCTTGAGCATGGTGTCTATCATCTTGAAATCGCCCATCTTCACGCCGCTGCGCAAATGGGCGCAGTGAGGCGCCATGGACATGGATTCCTGCCCGCCGGCAATGACGATGTTCGCGTCGCCGGTCGCGATCTGCTGCATGCCGAGGGCCACGGCGCGCAGGCCGGAGCCGCAGAGCTGATTGAGGCCGAAGGCGGTTGCCTCCTGTGGAATGCCGGCCTTCATTGCCGCCTGCCGCGCCGGGTTCTGCCCTTCGCCTGCCGTCAGCACCTGACCGAGAATGACTTCATCGACTTCGTTTGCCGTGATGCCGGCACGTTCCATCACCGCGCCGATAACGGTCGCCCCGAGTTCATGGGCTGGCGTATTGGCGAAATGGCCATTGAAAGAGCCGACGGCGGTGCGCGCAGCGCTGGCAATCACGATTGAAGGCAGGGTCATCTCTATTCTCCTCACATGCGGGCGGAGACTGGCAAAGCTTTCAATACAAGTCAAATGCCGAAAGTTGCTTTAAAAGATGTTGCTAAATCACCCGGGAATCTTGCGAAAAATTGCTGCGCAAAAAACAAACTGTTGCGATGCACAAAACATTTGTCAGAGGGCTTGTTTTGCGCATACACTTTGAGCCGGGAAGAGCAAGAACACCAAAAAACAAAAAAATACCATCATCGCGAGGAGGCGGGCATGGCGAAACACGACGGCGAAACAATCATTAAAAAATACGCCAACCGGCGGCTCTACAACACCGGCACCAGCACCTATGTGACGCTTGATGATCTGGCGCAGATGGTCAAGCGCGGCGAGGACTTCAAGGTCCAGGATGCCAAGTCGTCCGAAGATATTACCCATGCTGTCCTGACGCAGATCATCGTCGAACAGGAGGCCAAAACCGGCAATACGCTGTTGCCGACGGCGTTTCTGCGGCAGCTGATCTCCTATTACGGCGACCAGATGCAGATGGTCGTGCCGACCTTCCTCGAACATTCGATGAAGACGTTCTCCGACCAGCAGAGCCAGATGCAGGAGCATATGGCCAAGGCTTTTGGCGACGGCTCTCTTGCCCGCAATTTTCAGGCGCCGCTGCAAATGATGGAAGAGCAGATCCGCCGCAATACGGAACTGTTTCGGCAGGCGATGCAGGGTTTCACGCCTTTCGCAATGCCGCAGGCGCCCAAGGAAACCCGCAAGCCGAATGCATCCGAAATTGATGAGCTGAAGGCGCAGCTGCGCGCATTGCAGCAAAAGCTCGACCAGCTGTGATGGCGTGACGAGTACGCCGGAAGTGGCGCGCTGTTCCGGCTTCGCTCGCCCATGTCTGCGATGCAGTTTTCTGATCGCAGACTAAGGTGTTGAAAACATCTCCCATCATCCTCAGGTCAAGCCAGAGGATGACGTTGACCATGCCGAGTGCGTTGTCTCCCCGCGCATCTCTGGCTCTAGATCGGTCAACTTGCGGCGCGTTCAGGCACGCGCAGCAGTAGCAGGAATCCAGCTCCCAGGAACACGATGAGCGTGGCCATGCCAATATGGGCGGAGCCGCTTATATAGGTCGCTATGGAAAACGACAGCGTCGCCATGAAACTCGTGGCGCGCCCGGAAAGCGCGTAGATGCCGAAATAACGGCCGGCTTCCGCCACGGTGATATTGCGGGCGAGATAAGAGCGTGACGAGGCCTGAACGGGGCCGAAGGCGAGGCCGATCAGCACGCCATAGAGCAGATAGGCCTTTTCCGCGCCTGTCGCGAAGATGCCGCCATTGTCTACCGTGGATAATTGTATCCAGCCGAACAGGGTCGATCCCTTTTCCGTGGAGACGATGCCGAGCGTGGCCAATAACAGGAGCGCCAGACTGATGAGGATGGTGATGCGCGAACCGAGTTTCTGATCGACGCGCCCGGCGGCAAAACAGCCCGCGATGGCGACGACGTTGAGGAGAATGCCGAAGAGGCCGATTTCCATCGTCGCCCAGCCGAACATGCCGGCGGCAAAGGCGCCGCCGAGTATGAGAACGCCATTGACGCCGTCCTGATAGAGCATGCGTGCGATCAGGAACCGCAAAAGCACGGGGCGGTAGCGCAGCTCGCGGAGCGTGATTTTTAGCTCCCCCAGCCCTGAACGGATCGCGGCCTTGAACGGCAGGCCCTTTTCGGCGTCCGGGGTCAACAGAAACATCGGTAGTATGAAGATGAGATACCAGAGTGCTGCGAGCGGGCCGGTTATTCTGGCGTCCTCACCGGTTGCGGGGTCGAGACCGAAGAGCGGCTTGATGCCGGCGATGGTCAGCCCGGTCTGCGGGCTCGCGGCCAGAAGTGTCACCACCGCAATCAGCACTACCATGCCGCCGAGATAACCCAGCCCCCAGGCGAGATTGGAAATGCGCCCGACATTTTGCGGGTTGGTCAGTCGCGGCATCATGGAATCGTTGAAGACAATCGAGAATTCCGCCGCGATGGAAGCAAGGATCATGCAGATGATCGGCAGGATGATCGGTGAACCCGGCGCCGCAAACCACAATAAGAAAAGGCTGACGATCTTGATGACGGCAAAAAAGGCGATCCACGGCTTGCGCGCGCCGGATTGATCAGCGATGGAGCCGAGGATGGGCGAGAAGAGGGCGATGATGATCGAGGAGACCGTCGCCATATTGCTCCATGTCGCCTGTGCCGAAATCGGATCGTCGGTGAGGCGGGCGACGAAATAAGGCCCGAAAACGAAGGTGGTGACGACGGTGAAAAACGGCTGCGCCGCCCAGTCGAACATGACCCAGCCCCAGATGCCGCGTTTGGCAACCACTGTTTCCGCGTTTTGGGAGGGGACAGTCATTCATCGTCCTATCGGATAATCGGGAAGGATAGAGTGCGGGATGCCGGTCATCCGCTTGGTTTTTCGCCATCCGGGTCGATAACCCGGATGGCGTTTTTAAGAGTGCCGATCAGCGTGCCTGAACGATATCGCCAAGCAACCCGGCCGCCACTGTCAGGCGGGCAAGGTTGGTATCGCCGCTTTCACTGAGCGCGCCCAGCTCGGAGACGATGCGGTTCACCCGCACGCGGTCGGCGGCATACCAGGCCTGAACCGGATCTTTCTCCTTTGCATATTCCGTCAGCGCAGAGATGACGATCCGGCGTCTCGAGGAAGATATCTGGTCCTGGCTGCGCAGAAGAGCCAGGCTCTCGTAATGATCGGCCGGTGCGATGCGCTGGCTGGCATCCAGCAGGCGTGCCACACGGAATGTCGAGGAAACGGTGGCATAGCTTTCGGCGGCGCGGGCAAGCGTCGTGCCCGCGCTTTCGGCGATACGCATGATCTCGGGCACATAGACCAGCAGGGAAAGCGTATCCAGCTCTTCCAGAAGGGCGGCCGGAACGCCGTCGATTTCCGTGACGCCAAGCTCGCGACGATATTTCGCCGCTGCCGGCGACAGCGTCTTGATGGCGGTTTTCAGTCGCTCGATCTCGGTCGCCATGTCGCCTGTTGCAGCGCCTGCGCTTCGGGTCTGCAGGTAAAGCCTGCTTGCATCGGAGAAGATGCGGGTGATGGTGGCATAAAGCCCGTTCTGGACTTGCCCACCGATCTTGCCATCAAGCGCGTCGACCTCACTCCACAGACGTTTGAGGCCGAAACCATCTTCGACAATGACCGCCGCCTTGACGACGTCAGCTGCGAGAAGACCGCTTGCATCGCCAAGTTTCTGCACGAAGCCCGGTCCACCGCGGTTGACCACGGCGTTGGCGAGCGCGGTCGCGACGATTTCACGGTGCAGACGATGCGCCTTGATGTCGTCGGCATAGTTCTTCTGCATCTTGGCCGGGAAATAGTCGACTAGCAGATGCTGGAGATAAGGCTCATCCGGCAGCGGGCTCGCCACCAGTGCGTCGAACAGCGTCAGCTTGGCATAAGACAGAAGCACACCGATTTCCGGCCGGGTCAGCGGCTTGCCAGAGGCATATCTTTCGCTGAACTCGGCATTATCAGGCAGGGTTTCGACCTTACGGTTCAGCTGCCCCGTCGCCTCAAGCGCGCCCATCAGGCGGCCAAGTTCTTCGCGGTTTGCGAGCCCCAGCCGTTCCGTCAGCGAGATCGCCAGTGATTGCAGGTAGTTGTTGCGCAGCACCAGCTGCGCCACTTCCGGCGTCATGGAGGCAAGAAGCTGATTGCGCTTCGGCATCGTCAGGCGGCCGCTGTTAACGGCGGAGGCAAGCGCGATCTTGATGTTGACTTCGACGTCGGAGGAGTTCACCCCGGCCGAGTTGTCGATGGCATCGGAATTGCATCGCCCGCCCGAAAGCGCATAGGCAATGCGGCCCTTCTGGGTGATGCCGAGATTGGCGCCTTCGCCGATGACCTTGGCGCGCAGTTCGGTGGCGTTGACGCGGATGGGGTCGTTCGCCCTGTCACCCACCTCGGCATTGGTTTCCACCGCCGCCTTGATATAGGTGCCGATGCCGCCGAACCAGAGGAGATCGGTCGGCGCCTTCAGAATGGCGGTCATGATCTCGAAGGGCGTGGCGACGGATTTGTCGATACCGATGGCAGCGACGGCTTCCGGCGTCAGCGTCACCGATTTTTCCGAGCGGGAAATGATCATTGCGCCGGCGGAAAGGGCCGAGCGGTCATAATCCTGCCAGCTGGAACGCGGCAGTTCGAAAAGCCGCTTGCGCTCTGCAAAGGACCTGTCGGTATCGGGGTTGGGATCGATGAAGATGTCGCGGTGATCGAAGGCGGCGATAAGCCTGATCTTTTCCGACAGCAGCATGCCGTTGCCGAAGACGTCGCCGGACATATCCCCTACGCCCGCCACAGTGAAGGGTGTGGTCTGGATGTCGGTGTCCATTTCACGGAAATGGCGCTTTACCGTTTCCCATGCACCACGGGCGGTGATGCCCATTTTCTTGTGGTCGTAACCGGCGGAACCACCCGATGCGAAGGCGTCGTCCAGCCAGAAGCCGGCTTCGCGGGCAAGGCCGTTTGCCGTATCGGAGAAGGTTGCCGTTCCCTTGTCGGCGGCGACAACGAAATAGGGGTCGTCCCCATCGAGCCGCAGCGTATCGGCAGGCGGTATGATGGCGTCATCGACGATATTGTCGGTGATGGACAGCAGGGTGCGGATATAGGTCTTGTAGGCCTCGCGGCCGGCATTGAAGACCTCATCGCGGGAGCCGCCGGCCGGGAGGTTCTTCGGGAAGAAGCCGCCCTTGGCGCCGACCGGAACGATCACCGCATTCTTGACCTGTTGTGCCTTGACGAGGCCGAGCACTTCCGTGCGGTAATCCTGGCCGCGATCCGACCAGCGCAGACCGCCGCGTGCTACCTTGCCGAAGCGCAGATGCACGCCTTCGACTTCGGTTCCGTAAACGAAGATTTCGCGGAAGGGACGCGGGTCCGGCAGGCCATCCAGATGCTTGGGATCGAACTTGAACGCCAGAATGTCACGTGGCGTGCCATCGGCATTTTTCTGGAAGTAGTTGGTGCGCAGCGTCGCGTCGATGGCGTTGACGTAACGTCTGAGGGTGCGGTCCTCATCGAGATTGGGAACGCCGCTCAGGGCTGCTTCGATTGCCTTGTGTATCTCGGCGAGCTTTTTCAGCCGCTTCTTTTCATCGACAGAGGGATCGAAACCGGCCTTGAACAGTGCGAAAATATTCCGGGAAATGGCCGGATATTTGTAGAGCGTTTCGGAAATATGCTCCTGCGAATAGACGATGCCGGTCTGGCGCAGATACCTGGCATAGGCGCGCAGCACGGAGACTTCGCGCACGGTGAGGCCGCAGGCAAGGATCAGACGGTTGAAGTTGTCATTGTCCACCTTGCCGGAGAAGGCGGCAAGGAAGGCCTCCTCGAGTTTCGGCCCGTACTGCGGCAGATCGAGCGTCGTGCCCGCAGCGACGGACAGTTCCATGTCGTGCAGCACGATATCGCGCTTTTCGCCATCCGCAACGACGCCGATATCGAAGGTACGTTCGCTGATGACGTTGAAGCCCAGATTTTCGAGCAGCGGCACACGCCGCGAAAGCGGCAGATGGCCATCGCGGTGGAAGATCTTCAGTGACAGCGTCTCGGGCGACTGGCCTTCCTGCTGATAGAATTCGATGCGGACCGGTTCACCCTTTGCCGCGCCCAGAATATCCGGCATGTCGCCGATCGCCTCTTCGGGCGTGAAGGCTTCCTGATAGGCCTGATCCACCTCCAGCACCGCTGCGCCCGGTTCCGACAAGGCAATGAAGTGGTCTATCCAGCGCGCAGCGATGTCGCTGACGGCGTCTTCAAGCTTGTCCTGAGCGATGCGCGGCGTCTTGCCTTCCGTGCGGCCGACGATGAAATGGACGCGGGCGACGGCGCCTTCAGGGAAAGCGGGGTAATAGGCGGAGATATGTCCGTCATAGACCTTGCTTAGATAATCGCCGATCTTCTCGCGCACATAGGAATTATATTCCTCGCGCGGCACGAAGATGATGGCGGAAACGAAGCGGTCGAAACGGTCGATACGCGCAAGGACCCGCACACGCGGACGGTCGCTCAGTTCCATGATCTGCTCGATGAAACGGATCAGAAGATCGGTCTCGATCTGGAAGAGATCGTCACGCGGATAGGCTTCCAGTGTGTTCTGCAGGATGCGGCCGGAGTGGCTGTTGGGGTCGAAGCCGAAATGCCGCTCGACATCCGCCACCTTGGCACGCAGCAGCGGTATCTGCTTGACCGAACGTGTATAGGCGGTCGCTGTGAAAAGACCGACAATGCGCAATTCACCGATGACATTGCCGTCCTCGTCGAAGCGCTTGATGCCGATGTAATCCATATAGGCGCGGCGGTGCACGATGGATTTCACATTCGCCTTGGTGACGATGAGGAAATCCGGGCCATCAAGGAAGGCGAGGATTTCGGGCGTCGTCGTCACGGCGTTCTTGCCCAGGCGCAGCACGCGCACATCCGGGTCGCTCAGGCTGCCGAGGCCGACGCCATCACCGCGCTCGATCTTCGCGTTTTTCCCCTTGCCGGAATAGGTGTAGTCACGCATGCCGAGGAAGGTGAAATTGTCGTTGCGAAGCCAGTTGAGGAATTCGACGGCTTCCGTCCGCTCGGCCTTGCGTCGCGAGGAGCCACGCTTGGACAATTCATCCAGCGCCTCGTCGAGTTTCGCCAGCATGGGCCGCCAGTCGCGATAGGCGAACTGGACCTGCGTCAGCACGAAACGCAGGCGCTCTTCAAGCGCTGCGGCGGCCTGCTGTGTCAGCAGCGCGATATGAAGCTGTATGAGGCTGATATTCTCAGCCGGATCGTCCTCTGGCTCGGCAAGGCGGTAACCGGCCCGCGCGTCCTCATCGCGGACGAGGATGGGGTGGACTGCCAGATAAAGGCCGCGATAGCTGCTGGTGACCTCGCCCATCACGGAATCATAAAGGAAGGGCATGTTGCGGCCGATAATGGTCAGGACCGTTACCGGAATATCCCGCGGTGAAACGCCGTCCACCTGGGTGATGCTGATATGAGGCGTCTCTCCGGTCCAGTGCGAAAGCGCCTGGAAACTGTGAGCCGCGCTCGCTGCCAGCATCTCCGCGGAATAATATTCTATATCGTCGGCACTTGCCCTTCCATAAAGAATACCCGGATCAAGAAATTGGACATTTTCGGCAATTGCCTGCTGGCGCGCTTTTTCGATCTGTTTTTCGCGTTTTGGATTATTTCTGTAGCCCATTTGACGTGGATTCCTCCAAAAATCACACTTTAATATAAAAAAGCACCGCCAATTTACGGATTTTGCCTTTTCAGTCGAATCGGATATTGGCGTGGAATTACGAAGAGTTTAAGAGGCTTTCGTGTTTCTTCAGTCGGTAAGTGAAATTTTTTTGCTTCTTTTGCCATGAGGGTCCGTCGCGAAGCATTTGACAGTATTTTAGCGGCTAATTTTTAGGCGGTTATTGAGCCGCCATGTGATGTTGCGGCCACGGTCGAAGCAAATTATTGATTTGCGCCTATTTTTGTGGTACACCAACGACACTGATCCACAGCGTGGCATTTGTGTGCCCAAAAACACCACGAAAGCAACACCTCTTTTGCACGCGGTTTCCGTGACATATCGAGCGTTTACGTTATCGAACCCCGCAAGACGGGAAGGTGTGTTTTTGCGTGCACGGCTGGACCAGTGCGGAGTCACCTGACGGTTCCCCCGTCTCATCAGGGCCTGACCGACCCAACCCCGGCATCCCCGGGTATGTAACAGGGAGTTTTTAGAACGAATGACGACCCAGCAGAAGAAATCTCCAGCACATCACGGTTTCAAGACCGGTGAAGCGATTGTGTATCCCGCTCATGGTGTCGGTACCATTTCTGCCATCGAGGAACAAGAAGTCGCCGGCATGAAGCTTGAGCTTTTTGTCATCGATTTCGAAAAAGACAAGATGCGTCTTAAAGTTCCCGTCGCCAAAGCCGTCAGCATCGGCATGCGCAAGCTTTCCGAAGGCGATTTTGTCGAGCGGGCGCTGAAAGTGGTGCAGGGCAAGGCGCGTGTGAAGCGTACCATGTGGTCGCGCCGCGCGCAGGAATATGATGCGAAGATCAATTCCGGCGATCTCATTGCGATTGCTGAAGTTGTGCGCGATCTCTACCGTGCGGAAAACCAGCCGGAGCAGTCCTATTCCGAGCGTCAGCTTTACGAAGCCGCTCTCGACCGCATGGCGCGCGAAATCGCCGCCGTCAACAAGATGTCCGAAACCGAGGCTGTCCGCCTGGTGGAAGTCAACCTTGCCAAGGGCCCCAAGCGCGGCAAGACCGTTGAAGAGGACGATTCTCAGGACGAAGCCGCTTAATACCAGGCTTTTTCCTTCTAAAAAAACCCGCCTTGATGGCGGGTTTTTTGTTGCCTCATCGATAGATGATGCACATCACAGGATACGGATTTTCGTGCCCTTGCGCATATGGGGCAGAACGCGTCGCATGTCTCGAGGGTGGAGGGCGATGCAGCCGGCGGTCGGCTCGTATCCCGGTCGGATGAGATGCATGAAGATTGCCGAGCCGCGGTTACGGCTTCTTGAGGTTATGTTCCAGTCCAGCACCAGACAGACATCATAGAGGCCGTCCTTGCGCATCATTTCCTCGTGGCTTGGAGCGAAGGGTGCCTTGACCAGCCTGTTGTAATTGGGATTTCGAGGCTCGTCGCACCACAGCATGGAGTTTTGTGTCCGTTGCATCGGCAATGCCGTCGTGGTGGCGGAAATGCGGTCGCCGCGATAAAATCCGTGCAGCAGGCGGGTAACGGAAATCGGGGATTTCCCGTCTCCCTCGCGTTTCAGCATGGTGCGGCCATTCCGCCCGATCGCGGCGGGAAAGGTGAGATGCCCGAGTTGAACGATGGCCCGGCTGATTTTCAAGGGAGCCGGCCGAACCATGAGCGTCGATGCGCGTTTACGTTGTTCTACGGGGCGTTTGCTCATGTTTTTCACGAGATTTTGCTTTGCAGGTTATTTAACGTGAAGTCATAGCATTTCATCATGTGATGGCAATGGGTTGACCTTTTACCGGCAAACCGCTGAATTGGCTGACGATTAAAGTAAGAAAGGCTGAGAATCCGAATGACGGCTCGCACTATCCTTCTGGTGGACGATGACGACGATCTTCGGGAGACGCTGACCGAGCAATTGTCTCCCTATGAGGAATTCTCGCTCTTGAGCGGTGCAAACGCCGCGCAGGCGATGCAGACGGCCAAGACCGCCCAGGTCGATCTTCTGATCATGGATGTCGGCCTGCCGGACATGGACGGCCGCGAAGCGGTGAAGCTGTTGCGCAAGGGCGGCTTCAAGGCGCCGATCATCATGCTCACCGGACACGACACCGATTCCGATACGATCCTCGGGCTTGAGGCGGGCGCCAATGATTATGTGACGAAGCCGTTTCGTTTCGCCGTGCTTCTGGCGCGCATCCGGGCGCAGCTGCGTCAGTATGAGCAGAGCGAGGATGCGGTTTTCACCGTCGGACCCTATCAGTTCAAGCCCAGCCAGAAGCTGCTGACGACCGAAGACGGCAAGAAAATCCGGCTGACGGAAAAGGAAGCGGCGATCATCCGTTATCTCTATCGCGCCGGCAGCACCGTTGTGACCCGCGACGTCCTGCTGGAGGAGGTCTGGGGTTACAATTCCGGCGTGACCACGCATACGCTGGAAACGCATGTCTATCGCCTGCGCCAGAAGATCGAGCGCGACCCCTCCAATGCCGAAATTCTGGTGACCGAGAACGGCGGCTACAAGATCGTTCCCTGAGCAGAGGCCTCTCCGCGCCCGTCATCATGTCAGGCTTGAAACTTCACGCCGCGTGTCCAAGAAGGTGCGCGGCGTTCTAACATCTTGTATTTTGAGGGCTGATATTGGAAAACCGCTATAGTGATGCAGGTGGTTTTCCGGAGTAACAATCAACATGGCCTTGACGGACGATATCATTCTGCTGGGGCAAGTGCCGTTATTCGCGGGGTTCAGCGACGATCAGTTGCGGCTCATCGCCTTCGGCGCGGAACGCCGCCGTGTATCGGCCGGGCAGACCTTGTTTCGTGAACATTCGCCGGCCGAATGCGCCTTTGCGGTGACAGCGGGTCATTTCGAGCTCTTCGCGGCCGGGCGGGATGGCAAGCCCGAGCTGCAGGCGACGCCGGGCAAGGGAGCCCTGCTTTCGGAACTCGCGCTCTTTACCCTCTGCGAAAGGAAATTCACCGCGGTCGCCGCGGAGGATTCCGAAGTCATCCGGATAACACGTATCCTGTTTCACCGGCTGGTGGAGGAGTTTCCGGAGGTTGCCGATATCGTCTCGGCACGCATTCGTGACAATATAGCGTCGCTGGCGGCGGGTGCGGCCCGTTTGCAGAACCGCTTCATCTGACCTCCGCGCCGAACCGGCTTCGCCTGAAAGCCCGGTTCAGAACCGGAAATGAGCCGTGACCGGAACGTGGTCCGATGGCCGGTTCCAGCCGCGCGCTTCACGCAATATGTCGATTTTTTCGAGCGAGGATCCAAGATCCTGCGAAGACCAGATATGGTCGAGGCGGCGGCCGCGGTCTGCGGCTTCCCAATCCTTGGCGCGGTAGCTCCACCAGGTGTAGATTTTTTCCGTCTCCGGTACGTTCAGGCGCATCAGGTCGAGCCAGTTGCCCTGCTTCATGATATCGAGCATGCCCTCGGTCTCGACAGGCGTGTGGCTGACGATCTTCAGAAGCTGCTTGTGCGACCAGACGTCGTTCTCAAGCGGCGCGATATTGAGATCGCCGACGAGAATGGACGAGGTGCCCGGCACGCCATCGGCACGAAGTGCCTTCATTTCCTCGATGAAATCGAGCTTATGGCCGAATTTCGGATTGATCGACCGATCCGGCTCGTCGCCGCCGGCAGGCACGTAGAAATTATGCAGCCGCACCCGGCGCGATCCGACCTGAAAAATCGCGGAGATATGTCGCGCGTCGCCGATGCCGCAATAGTCCTGGCGGTGATCTTCCGTCAGCGGAATTTTCGAAGCGATGGCCACACCATGATAGCCTTTCTGGCCATGGATGATGACATGCTCGTAACCGAGCGCCTTCAGCGGTTTCATCGGAAACTCGCCATTCGGGCATTTCGTTTCCTGCAGGCAGAGAATGTCGGGCTTATAACGCACCAGAAACTGCTCAACGATCGGCATTCTGAGCCTGACCGAGTTGATGTTCCAGGTGGTTATCGAAAACGACATGCATGCGCTCCGCTTCTAGAGTATTTTGCCGCATTTCCGGACGGAAAGCCGATGGCCACTTTTCCTGGAAATGCTCCTTTGCCTCGAAGCACAATGTTTCGAGACGTGTTTCCGGGGCGAAGGCTTATAACATCGCGATGAAAACGGGAATGTATTTTAGCGGCAAAATGAAAAAGGCGACCTGAGGGCCGCCTTTCGAAGAGTTCTTTTGGGCGAAGGGGCTCAGCCGCGCTTGCGCACTTCCTCATAATTGATGTTGAAGACGCGTTCGTCGAAGTTCACGCCGGTCTGGACGTTGAAGATCATCACGGTCGTGTCCTTGTTCTGCGCGTCGGTCGTCGTCCACTGCCGCAGGTCGAAGGTTTTCGGGTCGAACATCAGTGTGATGGTGGAATCGCCGAAGACGCTCTTGTCGCCGAGCACGATGGTGGTCAGGTCCGATTCTTCCTTCACGTCCCGGACCTTCTGGTTGCCGAGGTCGATCTTGTCGGACAGAAGCAGGCTGAGCGGGGTTTTGGACAGCGGATAGAGATCCCACGTCTTCAGCTTCATGTTGCCGATGACGACGTTCTTGCCGTCGGCGATGACCCGCATGGGTGAGGGATCTTCATAGTTGAAACGAAGCTTGCCGGGACGTTCGATGTAGAATTTGCCGCCGGTCTGTTCACCGCGCGGGCCGAACTGGACGAATTCGCCCATCATGGTTTTGACCGACGAGAAGTGGTTGGCGATCTTCTGCGCGGTTGCACCGCTATTGCCGGCTGCCTGGGCAAATGCGTCAAGCGGTGACAGGCCTGCCATGACTGCAGCCATGGAAAATGCCGTCAGCACGCCCCGTCGCGTCACGCCATCCTGCGGTGCGTTTGCGATGGCCGTTTCGCCGGTGGTGAGGTCGTTCATTCTGTTCTCCTTCATCGCAGCGATTGTCCGCATAAAAGGCGGCGGCTTCATGACGTTGAAAGCGTGTAATAACGCTTCCCGGCCCCGCTTGGTTGCCCGGCGCATCGGGCCTTTGCTTTGCGCATGTCGTTGTCCCGAAACCTCTACACATTTTCGGGAGACATGTATTACCGCTCGATGATGTCTGCTTCCGTTGGCACGAGGATTTCGCGTTTTCCGGCATGATTGGCGGGGCCGATGATGCCCTCCTGCTCCATGCGTTCGATCAGCGAGGCGGCGCGGTTGTAGCCGATGCCGAGACGCCGCTGCACGTAGGAGGTGGAGGCTTTGCCATCACGAAGCACGACGGCGACGGCCTGATCGTAGGGGTCTTCGGAATCGGAGAAGTTGCCGCCGCCGGCCGGGCTGCCGCCAGCACCTTCCTCGTCGTCTTCCTCGGTGATCGCTTCAAGATATTCCGGCGACCCTTGTGTCTTCAGATAGGCGACGATCTCTTCGACTTCGTTGTCGGAGACGAAGGGACCGTGCACGCGCTGGATGCGCCCGCCGCCCGCCATGTAGAGCATGTCGCCCATACCGAGCAGCTGTTCTGCACCCTGCTCCCCGAGAATGGTGCGGCTGTCGATCTTCGATGTCACCTGGAAGGAGATGCGGGTTGGGAAGTTTGCCTTGATCGTACCGGTGATGACGTCGACGGAGGGGCGCTGGGTGGCCATGATGACGTGGATGCCTGCGGCGCGCGCCATCTGCGCCAGACGCTGGACCGCGCCTTCGATGTCCTTGCCGGCGACCATCATCAGGTCGGCCATTTCGTCGATGATAACGACGATATAGGGCAGGGGCTTCAGATCGAATTCTTCGGTTTCGTAGATTGCCTCGCCGGTCTGGCGGTCGAAGCCGGTCTGCACGGTACGGGTGAGGATTTCACCCTTGTCGAGCGCCTGCTGCACGCGGCTGTTGAAGCCGTCAATGTTGCGCACGCCGATCTTCGACATCTTCTTGTAGCGCTCTTCCATCTCGCGCACCGTCCATTTCAGGGCCACGACGGCCTTTTTCGGATCGGTGACGACAGGGGAAAGCAGATGCGGAATGCCGTCATAGATCGACAGTTCGAGCATTTTCGGGTCGATCATGATCAGGCGGCACTGTTCCGGCGACATGCGGTAGAGCAGCGACAGGATCATGGTGTTGATGGCAACCGACTTGCCTGAGCCGGTGGTGCCGGCGACGAGGAGATGCGGCATCTTGGCGAGATCGGCGATGACGGGTTCGCCGCCGATGGTCTTGCCGAGCGCCATGGCGAGCTTGGCCTTGCTGTTTTCGAAATCGCGGCTGCCGATGAGTTCACGCAGGAACACGGTTTCGCGCGTCTGGTTCGGCAGTTCGATGCCGATCGCGTTGCGGCCGGGGACGACGGCGACACGGGCGGCGATCGCGCTCATGGAGCGGGCGATGTCATCCGCAAGGCCGATGACGCGTGAGGATTTGATGCCGGGCGCCGGTTCCAGTTCGTAAAGTGTCACGACCGGGCCGGGGCGAACGTGAATGATCTCGCCCTTGACGCCGAAATCCTCGAGAACCCCTTCTAGAAGGCGGGCGTTCTGCTCCAGCACTTCCTCGCTCAGCATATTGTCGCGAACCACATTCTTCGGCTCGGCCAGCAGATGGACGGTAGGCAACTGGAAACCGTCGGCAGCGATGAAGGAGGACTGCGCCTCCCTTGCCACGCGCTCGCTGGGCTTGGGGCGTGCGGAAGGGGCGGTTATTCTGGTCTGCCCGCGCCCCGGAGCCTGTTTTGCGGTGAATTTCTGGTCGGATTCTTCGTCGGAAAGAATGCCGCTCGGCAGACGGCGTCCATCCGCGTCGAAGGGCGGTTCGTCATCCATGTCGTCGTCATGATCGAGCGCGATGGAGGGCGGCGACATCTGCCGGCGTGATGCGGCACGTTCTTCGAAAGACGGTTCCGAGCGCTGGTCGAGGCGGTTGATCGCGGTCTTCAGGCGCGACGGCTCGTTCAGCGTGCCGAATTCATATTCGTTGAAGTCGTAAGGATGCTCGAATTCTTCGTGCAGGGATTTCGACTTCAGGCCGAACAGGCGGCGCAGGCGCGCCTGGGTGATGTACCAGTAATGCGCCAGTGCGCCGAAGGCGAGAATGTTGGCAAAGAACCCTTCACCGTCGTCCTCGTCATCCTCTTCGGCCTCACGGGTGGTGCGGGCCTTGCTGGCAACTGGCAGAGCTTCTTCCTGTTCAAGATCGTCGAGGCCGCCGATAATGCCGGCGGCAAACAGCATCAGCCAGGCGGCGGGCGCCGCGAATATGACGCCGAGCACGGTGGCAATGGTGCCAGTGGGGTAAGCGCCGATGAAAAGGGCGGGGAAGCGCAGGATCATGTCACCGATGACACCGCCGATGCCGTTTGGCAGCGGCCATGTGACGGGCGCCGGAAAACAGCCGAGCGATGCGGCGCAGACAATGGCGCCCGCGACCCAGGCGACGAGACGGGCCGGTATCCTGTGGAACTTGCGGCCGGCAATCAGGGCAATGGCCCATGCGATGATGGGCAAAAGCGCGATGATGGCGGAAAGCCCGAGGAACTGCATCACGATATCGGCGAAGATCGCGCCGCTGTAACCCAGAAGATTGGTGGGCTGGTTTCCCGTTGCATAGGACAGGCTTGGATCCGCCACGTTCCATGTGGCGAGCGCGGCAATTCCCAGCGCGATCGTGGCAAGCAGAGCGAAACCGGCCAGAGCCATGATCTGACGTACGAAAAACGCCGTCAACACAAAGCGCGTGTGACGACCATCGAATGTCGGAGAGTGCATTCTGCCCATGTCCCTGAACCCATCGTTTTTTGGTTTCGGCAAGATCCGGCAGGTGATCTGATCCCGGATTGACAGGGAAAACTAACCGCTGGCTGGTTAATGTCGTGTTAACCATGCGGGTTTTTGACGCCATCCGCGAATTTGCGGCAAAGAAAAGGCCCGCCGAAGCGGGCCTTCTTTTGGGAGAGGGGATGGAGAACCCCTTTTCCCTGGTATCAGGAGTGGTAGGCGGCTTCGCCGTGGGTTGCGAGGTCGAGACCTTCGCGTTCGGCTTCGACCGGTACCCGGAGACCAACGATCACGTCGACGATCTTGTAGAGGATTGCCGAGACGATGGCGCACCAGACGATGGTGATGGCGACGGCGACGAACTGCGTCCAGACCTGCGAGGCGATGGAGAAGTCTTCCTTGCCGGTGCCGCCGAGCAGCGGAGAGGTGAAGATGCCGGTGCCGAGAGCGCCGATGATGCCGCCAATGCCGTGGACACCGAAGACGTCGGCCGTGTCGTCATAACCGAACTTGTTCTTCACCACGGAGACGAAGAAGTAGCAGATCGGCGAAACGATGAGGCCGAGAACGATCGCGCCCATCGGGCCGACGGAGCCGGCGGCGGGCGTGACGGCGACGAGGCCGGCGATCATGCCCGAAGCGGCGCCCAGCATGGAGGCCTTGCCGCGGGTGAAGCTTTCAACCAGCGACCAGGAAACGATGGCGGCCGCGGTTGCGAGGAAGGTGTTCATGGTTGCGAGAACCGCACCACCAGATGCTTCGAGGTTGGAGCCGGCGTTGAAGCCGAACCAGCCGAACCACAGCATGGCCGCGCCGACCAGCGTCAGCGTCATGGAGTGGGGAGCCATCATGTCCTTGCCGAAGCCGGTGCGCTTGCCGACCATGATCGCGCCGATCAGGCCTGCGATACCGGCGTTGATGTGAACGACCGTGCCGCCGGCGAAGTCGAGAGCGCCCATGCCGAAGATCAGGCCGTTTGCGTCCCAGACCATGTGTGCAATCGGGAAGTAGACGAAGGTGGCCCACAGGATGGTGAAGAGGATGACGGCGGAGAACTTGACGCGTTCCGCAAAGGCACCAACGATCAGCGCCGGTGTGATGGCTGCAAAGGTCATCTGGAAGGCGATGAAGGTGTATTCGTAGATCACCACGCCTTCCGAGAAGGTTGCCGAGGTGCTGTCAAGCGAAACGCCCGACAGGAACAGCTTGCCGAAGCCGCCGAAATAGGGACCGGTGCTACCGCCGAAGGCGAAGGAGTAACCGTAGATCACCCAGACGAGCATCATGACTGCGGCAACGACCGTGCACTGCATGAGGACGGAGAGCATGTTCTTGGTGCGGACAAGGCCGCCGTAAAACAGCGCCAGACCGGGAATGATCATGAACAGCACGAGGATCGTCGCGACATACATGAAGGCTGTGTCGGCCTTTTCCGGAACGGGCGCCGCTGCTGCTGCCGGCGCGGCATCCTGGGCAAAGGCGATGGCCGGGGCCATCAGGGCTGCCATACCGGCGCCCAGCTTGCCGAGTGTTGAAAACTTGTTGAATTGCATAGCGAGAAAACTCCCCTGTCAGCCGTGCTTCAAAGCGCTTCTGTGTTGGTTTCGCCGGTACGGATGCGCACGGCCTGTTCGATAGAGTAGACGAAGATCTTGCCGTCACCGATCTGCCCGGTCTTTGCCGCAGACGCGATCGCCTCGACAGCCTTGTCGACGACATCGGATGCGACCGCGATCTCGATCTTCAGTTTGGGAAGGAAGCTCACCGCATATTCCGTGCCGCGATAAATCTCGGTATGCCCCTTCTGGCGTCCGTAACCCTTCACCTCGGTTACGGTCAGGCCCTGGATGCCGACGCCGGTGAGCGCTTCGCGCACCTCATCCAGCTTGAACGGCTTGATAATGGCCATCACAATTTTCATCTGGTTTCCCATCCTTTGTTTGTCCTCGGCATGGAGCCGACTCTCCTTGCCGCTGGCAGATCAGTAACAGCGACTGCGGACATACATTCAAAGGGCGTGCCAGTTTTGGATGGCGCGTCTAACTTATTGAAATATAAAATTTATATGACATGCGTCTGAAAAACGGGCACGAAGACGCGCAGTTTTCGTCTATTAAATGTGCGGTTTTTGAAAAAAGCACATTATTTAATCAGTTGCCCTTTTGCGGATCAAACCTTCCTGTGCCACGGAGGCGACCAATTCACCCTGCCTGGTGAAAATATTGCCACGGGTCAGGCCGCGGGCGCCTGAGGCGCTGGGGCTGTCCTGCGTATAGAGCAGCCAGTCGTCCAGCCGGCAGGGCCGGTGGAACCACATGGCATGATCGAGGCTCGCCACCTGAATGGACGGATCGAAGATCGTCGTGCCGTGGGCATAAAGCGAGGTGTCGAGCAGGGTCATATCCGAGAGATAGGCGAGAATGGCCGATTGCAGGCGCGGATTGTCAGGCACGTCGCCGACGGCGCGGACCCAGATGTCCTGTTGCGGTTCCAGCTTTTCCTTCGAGATATAGTGGGTCAGCGAAACTGGCCTGATTTCGATCGGACGTTTGTTGCTCCAGTAGTTCCGGATCGAGGCGGGTGCCTTGGCGAGAAAGGCAGCCTGCATCTGTTCCTCGCTCATCAGTTTTTCCGGTGGCGTCACGTCCGGCATCTTTATCTGATGGTCAAACCCGTCCTCGAAGATCTGAAACGACGCCGACATGGAAAAAATCGCCTTGCCGTGCTGGATGGCGACCACGCGGCGGGTACAGAAGCTTGCGCCGTCGCGGATACGCTCCACCTGATAGACGATGGGCACCAGCGGATCGCCGGGGCGCATGAAATAGGAATGCAGCGAATGGACGAGGCGATTGTCATCCACCGTTCTTTGTGCCGCAATCAGGGCCTGCGCGATGACCTGGCCGCCGAAAACCCGCTGCCAGCCGATTTGTGGGCTTTCGCCGCGAAACAGGTTCTCTTCCAGCTTCTCGAGATCGAGCGTGGCGATGAGATTGACCATCGGGTCTGACGTTTGCGAGGGATGCGACATTTTTTCGGCCTGCTCCGGCTGTAGGAAGACGTCACATGGTCTATAGTGCGCCGATGATGCGTGCACAAGATTTGAGGAGAAGCGCGATGCTGGACGTGGTGGTGGCTGGCGGCGGATATGTCGGTCTTTCCGTTGCTGTCGCAATTAAGCAGGCGGCCAGGCACCTCAATGTGCAGGTGATCGAGGCCGCCCCTGAGGATGTCTGGAAGAAGGATGTCCGCGCTTCGGCCATCATCGCGGCTGCCACGCGCATGCTTGATGTTTTCGGCATATGGAACGAGATCGAGCCGGAAGCGCAGCCGATCCACAGGATGATCGTTACCGATTCGAAAACCGCCGATCCGGTTCGACCGGTGTTTCTGACCTTCGATGGCGCGGTGGAGGAGGGGAGACCATTTGCCCATATGGTCCCGAATGTCGCGATGGTCGGGGCGCTGAGAGGCCTGTGTGACCGCCTCGGCATCGAAATCCGCCACGGCCTCAGTGTTTCCGGCTTTACCGCCGGCGCGCAATCGACGGCCATCAGCCTTTCCGACGGCTCGTCGCTTGAAGCCCGATTGCTCGTCGCCTGCGACGGGGTTCGCTCGGCGCTGAGAGATATGGCCGGTATCAAGACCGTGCGCTGGGATTACGACCAGTCCGGCATCGTCACCACCGTCGAACATGAGCGGCCGCATGAAGGCTGCGCGGAGGAGCATTTCCTGCCGTCAGGACCTTTTGCCATCCTGCCGCTGAAGGGGAACCGGTCGTCGCTCGTGTGGACGGAACGCAAGGCCGATGCCGACAGGCTGGTGGCTTCCGACGATCTGGTGTTCGAGGAGGAACTCGAACGCCGCTTCGGCCACAAACTCGGCTCCATCCGTCCCGTCGGTCCGCGCCGTGCCTTTCCGCTGGGTCTGACGCTTGCGCGTTCCTTCGTCGCGTCGCGGTTCGCGCTTGCGGGTGACGCGGCGCACGGTATTCACCCGATTTCGGGGCAGGGTCTCAATCTCGGCTTCAAGGACGTGGCGGCGCTTGCCGAAACCGTGGTCGAGGCCGATCGCCTCGGTCTTGATATCGGCTCCCTCAACGTTCTGGAGCGCTACCAGTCCTGGCGGCGTTTCGACACGTTGCGGATGGGTGTGACGACCGATGTGCTGAACCGGCTTTTCTCCAACGATGTCGGCCCCATCCGCATCATGCGTGATTTCGGTCTGGGCGTGGTGGATCGTTTGCCGGGTCTCAAATCCTATTTCATCGGTCAGGCCGCCGGTACGACGGATTCGAATGCGCCGCGGCTGCTGGCTGGCGAGGCGCTTTGAACTGAACCATTCGCCGAGGGGCAAGCAGGTCCATCTGCAATTGCCGCTTGACAGGCAGTTGCGGTGTTTTCTGTCTTTCGCCGGTCATGGAAAGCTGAATCCGGGCAAGGACTTATCCGGATTCACAATCTTGTATGGGGCGTGAATTCTCCAACCAGATATTGCGGAGAACAAAAGCTGAATCCGGGCGAGTCAGCGATTCGTATTCGATTCGTTCGCAAACTGTTCCGCAGCCGAATCGATTCCATTTTCGCCGGATTCTTTTTGGGCCATCAAGTCGCTGAATTTGAATGGAAAATTCGCCTGCGAATTGACCCGCCGCCACTTTACGGGCGAGGCCTATTGCCTTTGTCGGCGGGCGTTGCCATGTGTGGTGCGCGTGATCGCGTTCATGATGGTGGGCGGGCACGGCAAGCAGATGAAGTCGATTCGCGGATAGTACGTTGAATTTTCGCCCCATGATCCTGAGCGGCCGCGGTGTCACGGCCGTTCTCGGCCCTACCAATACCGGCAAGACCCATTACGCGATCGAGCGGATGGTCGCGCATGGCAGCGGTGTTATCGGCCTGCCGCTGCGCCTTCTGGCGCGCGAAGTCTATACCCGTCTGGTTGAAAAGGTGGGGGCGCCGAATGTGGCGCTGATCACGGGCGAAGAAAAAATCGCGCCACCCAAAGCCAAATATTCCGTCTGTACCGTGGAAGCCATGCCGCGCGAGACGGCTGCCGCCTTCGTCGCGATCGACGAGGTGCAGCTGGCCGGCGATCTTGAGCGGGGCCATATCTTCACCGACCGGGTGCTGCATCTGCGCGGGCGGGAGGAAACGTTGCTTCTCGGCGCCGGCACGATGCGGCCCATCCTCGAAAAGCTGCTGCCGGGAATTACCGTGGTGGAGCGGCCGCGCCTGTCGCAGCTTTTTTACGCGGGCCAGAAGAAGATCACTCGCCTGCCGCAGCGCACCGCAATCGTCGCCTTTTCCGCCGACGAGGTCTATGCCATCGCCGAACTGGTGCGCCGCCAGCGCGGCGGTGCGGCCGTGGTGCTGGGGGCGCTTTCGCCGCGTACGCGCAATGCGCAGGTCGGGCTCTACCAGTCGGGCGACGTGGAATATCTTGTCGCGACGGATGCCATCGGCATGGGCCTCAACCTCGATGTCGATCATGTCGCCTTCGCGCAGGACCGCAAGTTCGACGGTTACCAGTTCCGCAATCTCAATCCGGGTGAAATCGGCCAGATTGCCGGCCGTGCCGGCCGTCATCTTCGCGATGGCACATTCGGTGTCACGGGGCGCGTCGATCCGTTCGACGACGAGCTGGTGGAGCGCATCGAAACCCATCAGTTCGATGCGGTGAAGGTGCTGCAGTGGCGGACGAAAAACTTCGATTTTTCCTCCATCGCCAATCTGCGCGTGAGCCTTGATGCCGCGCCGACGATCCAGGGGCTCTCGAGGGCCTTGCCGGCCATTGACCAGCAGGCGCTGGAATATCTGTCGCGTTATCCCGAGATCATCGATGTGACGACGACGGAGGCGCGGGTGGAAAAGCTCTGGGAGGCCTGCGCGCTGCCCGATTATCGACGCATCGCGCCCGCCCAGCACGCCGACCTGATCTCGACGCTTTATTTCGATCTCGTCAAGCGCGGTGCGGTGAACGAGGATTTCATGGCCGAACAGGTGCGTCGCGCCGACCGGACGGATGGAGAGATCGATACCTTGTCTGCGAGGATTGCGCAGATCAGAACATGGACTTATGTATCGAACCGCCCAGGATGGCTTGCCGATCCGACACACTGGCAAGAAAAGACGCGGGAAATCGAGGATCGATTGTCCGATGCGCTACATGAAAGGTTGACGAAACGCTTTGTTGATCGCAGGACATCTGTGCTCATGAGGCGCCTGAGAGAGAATGCGATGCTTGAAGCTGAAATCAGTGTAAATGGTGATGTCTTCGTAGAAGGCCATCACGTCGGCCAGTTGGCCGGATTCCGGTTCACGCCGGTGTCGGGAATGGAAGGGCCGGATCAGAAGGCCGTGCAGGCTGCGTCGCAGAAGGCGCTGGCGCTCGAATTCGAGGCGCGTGCCGCGCGCCTGCATGCCAGTGGCAACGGCGATCTCGCTTTGAGCTCCGATGGTATGGTTCGCTGGCTGGGCGAGCCGGTTGCCCGCCTCTCGGCCGGCGACAACATCATGAAGCCGCGGGTGATCCTGCTGGCCGACGAGCAGTTGAGCGGCAATGCCCGGGATCACGCGCTGGCGCGCGTCGAACGTTTCGTCAATCACCAGATTGCGACCGTGCTGAAGCCGCTGGACGATATTTCACGCGCTGAGGACCTTCAGGGTCTGGCGAAGGGGCTGGCGTTCCAGCTGGTGGAAAATCTTGGCGTATTGTTCCGCCGTGATGTCACGGAAGACGTAAAGTCGCTGGATCAGGACGCACGTGCCTCCATGCGTCGTTACGGCGTTCGTTTCGGCGCCTATCACGTCTTCCTGCCGGCGCTGCTGAAGCCTGCTCCGGCGGAGCTTGTGACGCTGCTCTGGGCGCTGAAGAATGACGGCCTCGGCAAGCCGGGCTATGGCGATCTCATTCCGGTGCTGGCCGCTGGCCGTACCTCGGTGGTGACGGATGCCAGCTTCGAGCGCATGTTCTACAAGCTTGCCGGTTTCCGTTTCCTTGGAAAGCGCGCCGTGCGCATCGATATTCTCGAGCGTCTGGCCGATCTCATCCGTCCGCTGCTGCAGTGGAAGCCCGGCCAGCAGCCGCGCCCGGAAGGTGCTTATGATGGCCGTCGCTTTACGACGACGACCGCCATGCTTTCCATTCTCGGTGCGACGCTCGACGACATGGAAGAAATTCTCAAGGGCCTCGGCTACCGCGCCGATCAGGTGACGGCGGAAGAGGCGCAGGCCTTCCTCGCCAGCCAGGCCGGTGCCGCTGCTCCGGCGGAGGCTGTGACAGCGGAAGAAGAAAGCGCCGAGACCGAGCAGGACGAGCCGGCTTCCGAAGAACAGGCGTCCGAGACGGTCGCTGTTGCGGAAGGCGAAGCTGCTGAAGCACCGGTCACGGAAGCTGCCGGTGAAGCGGTTGCCGCAAACGAAACCACCCCCGTGGAAGGGGCCGAGGCCGCTGAGCCGAAGCCTGTTCTTCTGTGGCGTCCGGGTGGCCGCAACGAAAACCAGCGCGGCGAAAACCGCCGTCCCGGTAATCGTGGTCATGGCCGCGAACAGGGAGCGCGCGAGCAGGGCGAGCGTCGTGGCGAAGGCCGTCGCGACAATCGTGACGGCGCAAATCGCGACGCCGCCAATCGCGGTGGTGACGGTGAACGCAAGCGTGATGGTGGTCGTCCCGATCGGGGCAACAACCGCAACAACGACCGTCATGATCGCGGCGAGCGCAAGGACCGGCCGGAACGCAATGACCGCGGCGGAAAGCCGCAGGGCCAGCAGCGTTTCGAAGCCAAGCCGCCACGCAAGGAGAAGCCGATCGATCCGGATTCGCCTTTCGCAAAGCTCGCTGCTCTCAAGGAGCAGCTGAAGAAGTAAGCCTATGGGGAGTAACGAACAGCCACTGGAGAGCACGCGTCAGCGTCTGGACAAGTGGCTGTTCTTTGCCCGCATGGCCAAGTCGCGCTCGCTTGCCCAGAACTATATTCAGTCGGGTCAGGTCAAGGTCAACGGCGCTACCATCCGCCAGCCCAGCCATGCGGTGAAGGCCGGTGACAGGCTGGATATCGGTTTTGAGCGCATGGACAGGGTGCTTGTCGTCAAGTCCGGCGGTGTGCGCCGTGGGCCCTACGAAGAGGCCAGACTTCTCTACGACGATCTCACACAGCCACGGGAGCCTTCCGACAGGCTGACCCCTCTCGAGCAGGCCATGCGCGAACCGGGCAGCGGGCGTCCGACCAAAAAGGAGCGCAGGGCGCTCGACAGGTTTCTGTCGGATAGTGACGGAAGCAAAGATTAGAATAAACCTCCAAGTTACACCCGTTTTTCAGAATTGTTTATCCTTGCTATCTGAAGACAAAGGCATTACGTCCTTTGCGAAATTGCCCTGTCTGAATTCCGGGCGACGGCTTGTGTTCCGAAGCCCAAAGACCCGGCCTGCATATTCTGGAGTTCATCATGACATATGTCGTGACCGACAATTGCATCCGCTGCAAATACACCGATTGCGTTGAGGTCTGCCCCGTCGACTGCTTTTACGAGGGTGAAAATTTCCTCGCCATCAATCCTGACGAATGTATCGATTGCGGTGTGTGCGAACCGGAATGTCCCGCCGAGGCGATCAAGCCCGATACGGAGCCGGGTCTCGACAAGTGGCTGAAGCTCAACGCTGAATATGCTGCGATCTGGCCGAACATCACCATCAAGCGTGACCCGATGCCGGAAGCCAAGGAAATGGACGGCGTTGCGGGCAAGCTCGAGCTTTATTTCTCCGCGGAGCCCGGCCAGGGCGACTGAGTTCAGACGATCCAATAGGTCGTTTAGTGTGATCCGGGAAGCCCTCGCAGCAGCAGCGCGAGGGCTTTTTGGTATGCTTTATCTGTTCATCCGCCACGGCCGGATTGCAGGGTGGTCGAAAGCAAGGTCAGAAGGGCCACGCTTTCCTCCAGGCTTTGCCGCTGGCGGCTTTGCAGGATCGCGGCCTGCAGACGGTTCATCTCGCGGGCGATCGCTGCTGGCTGCCATGTTCGCAGCGCTCTTTCGATGATGGGTTTCCTGCGGAAATGGATGTGGCGTCCGAGTGTCTGCATGACCTGACCGGCCTGCTGCTTTTTCTCGTCCATCTCGGCGCGCATCTGGTCGAGAAGCTGAAATTGCTTGAGACATCCCTGAAGCACAAGGAAGATCGGCGTCTTCGATGAGATGATCTTCTGGGTGGCGTGGAAAAAGGCGTTCCTGTCGCCTTTCAGGATGGCATCAACGGCATCGTCAGCCGAAACGGTGCTGGCATCGCCGATGATGGCCAGCACGTCGTCTTCCTCGATCACCTCCGCGCCACGGCAATAAAGTGCCAGCTTGCGGATTTCGTTGCGTGAGGCAATGCGGTCGCCGCCGAGCGATTCGATCAGCCTTTGCCGCGCGGCGGGGGCAACGCGCAGATTGTCGTTGGAGAGTTCCTGGTCGATCAGTGCGTTCAGGGAGCGCGCATCATCCGCATAACAGGGAATTGCCGCGATGGAGCGCGCGGGTTCCGCTATCTTGCGCAATCCCGTACCCTTTTTGATGTCGCCCGCCTCTATGATCAGGAAACTTGCCTGTGGTGGTGTTTCGGCCAGAATCTGGAGCGCATCCACCAGCGCCTTTTCCGCCGCAGCACCTTTGACCCAGACGAGTTTTTCGCCGCCGAAAAGACCGATGGCATTCACTTCGTCAAGGAGGCGACCGGGATCGCCCTGCAGATCGGATGCGGTCAGCTTCAGCGATGCGAAAGCGTCATCGGGGTCGATACCCGTCTTTTTGGCGATCACGTTTGCCCGTTCCGACACGAGGCCGCGGTCCGGGCCGTAAAGCACGAAAACGCGAAAGCGCTCCGCCGGATTTTCGGCGAAGCGCTCGAACTCATGCGATTTTATCTCTGCCACGGCCGCGGCTCTCAGCGGCCGAGGGTGGCAGCGATATCGGTGCGGATGATTTCAGCCAGCTCCCGGGCGGCCCGGTTCTCGGCATCGCGGATCGCCCTGATCTTGGCGAATTCCTGCTGCGGCAGGTCCACCTGCGCCGTCACGCTGCGGCGTGCGGATCGCAGGATCTGGCCATCGGAAATCCGCGTCAGCACATATTGACCGCTCATCACGACGCGACCGGGGTAAGGACCGTCATAATTGTTGTTGGTCCGGGTCGTCAGGTCGTAATTCTCGACTTCCGTGGACGTCGCGCTCGAACTCACGGATACCTTGACGTTGTACTGCGCCGTGGCGGGCTCACCTGCGCCGCCGGATGTCAGGAAGATCAGCTGGTTACGGACTTCCTGCCCGATCCTGCCGCCGATCGGGGAGATGCTGACCGCTGCCAGCCTTTCCTTGGTGCCGGAAGCCTCGCCATAAAGCGGGCGTACCTGGCAGCCCGCTAGAAGACCAGCCATCATCACGACGGAAATTGCTGCCGCGACGCGGCTCCATCTCGAAAAAACGTCAGACAACAATGTTCACAATCCTCTGCGGAACCACGATGACTTTCTTGGGCTCGCCACCGGCAAGAATGGATTTGACGGCATCCAGAGCAAGGGCGGCCGAACGGACCGCATCTTGATCCGCATCGCGCGCGATTGTCAATTCTCCGCGCTTCTTGCCATTGACCTGCACGGGCATGACTACGTCATTTTCCTCGACCAGCGAGGCGACGAAGGCCGGCCATGGCGTCTGGGCGACGAGGCCTTCATTGCCCAGCGCCGACCAGCATTCTTCCGCCAGATGCGGCGTCATGGGGGCGATGATGCGAATGAGGATTTCGACGGCATCACGTGCTGCGGCCCTCACGTCTTCAGGCTTGCCGCCTGCTGCGACATCCGCAAGCGGTCCGGCAAGCGCATTGACGAGTTCATAGATGCGGGCGATCGCCTTGTTGAAGGCGAGCTTGTCCAGATCCTCCTGAACGGCCTTCAGCGTCTTGTGGGCCGCCTTGGAGGCCGCCAGTCCCTCGCCTTCGGTTGCCGGTTTTGGCTGGACGGCTCTCAACTCTTCAGCCGCTTCGCCGATGATGCGCCAGACACGCTGGACGAAGCGGTTTGCGCCCTCCACACCGGCTTCGGACCAGATGACGTCACGGTCGGGCGGAGAGTCCGACAGGACGAAGAAGCGCGCGGTATCGGCCCCATAGGATGCGATGATATCATCCGGGTCGACCACGTTCTTCTTCGACTTCGACATTTTCTCGATAGAGCCGATTTTCACTTCCGCGCCGGAAGACAGCAGGAATGCCCGACGTGCGCCGTCCGTTTCCTCGATGCGCAGGTCAGCGGGCGATATCCATTCGCGGGTCATGCCCTCGCCATGGCTATAGGTCTCGTGCACGACCATGCCCTGCGTGAACAGGCCCTTGAAGGGCTCTTTGACGCCGACATGGCCGGTCTCACGCATGGCGCGGGTGAAGAAGCGCGAATAGAGCAGGTGCAGGATGGCATGCTCGATGCCGCCGATATATTGATCGACCGGCAGCCAGTGATTGGCGACCTTCGGGTCGGTCGGCTGGTCTTCCCACGGCGCTGTAAAGCGGGTGTAATACCAGCTGGAATCGACGAAAGTGTCCATCGTATCGGTTTCGCGCCGCGCGTCATGGCCGCATTGCGGGCAGGAAACATGGCGCCATGTGGGGTGGCGATCCAGTGGGTTACCGGGCACGTCGAAAGTCACGTCGTCGGGCAGCTTGACCGGCAGGTCCTTTTTCGGAACCGGCACCACGCCGCAGACTTCGCAATGAATGACCGGGATCGGGCAGCCCCAGTAACGCTGGCGGGAAATGCCCCAGTCGCGCAGGCGGAAATTGACCTTGCGCTCGGCCTGCGGCGCGTTGCCCAGCGTCTGCGCAGAAAGCTTCTGCACGACCGCCTCAAAGGCGTCAGCCGTCTGCATGCCATTCAGGAAGCCCGAATTGATCATCACGCCGTCATCGGTGAAGGCGGTGTCCTCAACGGTGAAGCTTTCAGCATCGGGACCTTCCGGTGCCACGACGGCGACAACAGGCAGGCCGTATTTGCGGGCGAAATCCAGATCGCGCTGGTCACCCGAAGGGCAGCCGAAGATCGCGCCGGTGCCGTAATCCATCAATACGAAATTGGCGACGTAGACGGGCAGTTCCCAGCTGGGGTCCAGCGGATGCACGACCTTGACACCGGTATCGATACCCTTCTTTTCTGCGGTTTCCAGCGCTGCCAGAGAGGTGCCATGGCGGCGGCATTCGTCGCAGAACTCGGCGATATCGGGGTTGTTCTCCGACAGTTCCTTTGCCAGCGGGTGGTCGGCGGCGATCGCCAGGAAGGATGCGCCGAACAGCGTGTCCGGGCGCGTCGTGTAGACGGTGATGTCGGAGAAACCTTCCGGAGCCGTGTCGGCAACCGTCTGCCAGCGCAGGGACAGGCCTTCGGAGCGGCCGATCCAGTTTTTCTGCATCAGACGTACTTTTTCCGGCCACTGGTCCAGTTCGTCCAGTTCGTCCAGCAGGTCCTGGCTGAAATCGGTGATGCGGAAGAACCATTGCGTCAGTTCGCGCTGTTCCACCAGCGCGCCGGAGCGCCAGCCGCGGCCGTCGATCACCTGCTCATTGGCCAGAACCGTGTGGTCGACCGGATCCCAGTTGACCTTGGACTGCTTGCGGTAGACCAGGCCCTTTTCCATGAAATCGATGAACAGCGCCTGCTGGCGATGGTAATATTCCACGTCGCAGGTGGCGAATTCACGGGTCCAGTCGAGTGACAGGCCCATGGATTTCAGCTGGCCGCGCATGGTGGCGATGTTCTGGTAGGTCCAGTCCTTGGGGTGAACCTTGTTCTGCATGGCCGCGTTTTCCGCCGGCATGCCGAAGGCATCCCAGCCCATCGGGTGCAGGACGTTGAAGCCGCGCGCGCGCTTGTAGCGCGCGACGACGTCACCCATGGCATAGTTGCGAACATGGCCCATATGGATGCGTCCCGACGGATAGGGAAACATCTCCAGAACGTAATATTTCTCGCGCGGATCGCTGTTGTCGGTGACGAAAACCTTGTCTTCGTTCCATTTCTGCTGCCAGCGCGGCTCGGCGTCGCGAGGATTATAACGTTCGATGGCCATTGTATAGAATTCCGGGTATCGAGGGGAAAAATTTGCGCTGACCTTCACCATGAAACGACCGGGGCGTCAAGTTTGGCGGGGCATTCGGGCGTTCAATCTTGGCCAGCGTGTCTCAAATGGTGCTAAAGGCGCTTGGCATCAAGGCAATCGGCGTCTAGTTAGCGGTTCGAACGGTTTAAAAAAGGTCTTGTGATGGAAATCGAAGCACGTCTTGAGGATGTCAGGCAGCGCATTGCGGATGTTGCGGAAAAATCCGGCCGCAAGGCAACGGATATCGCCCTCGTTGCCGTTTCGAAGACATTCGATGCGGAAGCGATCCAGCCCGTCATCGATGCCGGTCAGCGCCTGTTCGGCGAAAACCGCGTACAGGAAGCGCAGGGCAAGTGGCCGGCGCTGAAAGAGAGGAACCCAGATCTCGAGCTTCATCTGATCGGCCCGCTGCAGTCCAACAAGGCGGCGGATGCCGTGGCACTGTTCGATGTGGTGCAGAGCGTCGATCGGGAGAAGATCGCGCGTGCGCTTGCCGAAGAATGCGCCAGACAGGGCCGCAGCCTGCGGTTTTACGTGCAGGTGAATACCGGGCTTGAGCCGCAGAAAGCGGGTATCGACCCGCGTGAAACTGTTGCTTTCGTGGCTTTTTGCCGGGACGAGCTGAAACTGGCTGTCGAAGGGCTCATGTGCATTCCGCCGGCGGAAGAAAATCCCGGTCCGCATTTTGCCCTTCTGGCCAAGCTTGCCAAGCAATGCGGTCTGGAAAAGCTCTCCATGGGCATGTCCGGTGATTTTGAAACCGCCGTCGAATTTGGCGCAACAAGCGTGCGCGTCGGTTCCGCGATTTTCGGCGCACGCTGAGCTGTGCAACAAAAAACCCGGCACGATGGCCGGGTTCGTAATCTCGCGAAGGGCTGCGATCAGTACTGATCGTCCTCGTCTTCGTCCTTCTGCGTGGATTTCAGCGAAGAGAGCTTCTTGAAGACGGCATCGGCGTCGATCTGCTCGTCTTCCTCGCGCTGGAAGCTGTATTCCAGACCTTCCGTTGCCGTTGCCGGCTGCAGCGTGTTGTCGAGTTCCTCGGCGGTCGGCAGCGGGCGGCCGCGCGATGCGCGTTCGACTTCGAGGTCGAGATCGATCTGGCTGCAGAGGCCGAGCGTCACCGGGTCCATCGGCGTCAGATTGGCCGAGTTCCAGTGGGTGCGGTCGCGAATCTGCTCAATGGTGGACTTGGTGGTGCCGACGAGACGCGAAATCTGCGCATCCTTCAGTTCCGGATGGTTGCGCACCAGCCACAGAATGGCGTTCGGACGGTCCTGACGCTTCGAAACCGGGGTGTAGCGCGGGCCACGGCGCTTGGATTCCGGCACGCGGACTTTCGGTTCGGAAAGCTTGAGCTTGTGGTTGGGATTGGCTTCGGCGCGGGCGATCTCGTCGCGGGAAAGCTGTCCCGTCGCGATCGGATCGAGACCCTTGATGCCCTGCGCGGCTTCACCGTCGGCAATCGCCTTGACTTCGAGCGGATGCAGTTTGCAGAACGTGGCGATCTGATCGAACGACAGCGCGGTGTTGTCAACCAGCCATACAGCCGTAGCCTTTGGCATGAGCAATTGTTGAGCCATAGATACAGTCCTTCTGTCCGTCCGCGCCGGTGTCGCGGGCGTGGTATCAACCACTGATTTCCGGGATATTGGCGCTCTATAACCGGATTGCATCATAATTGCAATTCTTTGCGAAACAAATGACCTTTGTCTAATTGCCGTGCGGATTTGAACTGCTATGAATTCAACACATGCCTGAGGTGGGAGTCTCGGGTCGCGTTAAAAGCCATATCTGGTTCCAGGAGGAGTTCATGTCTGCCAAAATCTACCCGGTGCTCAAATCGGCGAAGGCCCGCACGCTCATCGACAATGAGCGTTACCAGAAATGGTATCAGGAGAGCGTCGAGGATCCGGAAAAGTTCTGGGACAAGCACGGCCGGCGGATTGACTGGTTCAAGCCCTATACCAAGGTCAAGAACACGTCCTTCAAGGGAAGGGTGCCGATCAAGTGGTTCGAGGATGGCCTGACCAACGTCTCCTACAACTGTATCGACAGGCATCTGAAGACGCATGGCGAACGCACGGCGATCATCTGGGAAGGCGATAACCCGTATATCGACAAGAAGATCACCTATAACCAGCTCTATGATTATGTCTGCCGTCTGGCCAATGTGCTGAAGAAGCACGGCGTCAAGAAGGGCGACCGCGTCACCATCTACATGCCGATGATCCCCGAGGCGGCTTATGCGATGCTCGCCTGCGCCCGCATCGGTGCCGTGCATTCCGTCGTTTTTGGCGGCTTCTCGCCGGAAGCGCTGGCCGGTCGTATCGTCGACTGCGAATCAACCTTCGTCATCACCTGCGATGAAGGCGTGCGCGGCGGCAAGCCGATCCCGCTCAAGGAAAACACCGACAAGGCGATCGATATCGCCGCCAAGCAATATGTCATCGTCAACAAGGTTCTTGTCGTGCGCCGCACCGGCGGCAAGACCGGATGGGCGCCGGGCCGCGATATCTGGTACCATCAGGAAATCGCCACGGTGAAACCGGATTGCCCGCCGGCGAAGATGCGGGCGGAAGATCCGCTGTTCATCCTCTACACATCAGGTTCCACCGGCAAGCCGAAGGGCGTTCTGCACACGACGGGTGGTTACCTCGTCTATACGTCGATGACGCATGAATATGTGTTCGACTACAAGGATGGCGAGGTCTTCTGGTGTACCGCCGATGTCGGCTGGGTCACCGGCCATTCCTACATCGTCTACGGGCCGCTTGCCAATTGCGCGACGACGCTGATGTTCGAAGGTGTTCCCAACTTCCCGGATCAGGGTCGTTTCTGGGAAGTCATCGACAAGCACAAGGTCAATATCTTCTACACCGCACCGACAGCGCTCAGATCGCTGATGGGAGCCGGCGACCAGTTCGTCAAGCGCTCCTCGCGCGATAGCCTCCGGCTGCTTGGAACGGTGGGCGAACCGATCAATCCGGAAGCCTGGGAGTGGTATTATCATGTGGTCGGCGAGGACAAGAGCCCGATCGTCGATACCTGGTGGCAGACGGAAACCGGTGGCATTCTGATCTCGCCGCTGCCGGGGGCGACCGATCTTAAGCCGGGCTCGGCGACAAGGCCGTTCTTCGGCGTGCAGCCGCAGCTTGTGGATGCCGAGGGCAATGTGCTGGAAGGGCCGGCGGACGGCAATCTCTGCATCACCGACAGCTGGCCGGGTCAGTCGCGCTCCGTTTATGGGGATCACCAGCGCTTTGTCGATACGTATTTCTCTACCTACAAGGGCAAGTATTTCACCGGCGATGGCTGCCGGCGGGACGAGGACGGTTATTACTGGATCACCGGCCGCGTCGATGATGTGCTGAACGTTTCCGGCCACCGCCTCGGCACGGCCGAGGTGGAATCGGCACTGGTATCGCATCACCTTGTTTCGGAAGCGGCCGTGGTGGGTTACCCGCATGCCATCAAGGGGCAGGGCATTTATTGTTATGTCACGCTGATGGCGGGCCAGAACGGTGACTATGCGCTGCGCGAGGAGCTGGTAAAGCACGTGCGTAACGAGATCGGGCCGGTCGCGACGCCCGACAAGATCCAGTTCGCGCCGGGCCTGCCGAAAACCCGCTCCGGCAAGATCATGCGGCGCATCCTGCGCAAGATCGCCGAAGACGATTTCGGTGCGCTTGGGGATACATCGACGCTCGCCGATCCGGCGGTGGTCGAAGATCTGATCGCCAACCGGCAGAACCGCACGGCGTGATCTTTTGGAAAGGCTGCTTCGGTAGCCTTTTCTGTCGGTTGTCTTCACAAACAAAAACACCCGGAGGTGGAACCTCCGGGTGTTTTTCATTTCTACCAAATGGGCTTACTGGCCGCGGATCTTCTTCAGGTCCGCCAGAACGGCGTCAACGACATCGGCGCCGATTTCAGCCTTGTGCTTTTCGTAAACGACCATCGACTTTTCGCGGATACGGGTCTGCTCTTCCGGAGACAGCGTGTTGACCTCGAGGCCGGCGGCCTTGATCTTCTCCAGCGACTGCTGGTTCAGTTCGCGGATGACCTTGCGCTCTTCATCGCGGCCGACGATTGCGCATTCACGCAGGGCAGCCTGTTCTTCGGGTGTGTAGCTGTCGAAGATCGGCTTGGAGAAGAGGAAGAGGAACGGCGTGTAAGCGTGGTTCGTCTCGGTGATGTACTTCTGCACCTCGTAGAACTTGGAGGTGTCGATCGTCACATAGGGGTTTTCCTGTGCGTCGATCGCGTTGGTTTCAAGCGCCGAGAAGACTTCGCCGAAGGCCATCGGCGTTGCGTTGGCGCCAAGGTTCTGGAAGGTGTCGAGGAAGATGTTGTTCTGCATCACGCGAACCTTGAGGCCGGAGAAGTCTTCCCACTTCGTGACGGCGTGCTTGGAGTTCGACAGGTTGCGGAAGCCGTTTTCCCAGTAAGCCAGGTTTACCAGGCCCTGTTCTTCCAGCTTCTTGTTCATCATGTCGCCGAAGGCGCCATCCATGACCGCGTCAGCTTCCTTGTCGTTCGCAAAGAGGAACGGCAGGTCGAAGACGCCGAGCGAGGGGATGAGACCAACGAGCGGCGAGGACGACGTCACGACGGCTTCCTGAACGCCGGAGCGCAGGGCCTGTGTCGCCTGAAGGTCGCCGCCGAGAGCGCCGCCCCAGAATGCCGTCAACTTCAGCTTGCCGCCCGACTTGTCATCGAGGCAGGCCTGCATGGCCTTGATGCCGTTGCCGACCGGGTGGTCCTGGTTGATGCCGTTCGAAACGCGGATGTTACGGCTGTTGAATTCGGCCATTGCCGGAGCTGCGGCGCCGACGGCGAAAGCGATGGCCGTGGTGGTCAGAAGAAGCTTTCTCATAATATCCTCCCTTGGATTGTGTTCGAGAAGCGGTTGCGGATTAACGAAGATACTGCAGCGGTACGAGGACGATGTCCGGGAAAATCACGAGCAGCGCCAGAACGATGGTTTCGGCAACGAGGAACGGCCAGACACCGATCGTGACCTTGCCGAGCGGGATGCGGCCGACGCCGCTGACGACGTTGAGAACCACGCCGACCGGAGGGGTGATCAGGCCGATGGCGTTGTTGATGATGAAGAGAACGCCGAAATAGACCGGGTCGATGCCCGCCTGCTTGACGATAGGCATCAGAACGGGCGTCAGGATCAGGATGGTCGGCGTCAGGTCGAGCGCGGTTCCGACGATGAAAACCAGAACCATCATGGCGGCCATGAGAAGCATCGGGCGGTCGATCAGCGGCTCGATATAGCCTGCGACTTCGTTCGGGATGTTCGCAGCCGTGATGAGCCATGCGGAGACGAGCGCCGCGCAAACCAGGAACATGATGATGGACGTGCTCTTGGCGGCGCGCAGAAGCACATGGAACAGATCCGCCGGCTTCAGTTCGCGGTAGATCACCATGCCGACGAAAAGCGCGTAGACAGCCGCAACGACGGCAGCTTCCGTCGGCGTCATGATGCCTGCCTTGATGCCACCGAGAATGATGACAGGCATGCCGAGCGCCCAGCCGGCGCGGGCAGTGGCGGTCAGACGTTCCTTGGCGGAGGTCTTCGGCAGCGGCTTGACGTTATCCTTACGGACCACGATGAGCCAGGCGATGATGAGCGACGCACCCATCAGGATGCCGGGAACGATACCCGCAAGGAAAAGCTGGGTGATCGAGACATTGGCGGCGACGCCGAAAACGATGAAGGCCATCGACGGCGGAATAACGGGGGCGATGATGCCGCCTGCGGCGATGAGGCCGCCGGAACGCGGAATATTGTAACCGGCCTTGGCCATCATCGGGATGAGAATTGCGGCAAGAGCTGCGGTGTCGGCTGCTGCCGAACCGGAGATGCTGGCCATGATGATGGCCGCGACGATGGCCACGATGCCGAGGCCGCCACGGATATGGCCGACCAGCGCAATTGCAAAGTCGATGATGCGGCGGGACAGGCCGCCGGAATTCATCAGTTCACCGGCCAGAATGAAGAAGGGGATGGCGAGCAGCGTGAAGGTGTCCGCGCCCGAAATCATGTTCTGGGCGATGATGGCGGTGTTGAACATGCCCATGTACCACATGAGCACGACGCCGCAGAACATCAGCGAGAAAGCGACGGGAACGCCAATCGCCATGGCTCCCAGGAGAGAGCCGACAAAAACGAGAAGTGTCATGGTATCAGCGCTCCGAAAGCTGTTCGATCGTCAGGTTCTCGCCCGCGAACTGGGCGATTTCGTCTTCCGTGACGCGGCCCGTCAAAAGACGGTACAGGCGTTCCAGTGCGATGATGAACATCAGGCCACCGGTGAACATGCCGATGCCGTAGACCCAGATCATCGACAGTTTGGTGACGGGCGCATGCATGCTGGCATTGATGCCGGACTGCTTCCAGGTTCCCCAGAAGAAGATGGCGGAACAGGCCAGAATGATGATGTTCGACGCGATCATGCAGACGATACGGGCACGGCGGGAGAGAAACATCACGAGCGTTTCGATGCCCATGTGGCTGTTCTCACGAAATGTCAGCACGGCGCCGATGAAGGTCAGCCAGACGAAGAAATAGCGCGACAGTTCTTCCGAGACGTTGATGCCGGAATTCATCGTGTAACGCATGACGACGTTGACGAAAACCATGATCGACATGCCGGCGAGCAGCAGGACGAGAATGATTTCGAGAATCCGGTAAAAGAGATTGATGGTCTTTTGCATTTTCCCCTCCCGAAGAAATATCTAGAGTAGCCCTCGTTTCGCCAGGTTGCGCATCAGGGCCGCGGTGCCGAATGTCCATTCCGGGCATTCGTCGGTCGTCGTGACCCAGTTGATCAGCTTGCCGAGCTTGGGCGTGGAGATTTCGACACGGTCACCCTTGGCATGGGTGAAACCGAGGCCTGGGCCATGGCGGTCCTTTACCGGCGCGAACATCGTGCCAAGGAAAAAGACGGCGCCGTCAGGATATTGATGGTTACGGTTCAAGAGTTGCGAAGCGAGGTTTTCCGGCGTGCGGCTGATCGCCTCCATGGGGCTGACACCCGTCATGGTGAAACCGTCCTCACCCTCGACCAGAAGCGAGATCTGCGACTTCTTCACGTCTTCGATGGTGAAGCTGCCGTCGAACAGGCGGATGAAAGGACCGATCGCGCAGGAGGCATTGTTGTCCTTCGCCTTGCTGAGCAGAAGGGCGGAACGGCCTTCGAAATCGCGCAGGTTGACGTCGTTGCCGAGCGTCGCGCCGATGATGCGGCCATCGGAGGTGATGGCGAGCACCACTTCCGGCTCCGGGTTGTTCCACTGCGATTTCGGGTGAACGCCGATCAGTGCACCGCAGCCGACCGAGGCCATGGCCTGTGCCTTTGAGAATATTTCCGCATCCGGACCGATGCCCACTTCCAGATATTGCGACCAGAGGCCCATTTCCTGGAGCAGTTTCTTGACCTCGGCGGCCTTCTCGGAGCCGGCCTCAAGTCCCTTCAGGTTGTCGCCGAGAACCGGCGCCAGACGTCCGCGTATTTCCTGCGCGCGAAGCGGGTCGCCTTTGGCCTGTTCTTCGATCACACGTTCCAGCATGCTGTCGGCGAAGGTGACACCTGCGGCCTTGACGGCCTGAATGTCGTTGGGGGCCAGAAGCAAGCCGGCGGAACCGTCGAGAAATGCTTCAAGCGCGCCAAGTGCCACAAATGTGCCGGTGTTGGCGAGCCGCTCCACCAGATCCGTCGTTTCCAGAAGTTCGGACATGGTTGGGGAAATCGAGGTGAGGTCATAAAGCACGCCGCCCTTGAGCAGGACGGGGCAGGGACCGCCTTCGCTCTTCGACCAGACGCGGCCAACGAGCAGGGCGTTTTCGTAATCTTCAGGCAGAATTGCGGTAGCGTCGATGGACCTTGCGCCGGTCATATAATGTCCTCCCCTTCAGCCCATCGACAGGCCGCCTCCTGCGGTCTTATTGTCTGGATGTCTGACAACCTAATCTCATTCTTCTTAGTATGACTTTTCCGGCGAGTCTAGCGGTCTCGCGGACAAAATTATCGCCTTTCGGTTCCGGATACCGGTCAAGCCTGGAAACCTGTCCTATAGCTTTACGGTCGGCGCATTTATTCCGTGCTTCAGAATATATCCAGTTCCAGATTGACCCGGCTTGCCGCGCCGATCAGATGTTTGCGCATGGCATTCTTGGCTGCGGTCGCATCGGCCTTCTCGACGGCTTCGTAGATCGCCACATGTTCGGCGATCGTCACCTCAAGAATTTCACCGAACACCGCGCGGGAGAAAGCGATGTTGATGGCGGAACTGATGCGTTCCGCGATGAAGCCGAGGAACATCAGGAAATATTCGTTTTCAGTCGCTTCCGCCAGAATACGGTGAAAGTCGAGATCGGCGGCAACACCTTCGGTAGACCAGTCGTCGGCGGTCTTCATTTTCTCCAGCGCCGCGGCCAGCCGCGTCAGTTGCTGCGGGCTGCGGTGCAGTGCTGCAAGCCCTGCCGCTTCTATTTCCAGCGGCATGCGAAGCTGAAAGAGGTCGCGGAAATTGTCCGGATCATTGAGGCGGGAGCGCTCGATCCGGATGGACAGTCTCTGGCGGGGATCGGTGACGAATGCGCCCACGCCCTGGCGGGTTTCGACGAAGCCTTCATTGCGCAATTGCGCGATCGCCTCGCGAATGACCGAGCGGCTGACGCCGAAGGTTTTCGCCAGAACATGTTCCGTCGGCAGCCTGTCGCCCGGACCGAGTTTCGAATCATTGATTTCGCGCGCAATCTCGGCGGCGATACGGCCGGGCAGATGATCGTTGCGATGTATCTGATTGAACTCCAGCGTCATGATTGCTCCCGTTCCGCAGAAACGATTGGTTCATTTTGCCCGCCGCAGGCGACGTCCTCCTTCGCCGTCGGCGGGTTTTAAAAGGCGGCATATTCACAGCCGCCTTTGCCGTTCCTCGATTAGCTATCCGGTTGCAGGCTTATCTGGCAACCGGGATTCATGCGCAAATCGGGGTCGAAGGCATTTTTCAAACCCGTGATCATCCGACGTTGCACATCCGATAGCCGGCTTTCGAAATCGGAGCGCTTCAGGCGGCCAATGCCGTGCTCGGCACTGATACTGCCGACGTAACGGTCGAGGACCTCGTTGACGAGTGTCTTGGACTTGTAGATGAACGCCTCACGCTCCTCCGGTGTCGCGCCATTGGGGGGCAGGACGTTGAGATGGACGTTGCCGTCGCCGACATGGCCATAGGAAACCGCAAGGCATTCCGGCAGTTTTTCCGCAAGTTCGGCTTCCGCCTCGGCCACGAAAGCCGAGAGTTTCGAAAGCGGCACCGAAATGTCGGTACGCATATGGCTGCCGCGCAGCGCCTGACCTTCGTTCATGCCTTCACGGAACAGCCACAACGATTGCGCCTGCGCCCGCGAGGACGCGATGACGCCGTCCAGTACCAGACCGTCTTCCATGACGCCCTCAAGGAAGCGGCCCATCAGATCGGCGGTATCCACCAGACCGGAGCCGGAAATTTCCATCAGCACATAGGCCGGGTAATCGCCGGCGATAGGCATCCTGAGGTCGGGGATTGCCTCGATCGCCAGCGTGAAGGCGACCGGCGGCATGAATTCGAAGGCGGACATCAGGTCGCAGCATTCGCGGCGGGCGCGGCGGTAGAGCTTGATGGCATCGTCGAGCGAATTGAGGCCGAGCAGCGCCGTTTCGACATGTTCCGGATTGGGGTAGAGCTTGACGGCAACGGCGGTGATGATGCCGAGCGTTCCTTCCGCGCCGATGAAAAGCTGCTTCAGGTCAATGCCGCGATTGTCCTTGCGCAGCGTCGACAGTCCGTTCCAGACGGTGCCATCCGGCAGCACCACTTCGAGGCCCAGTACCAGCTCGCGGGTCATGCCATAGCGCAGGACATTGATGCCACCGGCATTGGTGGAGACATTGCCGCCGATACGGCAGCTGCCCTGCGCGCCGAGCGACAGCGGGAAGAACATGCCCTTGTCCTGAACGGCGTCCTTGAATTCAGAGAGAATGCAGCCCGCTTCCACGACGGCGGAAAAATCGTCGCCATCTATGGTGCGGATGGCGTTCATGCGTTCAAGGCTCAGCACGATCTGATGCCTGGGCGCATCCGGAATACCGCCGAGCACCAGGCCGGTATTGCCACCCTGGGGGATGATGGCGAGGCCAAGTTCGGCGCAGGCACGCACCGTGTCGGACACTTCCTCGGTCGAGCGGGGACGGATGACGGCCACGGCCGAGCTGGTGACGTCGCCGTGCCAGTCGCGGCAATAGCGCAGCATGTCTTCCTGCGATGTCAGCAACAGGGCCTCGCCCAGCCTGTTCTTCAGCGAGAACCGCAGTTCCTCGATATCGTGTTCACTCACGATCGTCATTCCACCCTCTCCGTCCAATCCGCCCTAAATATCCGGTCAAGGGTCGTACCGTTGATTCTACCGGCACCCTTGCTTTTTCCAGTTTGTGAAAAAATACTATTTTCAATCCGATCATATAAGGTTATCAGACAACCTTACAAGCTAATTTATCGGTCGACAGGCCGATGATGTTTTTTCGGTCTCGGGAGAATGACCGGGACAAAGAGGAGGAAGACATGCATATCGCAATCATCGGCGCCGCAGGTATGGTTGGCCGCAAGCTGACGCAGCGTCTCGTGAAAGATGGATCGCTGGGTGGCAAGCCGATCGAGAAATTCACGCTTATCGACGTGTTCCAGCCCGAAGCGCCCGCCGGTTTTGCCGGTGCGGTCGATGCGCGCGCAGCTGATCTCTCCGCTCCGGGTGAAGCTGAAAAGCTGGTGGAGGCCCGTCCGGATGCCATCTTCCATCTCGCCGCCATCGTCTCCGGTGAGGCCGAACTCGATTTTGACAAGGGCTACCGTATCAATCTCGATGGCACCCGTTATCTCTTCGACGCCATCCGCATTGCCAACGGCAAGGACGGTTACAAGCCGCGCGTGGTCTTCACCTCGTCGATTGCCGTGTTTGGTGCGCCGCTTCCCTATCCGATCCCGGATGAATTCCACACCACGCCGCTGACCAGCTACGGTACGCAGAAGGCGATCTGCGAATTGCTGTTGTCCGATTACAGCCGTCGCGGGTTCTTCGACGGTATCGGCATCCGTCTTCCCACCATCTGCATTCGCCCCGGCAAGCCAAATGCGGCTGCCTCCGGCTTCTTCTCGAATATCCTGCGCGAGCCGCTGGTCGGCCAGGAAGCGGTTCTTCCTGTACCGGAAAGCATTCGCCACTGGCATGCCTCACCGCGCTCTGCCGTCGGTTTCCTCATTCATGGTGCAACAATCGACGTCGAAAAGGTCGGCCCGCGCCGCAACCTGTCGATGCCCGGCCTCAGCGCCACTGTTGGCGAGCAGATCGAAGCGCTGCGCAAGGTGGCTGGCGAAAAGGCCGTCTCCCTCATCCGCCGCGAGCCGAATGAGATGATCATGCGCATGTGCGAGGGCTGGGCACCCGGTTTTGAAGCCAAGCGCGCCCGCGAGCTGGGCTTCACCGCCGAAAGCTCTTTCGAAGAGATCATTCAGGTTCATATCGAGGACGAACTGGGAGGTTCACTGAAATGAATGTTGGCGGGGAGGAGAAAAAGCGGTCTGTTGCCTTTATCGGCACGGGCCTGATGGGCGGTCCGATGGCCCGACGACTGCTGGGCGCAGGCTTTTCGGTCACGGTCTGGAACCGCAGCGTCGACAAGGCTGAAGCCCTTGTCGCCGATGGTGCGGTTCTGGCGGCGTCTCCAGCGGAGGCCGCCAAGGGGGCTGATATCGTCATCACCATGCTGAGCGACGGCACGGCCGTGGGCGAGGTGCTGTTTGCGGCCGGCGTGGCCGACGCGCTGAAAAAGGGTGCTGTGGTGATCGACAGCAGTTCGATTGCGCCGCCGATTGCGCGGGAACATTCCTCGCGGCTTGAGGCGCTCGGCATTCATCACGTCGATGCCCCGGTGTCCGGCGGTGTGCCGGGCGCGACCGCCGGCACACTTGCGATCATGGCCGGTGGTGACGAGGCGCTGATCTCGGGTCTCGCCGATGTCTTTGCGCCAATGGGCCGGCTGACCTATGTCGGTCCCTCGGGTGCCGGTCAGCTCTGTAAGCTCGCCAACCAGCAGATCGTCGCCATTACGATCGGCGCGGTTGCCGAGGCGATGATGCTGGTGGAAGCGGGCGGCGCATCCCGCGAAGGTTTCCGCAATGCCATCCGCGGCGGTTTTGCCGAAAGCCGGATTCTGGAACTGCATGGCGAACGCATGGTGAAGCGCAATTTCGTGCCGGGCGGCCCGTCCAAGTTCCAGCTCAAGGACCTGAACGGCGTGCTGGCAATGGCGAAGGATATGTCGCTCACATTACCGCTGACCCAGCAGGTGACGCGGGAATTCGATGACTTTGTGGGTGATGGCGGGGCCGATATCGACCATAGCGGCATCCTGCTTTACCTCGAAAAACTCAACAACCGGGAACAGGGCTGAGGCGATCTCATGAGCGACGACAAGGCACCCATGCGCCGCCTGCGATCCCAGGACTGGTTCGACAATCCCGACCATCTCGACATGACGGCGCTTTATCTGGAGCGCTTCATGAATTACGGGGTGACGCCGGAAGAGCTGCGTTCCGGAAAACCGGTCATCGGCATTGCCCAGAGCGGCAGCGATCTGACGCCCTGCAACCGCGTCCACGTGGAGCTGGTCAAGCGGGTACGTGACGGTATCCGTGATGCGGGCGGTATTCCCATCGAGTTTCCGACCCACCCGATGTTTGAAAACTGCAAGCGCCCGACGGCGGCGCTTGACCGCAATCTTGCTTATCTCAGCCTCGTGGAAGTGCTTTACGGTTATCCGCTCGACGGCGTCGTTCTGACCACGGGCTGCGACAAGACCACGCCTTCGGCGCTGATGGCGGCAAGCACGGTGGATATCCCGGCCATTGTCCTTTCCGGCGGCCCGATGCTCGACGGTTATCACGACGGCGATCTGGTTGGTTCCGGCACGGTGATCTGGCGTATGCGCCGCAAATATGGCGCGGGCGAAATCACCCGCGAGGAATTCTTACAGGCAGCGCTGGAATCAGCCCCGTCGGTCGGCCATTGCAACACCATGGGCACAGCGTCCACCATGAACGCCATGGCGGAGGCGCTCGGCATGTCGCTCACCGGCTGTGGCGCGATCCCGGCCGCTTACCGTGAACGCGGTCAGATGGCCTATCGCACGGGTCGCCGCGCCGTCGAACTGGTTGTCGAGAATATCAAGCCTTCCGATATCATGACGCGCGAGGCGTTTTTGAACGCGATCCGCGTCAATTCGGCGATTGGCGGTTCCACCAACGCCCAGCCGCATCTGGCGGCAATGGCCAAACATGCCGGTGTTGAACTTCGCGAGGAGGACTGGCAGGTCCACGGTTACGACATTCCGCTGCTGGCCAATGTTCAGCCGGCCGGCAAATGGCTGGGTGAGAAATACCACCGCGCCGGCGGCACGCCCGCCATCATGTGGGAGCTTCTGCAGGCCGGCAGGCTCGACGGAAACTGTCCGACCGTGACCGGCAGGACCATGGCGGAAAATCTCGAGGGGCGGGAATCGACTGACCGCGACGTGATCCTGCCTTACGACAGGCCGCTCAAGGAACGGGCCGGTTTCTTGGTCCTCAAGGGCAATCTGTTCGATTTCGCCATCATGAAGACGAGCGTGATTTCGGCGGAATTCCGGCAACGTTATCTGAGCGAGCCGGGCCGCGAGGGGATTTTCGAGGGCAAATCCGTTGTTTTCGATGGTTCGGAAGACTATCACGCCCGCATCAACGACCCGGCGCTGGATATCGATGAGCGCACCATCCTTGTCATTCGCGGAGCCGGTCCGCTCGGCTGGCCAGGTTCGGCTGAGGTCGTCAACATGCAGCCGCCGGATGCGCTGTTGAAAAAAGGTATTACCAGCCTGCCGACAATCGGCGACGGGCGGCAATCGGGAACGGCTGACAGCCCGTCAATCCTCAACGCCTCGCCGGAAAGTGCGGCTGGCGGCGGGCTGGCATGGTTGCGCACCGGCGATGTGATCCGCATCGACTTCAACAAAGGTGAGTGCAATGCGCTGGTGCCGGAGGCGGAACTGGAAGCGCGCAAGGCCGACGGCATTCCTGCTGTACCGGCGGATGCAACGCCCTGGCAGCGTATCTACCGTCAATCGGTGACCCAGCTTTCGGATGGCGCGGTTCTGGAGGGGGCTGCGGATTTCCGCAGGATCGCCGAGAAGATGCCACGGCATAATCACTGAGCGAGAATGAAGAAAAATCCCCGGCTGCGTCCGGGGATTTTTCTTTTCCGGGTGGTTTCGCAATTGATTGCGACCTCCTAATGTATCCCCGAATCCGCGTTACAGGGACAGGGCATGACAGATATTTCGATGATAGAGGCCGCGCGCCAGCGTATCGGCAACCATGCGGTGCGGACACCATTGCTGTCGTCACCTTTTCTGGACGAGATTGCCGGACGAAAGCTGTTCGTGAAGGCCGAGTGCCTGCAAAGAACGGGTTCCTTCAAGTTTCGCGGCGGCTGGTCGGCAGTGTCCGGCCTGCCGGCGGAGGTGCGCGCCAAGGGTGTCATCGCCTTTTCCTCCGGCAACCATGCGCAGGGCGTGGCGCTCGCCGCCCGCCTGCATGGCGTTCCCGCTGTTATCATCATGCCGTCGGATGCGCCGAAGATCAAAATCGACAATACCCGTGCCTATGGCGCAGAGGTGGTGCTTTATGACCGGGTGAACGAAGATCGCGACGCCATCGGTGATCGCCTGTCACGCGAACGCGGGCTGACGCTGATCAGGCCCTTCGACGAGCCGCTTGTCATTGCAGGACAGGGGACCGTGGGACTTGAGATTGCCGAACAGGGCACGGAGTTGGGGATTGGCGCGGCCGAGGTTCTCGTGCCCTGCGGGGGCGGCGGCCTTACATCCGGCATCTCGCTCGCACTTGCCGCGAAGGCGCCGGCCTACAAAGTCAGGACCGCAGAGCCCGAGCATTTCGATGACGTGGCGCGCTCGCTCGCATCGGGCAAGATCGAGCGTAACGTTTCGACTTCCGGTTCCATCTGTGATGCGATCATCACACCGCAGCCCGGCAACATCACTTTCCCTATTCTGGCCAAGCTTTGCGGAAAAGGCGTTGCCGTGACCGATGAGGAAGCGTTGCGGGCCATGGTGCTTGCCTTCAACCGGCTGAAGATCGTCATTGAACCCGGCGGCGCCGTGGCTCTTGCGGCAGCGCTGTTTCATGGCCACGAGCTGGAGAGCGATACGGTGATTGCGGTTGCCTCCGGGGGCAATGTCGATCCCGGGATCATGGCGGATGCGCTGTCCCGCTTTGGCTGAAGCGGCGGCGTGAGATCAGTCCTCGAGCCGAGCCGCAACCTCTGCGGCGATCGCCAGCGAGGCGGTGAGGCCGGGGCTTTCGATGCCGAACAGGTTGACGAGGCCGGCAAGTCCGTGGGTCTCCGGTCCGTCGATACGGAAATCCATGGCGGGTTCGTCGGGGCCGGAAATCTTCGGCCTGATGCCGGAATAGGCGGGGATCAGGGCGTCCTCGGGAAGGCCCGGCCAGTAGCGGCGGATCGCCTCGCCGAAACCCTCCATGCGGCGGGGATTGACGGCGTAATCGATGCTCTCGACCCATTCCACGTCAGGGCCGAACCGGGCCTGGCCGGCAAGATCGAGAGTGAGATGCACGCCGAGGCCGTGGGTGTGCGGTGCCGGGTAGATCAGCCGTGAAAACGGCGACTTGCCCGTCAGCGAAAAATAGCTGCCCTTGGCAAAACGCGGCTGCGGAATGGCATGGGCCGGCAATCCCGCGATCTCTTTTGCCACCATGGGTGCGACGAGGCCGGCGGAATTGACGAGCAGGCGGCATGTCAGGCTCATGGGGTCCCTGCCACCGACATGGACCCGGAAACCCTCGCCGATCGGCTCCGCCCTTTCGAAGGGAGCATTCAAGGCAAGAGCCGCGCCGTGGTCTTCCGCCTCGCCGAGCAATGCCAGCATATAGCCATGGCTGTCGATGATGCCGGTCGAGGGCGAAAACAGGGCTGCCCCGCAGGCGAGGGCGGGTTCGAGCGAAAGCGCCTCATGCCCATCGATCAGTTCCAGATCTTCGCAGCCGTTCGCCTCACCCTTGTCCTTGAGTGCGGCCAGCAGGGCCGTCTCAGCCTCCTCTGAAGCCACGATGAGCTTGCCGCAGCGGCGGTGTGCAACACCATGGCTTTGACAGAAGGCATAGAGCTGCTTTTTACCCTCGACACAGAGGCGGGCCTTGAGGCTTCCAGACGGATAATAGAGCCCGGCGTGAATGACCTCACTGTTGCGGGAGGAGGTCGCGGAGCCGAATTCCTTCTCACCTTCGAGGATGATGACAGAAAGGCCGCGCATTGAAAGCTCACGGGCCGCCGCAAGCCCGATTACCCCCGCGCCTATGATGATGGCGTCGATATCCGTCATCTCTTCCCGTCCACGGACAGTTCGCCTGAACGAACGCCGTCCTGCCGCGTTAATATTCCGCGATGGGTAGATTGATGCTTGTTGGGAGGCAAGTGGCGACCCCTATTTTTCCCAATTGGCGCTTCTTATGGAATTTTATCTCTACTGGAACGGTAGGGGATAAAGCTATTCTTTGGTTGAAATTAACCACTGCCCGCTCCGGCGGGCCTGACAGGGAAGGGAGCGCACAATGTCTTATTCCAAGGCAGGAAAAGTAAAAGACTTTGTCTCGCAGCCCCAGTCGCCGCGCAATTGGAGAGATTCGGTGCACGCGGCTCTTGTCGGCGTGTGCGTGGCCTTTGTCGCCGCGGTTATTCTCGGTCTCGTTCCCTGATCCTCCCGACTTTTCCCATCAGGTAACTTGAGAACAAAAGGCCGGTCGCTCCTCCGACCGGCCTTTTACTGTTTGTCACGCCTTGAGGTAATCCTCAGCCAGATCGACCCAGAAAGCCGTTCCGATCGGCAGGATGTCGTCATTGAAATCGAATTTCGGATGGTGTAGCGGCGGGTCGTTGTCGGTGCGCGCCGTGCCGAGGAAGAAATAGCAGCCGGGCCGTTTTTCCAGCATATAGGCGAAGTCTTCCGCGCCCATGGACGGGCGCTGCATCTCAGCCACCTTTTCAGCGCCGGCAAAACGGCGGGCGAGATCGGCGACATAGTCTGTTTCCGCCTTGTGGTTGACGGTTGCATTATAGCCGCGCTCGTAATCGATGGTGACGCTCATGCCGTAGCTCGCCGCTTGACCTTCCGCTATCGCCCGGATGCGCTTTTCCAGCTCGTCGCGGACGCCGGCATCGAAGGAGCGGATGGTAAGAAGCATCTCTGCCGTTTCGGGAATGACGTTGCTCGCCGCACCGGCATGGAATGCGCCCACGGTGACGACGGCCGACAGTTGCGGATGGATGTTGCGGGACACCACGGTCTGCAGCGCCATGATGATGCTTGCGCCGGCAACGATGGGGTCTGCCGCATCCTGCGGTTCGGCACCGTGGCCGCCATAACCGTTGACGGTGATCCTGCACTCGTCGACGGCGGCAAGGATCGGCCCGTCGCGCAGCACGAATTGCCCGAAGGGCACGCCGGGATCGTTATGCAGGGCAAAAACCGCATCGCAGGGGAAGCGGTCAAACAGGCCGTCCTCGATCATGATGCGGGCGCCGCCGAAATTTTCTTCCGCAGGCTGGAAGATAAGATGCAGCGTTCCCTCGAAGTTCCGGCGTTCGGCAATGATCTTTGCCGCCCCCAGAAGCATGGCGGCGTGGCCGTCATGGCCGCAGGCATGCATTACGCCCTGATTGGCGCTTGCATATTCCGCCCCGGTTTCCTCGTGGATCGGCAGGGCGTCGATATCGGCACGGATGCCGAGCGTGCGTGTGCTGTCGCCATTGCGCAGCGTGGCGACGATGCCGGTCCCGGCGAGCCCCCGCGTCACCTCATAGCCCATTTCCACCAGCTTTTCGGCGATGAAGTCCGACGTCTTGAACTCGGACAGGCCGATTTCGGGATGGCGGTGCAGGTGGTGGCGGATCGCCACCACATCCGGCATGTGGTTGGCAAAAGAGGCGACGTTGGCGGTCTGTCTGGTCATTTTCGAAGTCCCGGGTTTCGCCGCTTGTTTCCGGCGCCTTTGGCAAATGACATAGCAGCATATGCAGGGCCATGTAAGGGGCGTTTCCGGTGCCGAAACACCCAGGAATTCAGCGCTTGCATCGTGCCGCGACAGGTGGCATGGAACTATTGACGTCCTGGGGCATTAGCTTCTTTCGGATGTGGCGCGGGCCTCCTTGGTTTCGCGTTGCCCTTCAGGTTGTCAACGGGGGACTATCGGGCGTTGTGCGAACAATTTTCGCCGTCGGGGAGTGTGCGAAATCCAGTTGGAACGGCTTTGCCGGGCCGCAGGATGAAATTTTCCTGTCGCCGGAAACTCGCTGTTTGCGCCGATCTCCTGCTTTGCAGGCACCTCGGAAAAATTGCCCTGCACGATGCTGCGCCCACGGACATCCGTCATCGGATGATCCGATCCGTCCGGCGCCCGGCCCGGTTCACCGAAGGTTCAGGATAAGTCATAAATATAGCGTGGCCCGATTTTTGTGCGTGTTCCCGCCACGGACGAAATGCCGGTCAAGTCGAACAGGTTTCCCTTAAGTTCAGAATACGAGCCCGATGTCATTTCATATCACCCCGACCGCCGCCGCCCGTGATTCCGAGACGAAGCAGATCGATCACAATGATTCGATCCGCGCGTCCTATATGACGATCGAGGAACTGCATGATGCGGGTGCCGCGCTTTCCCGCGACGGTGCCGACAGCCTTCCCGGTTTCATGGAATTCGATTTCTTCGAGCGTCACCGCGAGAACGAGAAGGAAATCCTCAGGGTCTACCGCACGACGGCCGTCGATGCGGAAAATGGCGCGACGATCACGCCGGCTGCGGAATGGCTGCTCGATAACCATTACGTCATCGAAGAAGCGATCCAGGAAGTGCGCCGCGATTTTCCGCGCAAATTCTATCGCCAGCTGCCGACGATGACGGTGGGCGGCGTGACGATCCCGCGGGTCATGGCGCTTGGCTGGCTTTATGTTGCCCATACCCACAGCACGGTTTCGCGCGAGAACATGACAGCGCTGGTGGATGGCTACCAGACCTCGAAGACGCTGCAGATCGGCGAATTGTGGGCACTGCCGTCGATCATCCGTTTTGTCCTCATTGAAAATCTTCGCCGCATCTCCATCCGCGTCGAGCGCTCGCGCCGCATGCGCCAGAAGGCGAACGAGGTCGTCGACGAGATCATCCGGCTGAACGATGCCGAGGCGTCGGCCGCGCTTCTGAAACAGGTCGATTCGCTGGTCGACGATCCGACTTTCGCGACACAGTTCCTTTATCGTCTGCGCAACGGTTCGCAGACATCGGGCTTCGCCGTGGCCTGGCTGGAAGAACGCCTGCATGCCGCCGGCACCGATGCCGAAAATGTCATGATGTCGGAACATAATCGTCTGGCGTCCGGCAATGTGACGATGGGCAACATCGTCAAGAGCCTGCGCGAAATCGACGATACCGAATGGTCGGTGTGGTTTGAGGAAGTCAGCCATATCGACAAGGTTCTGCGCGAAGAGACAGATTACGAAGTTCTCGATTTCGGTTCGCGCAACACCTATCGCAATACGATCGAGCTTCTGGCACGTCGCTCCCCCAAGACCGAAGTCGAGGTTGCGCGTGCCGCCGTCGAAATGGCGCGTTCGGAGACACCTGCCGGGGCCGATGACAACCATCGCGTCAATGTCGGCTCCGTGCTTGTCGGCCAGCGTCGCTTTGAGCTTGAAAAGGCTTTGGGTTACCGGCCGCTGGTGTCGCAGCACATCGTGCGCTCGATGCGCAAGTTCAACTGGCTGGCGATCGCCGCGCCGGTGCTTCTGATCACCGCGTTTGCCATGCTGGCGGTCGGCTGGTTCCTCGCGGAAGCCGGCATGCCGTGGTATGTCGTCACCGCCTTCCTGCTGATGTTCGCATTGCCGGCCTCGGAAGGGGCAACCGGTCTCTTCAACACGCTCGTCACCTTCTTCGTAAAACCGTTCCGGCTGGTCGGATACGAGTTCAAGAACGGCATTCCACAGGATGCCCGCACGCTGGTTGCCGTGCCCTGCATGCTCACCAGCCGCGACAGCGTTGACGAGATGATGCGCAATATCGAGGTGCATTATCTCGCCAATCCGCATGGCGAGATTTATTTCTCGCTCGTCAGCGACTGGCGCGATGCGCAATATGAGCAATCCGATGAGGATCTTGAGATCCTCGACTATGCCAAGCGCGAGCTTGCGGCGCTGAACAGCCGTTATGCCTTTGACGGCAAGACGCGCTTTTACCTGCTGCACCGCCGCCGTATCTATAATCCGGCGGAAGGCTGCTGGATGGGCTGGGAGCGCAAGCGCGGCAAGCTGCATGAGCTGAACATGCTGTTGCGCGGCGACAAGGACACGACATTCCTCGGCGGCGCGAACATCGTCCCGGCCGATGTCAAATACGTCATGACGCTGGATGCCGATACGCGCCTGATGCGCGATGCGGTGACCAAACTCGTTGGCAAGATGCATCACCCGATCAACCGTCCGGTGATCGATCCTGTTTCCGGCCGTGTTGTCGAAGGTTACGGCCTGCTGCAACCGCGCGTTACGCCCTCGCTGACGACAGGCAAGGACGCTTCCGTCTTCCAGCGCGTCTTTTCGATCAATCGCGGTATCGATCCTTACGTCTTCACCGTTTCCGACGTCTATCAGGACCTGACCTCGGAAGGCACCTTCACCGGCAAGGGCCTCTACGACGTGGATGCCTTCGAGGCGGCGCTGAAGGGCCGTATCGAAGAGAACTCGATCCTCAGCCACGATTTGCTCGAGGGCTCCTTTGCGCGCTGCGCGCTGGTGACCGATGTGGAACTCGTCGAAGATTTCCCGACCCGCTACGAGGTGGAAGTGTCGCGCCAGCATCGCTGGGCGCGTGGCGACTGGCAGCTCCTGCCCTATATTCTCGATCGCGCCCGTGGCGTTACCGCCATCGGCCGCTGGAAGATGGTCGACAATCTGCGTCGCTCGCTCACACCGATCGCCTGGTTCTTCGCCTCCATCCTCGGCTGGTATTTCATGGATCCGCTCGGCGCGCTGATCTGGCAGATCCTGCTGATCTTCTCGCTCTTCGTGGCGCCGACGCTTTCGCTGCTCTCCGGCCTCGTGCCGCGTTCCACCGACATCGTGCCGCAGGCGCATTTCCATACCATCTGGTCGGAAATACGCGCCACCAACGCGCAGGTTGCGCTGCGCATTGTCTTCATTGCCGATGCCGCCTGCATGATGACGGACGCGATTGTCCGTTCGCTTTACCGTCTGCTCGTCAGCCACAAGCTGATGCTGGAATGGCGCACCGCCGCCAGCATCCAGTCCAGCGCGCAGGGCAGCATCATCGATTATTATCGCCAGATGTGGCACGCGCCCGTGGTGGCGATGCTCGGCCTGCTGTTTGCGGCGCTGCCGGGTGACAATGCCTTCCTGATCGGCATTCCCTTCACGCTGCTCTGGGTCCTGTCGCCTGCCGTTGCCTGGTATGTCAGCCAGTCGGCTGAAACCGAGGATCGGCTGTTCGTCTCCGAACACGTCTCCTTCGAGCTTCGCAAGATCGCGCGCCGCACCTGGCGTTATTACGAGACTTTCGTGACGCCGCAGGAAAACCATCTGCCGCCGGACAATTTCCAGGAAACGCCGGAGCCGATCATCGCCTCGCGCACCTCGCCCACCAATATCGGCGTTTATCTGCTGTCCGTCATTTCGGCGCGCCGGTTCGGCTGGATCAGCTTTGCCGATACGCTGGAGCGGATCGAAAACACGATCCAGACCGTCGAGAAAATGGAGAAGTATCGCGGCCATCTGTATAACTGGTACCATACGGATACCCTGCAGACGCTCGGACCCCGTTATGTTTCGGCGGTGGACAGCGGCAATCTCGCCGGTCACCTGATTGCGGTCTCGTCCGCCTGCCGTGACTGGGCGGAAGCTCCTTCCGCCCACCTTCAGGGTAATCTGGACGGTATCGGCGACGTTGCCGGCATCCTGCGCGAAACGCTGAAGGCCCTGCCTGACAACCGTAAGAACCTGCGTCCGCTGCACCGCCGTCTTGAAGAGCGCATCATCGGTTTCTCGAACGCGCTCGCCTCCGTCAAGCGCGAGCATGAATTCGCCTCGATCCGCGTCATCAATCTGGCGGTACTTGCGCGCGATATCCAGAAGCTTGCCACCAATGTCGACCACGAGGTGAAGTCGGCGCAGAGTGCGGAAGTGACGCGCTGGGCGCAATTGCTGGTGGAATGCTGCGAGTCGCATATTTCCGACAGCGCCATCGACCTCACCAATATGGAGCCGCTGCGCCAGCGTCTTGCTTCGCTGCGCGACCGCAGCCGCAACCTCGCCTTCTCGATGGACTTCACGTTCCTCTATCGCAAGGATCGCCGTCTGCTGTCGATCGGCTATCGTGTCGAAAGCAAGGAGCTGGACGAAGCCTGCTACGACCTTCTGGCTTCCGAATGCCGCCTGACCAGCCTGTTCGCCATCGCCAAGGGCGATCTGCCGACCGAACACTGGTATCGTCTCGGCCGTCAGGTCGTGCCGATCGGCGCGCAGGGCGCGCTGGTGTCGTGGTCGGGTTCGATGTTCGAATATCTGATGCCGCCGCTTGTCATGCAGGAGCGTCAGGGCGGCATTCTCAACCAGACCAACAATCTGATCGTCAAGGAACAGATGAACCATGGCCGTCGTCTCGGCACGCCATGGGGCATTTCCGAAGCGGCGTTCAATGCCCGCGATCACAACATGAACTATCAATACACCAATTTCGGTGTGCCGACCCTTGGCCTCAAGCGTGGCCTTGGCCAGAATGCGGTGATCGCGCCTTATGCGTCGATCCTCGCCAGCCAGTACGATCCTGACGGTGCGCTTGAGAACCTCGACAAGCTGCGCAAGCTTGGCGCGCTTGGCCAGTACGGTTTCCACGATGCGGTGGATTTCACGCCGACGCGTGTGCCTGACGGCAAGGTCTGCGCGGTGGTCTATAACTATTATGCCCACCACCACGGCATGTCGATTGCGGCTGTCGCCAACGTCGCCTTTGACGGCGTGCTGCGTGAACTCTTCCACTCCGATCCGGTGATCGAGGCGGCCGAACTGCTGCTGCAGGAGAAGGCGCCGCGCGAAGTTCCGGTCATGAGCGCCAAATACGAGCCGGAAACCCCCGGCAAGGAGCAGGCCGACCTGTTGCGTGCCGAAGTGCGCTCCATCGCCGATCCGGCGGTGCGCGACCGCGAAGTGGTGTTCCTCTCGAACGGCCATTATTCGACCATGCTCACCTCGACGGGCGCGGGTTATTCGAAGTGGAACGGCCAGGCGATTTCCCGCTGGAAGGCCGACCCGACTGAAGATCGCTGGGGCACCTTCATCTTCCTGCGCGATACCACCAATGGACAATGGTGGAGTGCGACGGCCGAGCCGCGTGTCATCGAAGGTGAAAAGACCAAGACGATCTTCACCGATGACAAGGCCGAGTTCCACAAGACAACAGGCGATCTGCAGAGCGTGGTTGAGTGCATCGTCGCCACCGAGCATGATGCCGAAGGCCGCCGTATCACGCTGCTGAACGTCGGTTCCGAGGATCGCTATATTGAAGTGACCTCCTATATGGAGCCGGTCATCGCGTCTGAAGATGACGATAACGCCCATCCGCTTTTCTCGCGCATGTTCGTGCAGACGGAAATCGGCCGGCGTGGTGATGTCATCCGCGCCTGGCGCAACCGTCGCAGCCCGAACGAGCCGGGTACCGTCATCGCGCATCTGGCCGCCGACAATGCCGGCCCGTCGCGCCCGACGGAATTCGAGACGGACCGCGCCAAGTTCATCGGTCGCGGCCGGTCGCTGCGCGAAGCCGCAGCCTTCGATACCGGTGCAACGCTTTCCAGCACGGATGGTTTCACACTCGATCCTATCCTGTCGCTGCGCCGCACTGTGCGCGTGCCGGCGGGCAAGAAGGTGAGCGTGATCTTCTGGACGATTGCCGCGCCGAGCCGCGAGGAAGTCGACAAAGCGATCGACCGTTACCGTCATCCGGACGCTTTTGCGCATGAACTCGTGCATGCCTGGACGCGTACGCAGGTGCAGATGCGCCATGTGGGTGTTACCTCGCAGCAGGCGGCCGCCTTCCAGCATCTCGGCCGTTATCTGACCTATCCGGACATGCATCTGCGTGCGGATTCAGAAACGCTGAAAACGGGCCTCGCCTCGCAGCGCGCCCTTTGGCCGCTTGCGATTTCTGGCGATTTCCCGATCTTCAGCCTGCGTATCAACGACGACATGGACATGGATATCGCCCGTGAGGCGCTGAGCGCCCACGAATATCTGCGCTCGCGTGGCGTGATCTTCGATCTGGTCATCGTTAATGAGCGGGCCGCGTCCTATGCGCAGGACATGCAGCATGCGCTGGATCACATTTCCGAGGCGCAGCGCCGCATCAATCCTGCCGATGGCGGGCGTCCGCATGTCTTCTCCGTGCGTCGCGACCTGATGGACGAAGAGACCTGGAGCGCGCTTCTCGCCGCCTCCCGTGTTGTTCTTCACGTGCGCAACGGCAAAATCGTCGACCAGATCAACCGCGCTGTATCGCTGTTTGCGGCCCATCGCGGCCCGGACGGCACGAGCGATGCCGCACAGGCCCGTTTGCCTGTTCCGGCCTTCCCGGTCGCAGAGCCGGTCGAGGATGCGGGCGATCTCGATTTCTGGAACGGCTTTGGCGGCTTCGCCAAAAACGGACAGGAATATGTGGTGCGCCTCAATGGCGGGCAGTCCACGCCGCATCCTTGGATCAACGTCGTCTCGAACGAGAATTTCGGTTTCCATATTTCGGGCGAAGGTGCCGGTTTCAGCTGGAGCCGCAATTCGCGCGACTATCAGTTGACGCCATGGAGCAATGACCCGGTTATCAACCGGCCGGGTGAGGCTTTCTATGTCGCCGACGTCGAGACAGGAAAGCTCTATACGCCCTGCGCCGCGCTGTCGCGTGATCCCGAAGCGCTGTTCGAAACCCGTCATGGTCTCGGATACTCCGTGCTGACCGGTGTGGCGGATACGCTCGAAGTCGAGGTGACGCAGACCGTCGACCGCGAGAAGCCGGTCAAGTTCTCGCAGGTCATCGTTCGCAACAAGGGCACGAAAAGCCGCCGCCTGAAGGTCTATGCCTATGTGGAATGGGTGCTCGGCAATAACGGCCAGAAATCCGCGCCGTTCATTCTGAGCAGGCACGATGCCGGCAGCAACGCGATCTTCGCGTCGAACCCCTACAGCATCGACTATAGCGCCCGCACGTCCTTCCTGACGCTCGACACTGAGGCGAGCGGCTTCACCACCAGCCGCCGGGAATTCATCGGCCGCTTCGGTTCGGCACAGGCACCACAGGGGATCGTATCCGGTGCCGCACTCAGCGGTAGCACCGAGCTTGATGGTGATCCCTGCGCCGCGCTGATGCAGGAAATCCATCTGAAGCCCGGTGAAGAACGGCACATGACCTTCATTCTCGGTGATGCCGACAATGCGGAAGAGGCCGAAGCACTGGTGAAGGATGCCCGCAAGGCGGACTTCCAGACGGTGCTGGATGCGAGCAAGGCTTTCTGGACGGGCTTTACCGGCCAGTTGCAGGTTTCCACGCCCGATGCCGGCTTCAACCACATGGTCAATAACTGGCTGCCGTATCAGGCGCTGGCATGCCGCATTCTGGCGCGCACCGCCTTTTACCAGTCGAGCGGCGCCTTCGGCTTCCGCGACCAGCTGCAGGATACGCTGGCCTTCCTGCTCTACCAGCCGGATCTCGCCCGCGAGCAGATCCTGCGCGCGGCAGGCCGCCAGTTCCCGGAAGGCGACGTGCAGCACTGGTGGCTGCCGCTGACGGGTGCGGGTGTCCGCACGACGATTTCGGACGATGTCGTCTGGCTCGCTTATGCGATCAACCAGTATGTCTCGGCCACGGGTGATGCCGCCATTCTCGATGAAAACATCCCCTTCCTGAAAGGCCCGGCGTTGATGCCAGGCCAGCACGATGCCTTCTTCCAGCCGGAGACAAGCGAGCGGTCTGTCACGCTTTACGAACATGCGGCGCTTGCGCTTGATCTCGCCATTCATCGCACTGGTGAAAACGGTCTGCCGCTGATCCTCGGTGGTGACTGGAACGACGGCATGAACCGTGTCGGCGTCGGCGGTAAGGGCACCAGCGTCTGGCTCGGCTGGTTCCTTTCCGGGGCCCTGCGCGATTTCATCGAGATCGCCGAGAAGCGTGGTGATACCGACCGCGTCGGAAAATGGGCATCGCACCGCGAAAAACTGCGCAATGCTCTCGAAACCGCAGGCTGGGATGGCAGCTATTACCGGCGCGGCTACTTCGATGACGGCACGCCGCTCGGTTCAGCCAGCAGCGAGGAATGCCGGATCGATTCGCTTGGCCAGAGCTGGAGCGTTCTCTCCGGTGAAGGCGAAGAAGGCCGGTCGCGGCAGGCGATGGACGCCGTCATGGAGCATCTGGTCGATGAAAAGACCGGTATCATCCGGCTGTTCACGCCACCTTTCTCGCGTGCGCCGCACGATCCGGGTTACATCAAGGGATATCCGCCGGGTGTGCGTGAAAATGGCGGGCAATATACCCATGCCGCAACCTGGGTGGTTCTCGCTCTCGCACGGCAGGGCCGCGCCCAGGAGGCATGGAACTGCTTCAAGCTGCTCAACCCGGTCAACCATGCGCTCGATGCGGCATCGTCGGAAACCTATCGGGTCGAACCCTATGTGGTGACCGCAGATGTTTATGGCGAGGGCGCCTATGCGGGGCGCGGTGGCTGGAGCTGGTACACGGGTTCCGCCGGCTGGCTCTACCGTGCAGCTGTCGAGGGGATTCTCGGCATAACCCGCACCGGCGGCAAGCTGCATGTTTCGCCGTCGCTGCCGGAAGACTGGAGCGGTTTCTCGGTCAGCATCACGCTCGATGGAAAAGCAAGAAACATCACCGTCAGCCGCAAGGCCGGTACGGCGGAGGTTTCCATATCCGTCGACGGCAAGGACCTGGCGGCCGGCGATGGGGTGATCTCCTTCGACTGACGCTGTCAGCTCTATATCTGCCTAAGATCAGGCTCCTGCGGTGACGCAGGGGCCTGAATTTTTACAGGGCTGCCTTCAAGTCCGTTTGAGCATCTTGGCGGCTGATAGCCCTGACGCCCAGCGGCTTTCGCAGCTGCCGGCGAAAAGCCGGCGGCGCCGGGATATGGTCATCTGTGAAAGCCTCCAGGGATCGGGCTGGAGTGTCAGGCCCGGAGCCGTCGACCACTTCTCGCAGAAGCCGTGCTTGCGGGCGCTCCATCTGCGAAATATGTGTCTTGGCAGGAAACTGTCATGGACGGCCGGTTTCAGAATGTACCAACAGTGACTGGAAGTGGTCTTCGCGCGTTCCGCGACAATTTCGTCAGGCCGGAAGGAGGGTTATCTTGCAATTCAACGTCTCTTTCACAGAAACCGCGCTGTCCATATTCTTTGCCGTCCTGTCCTTGGCATTGTCGTGCTGGCTGGCGCGCTACCCTTCGAAAACGGGCACTGGAGTGACACTTGGCGTGCTTCTCGGTGTTTTTCTGATCAATGTTACGGCGGGTCTCGTTGCCTTTCTGGGATATGTCTTCCCATTCGGGCAGATCGATTTTTGGCTGGCGAGCTCTTTGGCGCAAATCCTGCGATAGGACCCATGGCTTGGAACCGTCTTTACGAAACAGGCAAAGAAAAAGGGCGGACAATATGTTGTCCGCCCTTTTTGTATTCCTATTGCCAAGGCGTCAGGACGCTATGGCCTTTGGCCGGGACTGGCCTTCTTCTTCCGTCAGCAGGCCGCTGGTGCGCAGCAGCGAGGTGAAGCGTCCGCCGCGCTGGCTCAGCTCATCGAAAGTACCCTTTTCTATGACCCGGCCCTGATCGAGGAACAGCACGAGATCGGCGTCGCGAACCGTGGAAAGACGGTGGGCGATGATGAAGGTCGTGCGGTTCTTTCTCAGCGCATCCACCGCAGCCTTCACGCGGGCTTCCGTTTCCACGTCAAGTGCGCTGGTCGCCTCGTCGAGAACCAGAATAGGCGCGTTCTTGAGGATAGCGCGCGCAATGGCGATACGCTGGCGCTCGCCGCCGGAGAGGCGGTTGCCGCGTTCACCGACCTGGGTGAGATAGCCGTTGATACGGCTGTCGATGAAGTCGGTTGCCGCGGCCGCCGCTGCGGCTTCCACCACTTCCGCATCCGTTGCCGATTCGCGGCCGAGGCGGATGTTTTCGCGGATGGAGCGGTTTAGCAGACCGGCATCCTGAAACACGGTGGCGATGGAGTTGCGGAGCGAGTTTTTCGTCACCGTCGAAATATCGGTTCCGTCGATCAGGATCTGGCCGGAATCGGGATCATAGACCCGCTGCAGGAGATTGATGAGCGTGGTCTTGCCGGCGCCCGTCGGCCCGACGATCGCAACCGTTTCGCCCGCCTTGGCCGTGAACGAGACGTCGTGAACGCCCTGCTTGGTATTGGCGAAACCGAAATTGATGTTGCGGAACTCCACCGTGCCGGAGACATTCGACAATTCGCGGGCATCGCCCGGCTCTTCCCGTTCCTTGACGGAATCCTCCAGCACGAAGAAATCCTCGAGCTTGGCGCGGGCTTCGAAAATCTGCGTCACGAATTGGCGCATCTGGTCCAGCCTGCCGATCAGGAGATTGGCAAAACCGATGAAGGCGATGACATCGCCAACGCGCAACTCGCCGTTCTTCACCAGCACGGTGCCGATGACGAGGATGATCATCATCGAAACGGTGGAGGCCGTGCGGTTGAGCGCACTTGCGAAGGCCCACCAGTCCAGCACGGGATATTGCGCGCTCAGCAGCTTTTCGGTGAAGGATTTCAGTGCTTTGGTTTCAGCTTCGATGCGGTTGTAGCTGTGCAGCACCGACACGTTGCTGATGGAATCGCTGACATGGGCAAAAACGCTGTGATAATGCTCCTCGACCGAAGCCTGGCCGTCCTTGGTGCGGCCCATGACCCATTTGCCGATGAACCAGTAGACGATGCCAAGGCCGATCAGAACGAAGCTGAGGCGCAGGTCCATGGACATGGCGGTTGGCACAAGCAGCACCAGCGCGACGAAGGTGGCCAGATGCGTGCGCATGAATTCCAGCCACAGGCCGAACAGCGTTTCGCTGGCGCGCAGCAGCGTGTGCAGGGCGTTGGATGTGCCGCGCTGATGGTGCCAGGAGAGCGGCATGGAGATGATGCGGCCGAAGGCTTCGGTCAGAAGCGAAGCGCGCCGGCCATGGGCCAGCCGGTCGGCCTCGCGCGCGACCGCGACATAAGCGACGGTATTGAAGACGCCGAAACCCGCCCACAGAATGAGGATGGACGTGACATTGGTGCCGGAAGAGATGGCGTCGATGATACGGCCGAACAGTACGGGTTCGGCGATGGTGATCGCTGCAAGAATGACGTTGGCGATGACGACCACCGTCACCCGCCATTTATGAACGGTCAGATAGCGCAGAGCGCGTGTGTAAACCTGAAACAAGGTCAAATTTTCAATCCAGTCCGTGCGTCTTTTTCGAGCTGTTGATTGTTCGGTCTCAAAGCCTTGCTACTTTAGCAAGGTTGCATGAGACGGCGAATTTTGTGTAATTATCGCTCTTTCTGTCTGAATGGCGGCTTAACAAATTGAGCGCGCGTGCGAACCGAAAAAAACCGAACCCGATGTTTCCCGGGGGACGCCGTCACAAGATTTCGCATCTTCGTTTCAGGGATTGCTAACGACGATATGTTCAATCTGAACCGACCGGCGCCCGAGTAACATGACGTCATCGCGGGACCATGTCCTCCGTGTCATTCCCTTCAAGCCAAGCTCCGGACCTTGTGTCTTTATGCATGATATTCTTCATTTCATCTCTGCCTGTTACCAAGCGGGAAACGCCGACCACGTGCGCTCCGAATTTGTGGCGCTCATCCGCGAATACGGTTTCGAATATTTCCTCGTTAGCAGGCGGATGACCGGGGAGCTTGCCTCTAACGGCCAGATCCTTGCGCAACATCTGCCGGAAGGCTGGATCGAGGTCTACAGGGCCAAGAAATACAATCTCGTCGATCCCGTCCGTAAGGTGATCGGCATGGTGCACAAGCCGTTTCAGTGGAAAGAAGCGCTTGAGGGCCTGCCGCGTGCGATGCATCGTAAAAGGGCGAGCGTCTTTTTTAACGATGCCGGCCGTTACGGTCTGCAAGGCGGTTATGCCTTTCCGGTGCATGGGCGCGCGGGCTTTATCGGCGCGGTCTTCATCGGCGGTCAGGACCGGCAATTGCCGTCGCTGCAGGTCGAGCTGCTGGATGCGGCGACACGCGCCGTATTCTGGCGGCTGCTCGATCTTTCGGGCCAGGCCCATGGTCTCAATAATGCCCCGGAAGTCTCCGCGCTCGAATTGACGAGGCGCGAAATGGAGGTCCTGACGCTGATGGCGGATGGCATGACCTCCACCGAAATCGGACGCCAGCTATCCATCTCCAACCACACGGTCGACTGGTATATCAACGGAATCCAGCGCCGTTTCAGCGCCAGGAACAGGCAGCATACCGTCGCGCTCGCTTTTCGCCATGGCCTGCTAAGCTAACGGCGACAGGACGGTTCTCTCCCGAATTGCCCTTTCCAAGACCGGGTTTTGCTGCTTAATTCCGCAGTGCAGCAGAAATTTTGTTTTGGCGTGTGGGGAGACCGTCTTGAAAATATCGAAAATACTTGTTGCCAACCGATCCGAAATAGCGATCCGCGTTTTCCGGGCAGCCAACGAGCTTGGGATTAAAACCGTTGCGATTTGGGCGGAAGAAGACAAGCTGTCTTTGCACCGCTTCAAGGCGGATGAATCCTATCAGGTCGGCAGGGGGCCGCATCTCGCCAAGGATATGGGGCCAATCGAAAGTTATCTTTCGATTGAGGAAGTTATCCGTGTGGCCAAGCTCTCCGGAGCGGACGCGATCCATCCCGGTTATGGTCTGCTGTCTGAAAGCCCGGAATTTGTGGAGGCCTGCAACAAGGCCGGCATCACCTTCATCGGACCGACGGCGGATACGATGCGCCAGCTCGGCAACAAGGTCGCTGCCCGCAATCTGGCGATCTCGGTTGATGTACCCGTTGTTCCCGCCACCGATCCGCTGCCGGATGATATTGCGGAAGTGGAGCGCATGGCCGAGGAAATCGGCTATCCCGTCATGCTGAAAGCCTCCTGGGGTGGTGGCGGTCGCGGCATGCGCGCCATCCGCAGACGAGAAGATCTCGCCCGTGAGGTGACGGAGGCCAAGCGCGAGGCGAAAGCCGCCTTCGGCAAGGATGAGGTTTATCTCGAAAAGCTGGTCGAGCGTGCGCGTCACGTCGAAAGCCAGATTCTCGGCGATACGCATGGCAATGTCGTACATCTGTTCGAGCGTGATTGTTCGATCCAGCGCCGCAACCAAAAGGTGGTCGAGCGTGCGCCCGCGCCCTATCTGAGCGAAGCGCAGCGTCAGGAGCTCGCCTCCTACTCCCTGAAGATCGCCGCCGCGACCAATTATATCGGCGCCGGCACGGTTGAATATCTGATGGATGCCGACAGCGGCAAATTCTACTTCATCGAGGTCAATCCGCGTATTCAGGTGGAACATACCGTCACCGAAGTCGTGACCGGTATCGATATCGTCAAGGCGCAGATTCATATTCTTGAAGGGGCTGCCATCGGTACGGCGGAATCCGGCGTTCCCAAGCAGGGGGATATCCGCCTCAACGGTCACGCGCTGCAGTGCCGCATCACGACGGAAGACCCGGAACATAATTTCATTCCGGATTATGGCCGTATCACTGCCTATCGCTCCGCTTCGGGCTTCGGCATTCGTCTGGACGGCGGCACGTCCTATACCGGCGCTGTCATCACGCGATATTACGATCCGCTGCTCGTCAAGGTGACGGCCTGGGCACCGCGCCCGGATGAGGCAATCAACCGCATGGACCGCGCGCTGCGCGAATTCCGTATCCGCGGCGTTGCGACCAACCTCACCTTCCTTGAAGCTATCATCGGTCACGACAGCTTCCGCAACAATACCTATACGACCCGCTTCATCGATTCGACGCCGGAACTGTTTGCGCAGGTCAAGCGTCAGGACCGCGCCACCAAGCTTCTGACCTATCTTGCCGACGTGACCGTTAATGGCCACCCGGAAACCAAGGGGCGTGCGAAACCCTCCGACAAGGCGGCAAAGCCCGTCGTACCCTATATCGATGCGCCGACGCCTGACGGCACCAAGCAGTTGCTGGACAAGCTCGGTCCGAAGGGCTTCGCGGACTGGATGCGCAACGAAAAGCGCGTGCTGGTCACCGACACGACCATGCGCGACGGGCACCAGTCGCTGCTGGCCACCCGTGTCCGCACCCATGATATCGCCCGGGTCGCCAATGTTTACGCCAAGGCGCTGCCGCAGCTTCTGTCGCTGGAGTGCTGGGGCGGGGCGACATTCGACGTTTCCATGCGCTTCCTGACTGAAGACCCCTGGGAACGTCTGGCCCTCATTCGGGAAGGCGCGCCGAACCTGCTGCTGCAGATGCTTCTGCGCGGTGCGAATGGCGTCGGATACAAGAATTATCCTGATAACGTCGTCAAATATTTCGTCCGCCAGGCCGCAAGGGGCGGGGTCGATCTTTTCCGCGTCTTCGACTGCCTGAACTGGGTGGAGAATATGCGTGTCTCGATGGATGCGATTGCCGAGGAGAACAAGCTCTGCGAGGCGACCATCTGCTACACCGGCGATCTGCTGAATTCGGCGCGTCCGAAATACGATCTCAAATATTATACCAGCCTTGCCGCCGAGCTTGAAAAGGCCGGTGCGCATATCATCGCCGTCAAGGACATGGCGGGTCTGTTGAAACCGGCTGCCGCCAGGGTCCTGTTCAAGGCGCTGCGCGAGGCGACCAGCCTGCCGATCCATTTCCACACCCATGACACCTCGGGCATTTCCGCCGCGACCGTTCTTGCTGCCGTGGATGCCGGCGTCGACGCCGTGGATGCTGCAATGGATGCCTTCTCCGGCAATACGTCGCAGCCATGCCTCGGCTCGATCGTGGAGGCGCTGGCGGGGTCGGAACGCGATACGGGTCTCGATACCGAATGGATCCGCCGCATTTCCTTCTATTGGGAGGCCGTACGCAATCAATATGCGGCTTTCGAAAGTGATCTCAAGGGACCGGCTTCGGAAGTCTACCTGCATGAAATGCCGGGCGGCCAGTTCACCAATCTCAAGGAACAGGCCCGTTCGCTGGGTCTCGAGAGCCGCTGGCACGAGGTGGCGCAGGCCTATGCCGACGCCAACCGCATGTTCGGCGATATCGTCAAGGTGACGCCGTCCTCCAAGGTCGTCGGTGACATGGCGCTGATGATGGTCAGCCAGGACCTGACGGTTGCCGACGTTGAAAACCCTGATCGTGAAGTGTCTTTCCCTGACTCGGTGGTGTCGATGCTGAAGGGCGATCTGGGACAGTCGCCCGGCGGCTGGCCGGCAGCCCTGCAGAAAAAGGCGCTGAAGGGTGAAGCGCCCTACACGGTTCGCCCGGGTTCGCTGCTGGAAGATGCCGATCTCGACGCGGAGCGGAAGGTGATCGAGACCAAGCTGGAGCGCAAGGTCGACGATTTTGAGTTCGCGTCCTATCTGATGTATCCGAAAGTGTTCACCGATTTCGCGCTTACCGCCGAGACCTATGGTCCGGTTTCCGTGCTGCCCACCCATGCCTATTTCTACGGCATGGAGGATGGCGAGGAGCTGTTTGCCGATATCGAGCGCGGCAAGACGCTTGTCATCGTCAATCAGGCCTCATCGGGCACTGACGATAAGGGCACGGTGACGGTGTTCTTCGAGATCAACGGTCAGCCGCGCCGCATCAAGGTGCCGGACCGGGCACATGGCGCCTCCGGTGCCGCCGTGCGCCGCAAGGCCGAACCCGGCAATGCATCCCATATCGGCGCGCCGATGCCGGGCGTGATCAGCCGCGTCTTTGTCAATCAGGGGCAGGAGGTCAAGGCCGGCGATGTGCTGCTGTCCATCGAAGCGATGAAGATGGAAACCGCGCTCCACGCCGAACGTGACGGCAAGATCGCTGAGGTTCTGGTGCGCCCCGGCGACCAGATCGACGCGAAGGACCTGTTGATCTCCTACGCCGAATAAGCCCTGTCGCATCGTCGATAAGGTTGCAGACGCCCGCCTTTCGGCGGGCGTTTTTTATTGCGCTTCGGAAGAAACTCGAATATGCATGTTCGTGCACGTTTGTTCCTGTTTATGCATGAGTTTCGATGAGCGATCATTTTGTCAGTGAGCGGCAGGCGCTCATCCTCGCGCAGTTGCGGCAAAGCGGCCGGGTGCTTGCGCAGGATCTGGCCCAGAATTTCGGTGTTTCCGAAGACACTGTGCGCCGTGACCTGCGCGAGATGGCGGCGCGTGGGGAATGTCTGCGGGTCTATGGCGGAGCACTGCTCTCCGACAGCACGACGGTGCCGCTGAAGATGCGCATTGCCGAGGATGCCGATCGCAAGGCGATGCTGGCGCGTGCCGTCGTTCCGCTGCTTGAGCCGGGCATGGTCGTTTTTATCGATGCCGGCTCCACCAATCTCGCCGTTGCACGAGCGATCCCGGCCGGTCTCAACCTCACAGTCGTGACGAATACGCCCGCCATTGCCGCCGAACTGACAGGGCGAGCCGATATCGATCTGGTGCTGATCGGCGGCAAGGTCGATCCGGCTGTTGGTGCTGCGATCGACGCCATGGCACTGCGGCAGCTTGAGTTGATGCGGCCCGACCTCTGTATTCTCGGCGTTTGCGGTGTCGCGACTGAAATGGGCCTCTCGGCCGATGTTTTCGAGGATGCGGTGTTCAAGCGGCTTGCCTGCAGCGCCAGCCAGCGGATTGTCGCGGCAATCACCACCGAAAAGCTCGGTCACAAGGCAGCCTTTCACGTCCATGATTTTTCCCCGCCGCTTTCCCTCGTGCTGGAGCAGGATGCCGACCGCGCATTGGTCGAGGCGCTGTCGGCGAAGGGCGTAGACGTTTATTGCGGCGATGAAGACGTCGCCCGATTTTCCCACGGTCAAGTCTGAAGGATATTGCCGATGAATGGCCCCACGTCATTTTCGCCGACGGCTGCACGCTCGTCCTATCTGACCCGGCACAGGCTGGGCGTTTCCCTGCTGTTTTTGATGAACGGTTTCATGATGGGATCCTGGGCGCCCAAGATCCCGGAATTCGCAGCGCGCCTGTCCCTCAGTGAAAGCGCTCTCGGCCTTATCATTCTGGTTTTCGGCATCGGCTCACTGGTCTTCATGCCCATTGCCGGTTCCCAGATTGCCCGTTTCGGCTCGCGCACGGTCAGCCTCGTGACTGCGGCGATCTTTTTGCCGACGCTGCTCTTCATCTCCTGGGCAGGCACGATCTGGGCGGGGGTAATTGCGGTCTTCCTGTTTGGCGGCCTGACGGGGGCGATGGACGTCGCCATGAACGCCAATGCGGTGGCGGTGGAGCGCGACATGCGCCGGGCGATCATGTCGTCGTGCCATGCGTTCTGGAGCCTTGGTGGCCTGATCGGCGCCGGTCTCGGTGGTTACCTCATCACGGCCATTGGTGTGCAGGGCCATGCTGTTGCGCTAACGATCATTGCGCTGGTGCTGCTGGTCATTGCCTGGCCGCGGGTTCTCGCGGATCGTCCGCATCTGGGAGCGGAGCGCCCGAAAGGCGGCCTGCCGCTGACACCGCTGCCATGGATCATCGGCCTGATGGCGCTGTTCTCGATGATTCCGGAAGGCGCGATCCTCGATTGGGGCGCACTTTATCTGCGCAATGAGCTGGGAGCCTCGGTGTCCCAGTCCGGTTTCGCTTTCGCGGCCTTCTCTATGACCATGGCGGCCATGCGTTTTGCCGGCGATCTGGTGCGTGACCGGTTCGGAGCGGTCAATACCCTGCGATTCTGCTCGGTCATGTCAATCACCGGTCTGTTGATCGCTGGTCTTGCGGGCAATTCCACCTTCGCCATCATCGGCTTCGCCATTGCGGGCATCGGTATTTCCAACATGGTGCCCATCGCCTTCTCGGCGGCCGGCAACATGCCGGGACTGGCGCCGGGAATCGGGCTCTCCGTCGTCACCACCATGGGTTATTCCGGTATTCTGGTGGCACCCTCCGCAATCGGCTTCATTGCAGAACATACGGGTCTTGCCAGTGTTTTCATCGCGCTGCCGTTGCTGCATGTGGTGGTTTTGCTGCTTTCGCGGCTCGCCCGCCACGCGGATGGCGCCGGCAAGGAATAGGCGTCTCGAATTTTGCCATGATTGCGGTAAAGTAGAAGCTCTCATGCGTTGGGTGTTGACAAGCAGGCCCCCTTGTTTCACCTCAATTGCCAGACCTTGCCGCAAGCTCCAGAGACCGCCATGACGTCACATGCCGATTACGATCCTAAGCCCCGCCGCGCATCCGTCGCCGTAGACGTGGGCGGTGTCATCGTCGGTGGCGGCGCGCCCGTCGTCGTGCAGTCGATGACCAATACCGACACGGCTGACATCGATGCCACCGTCAGCCAAGTGGCGGCGCTGTTCCGGGCCGGTTCGGAAATCGTTCGCATCACCGTCGACCGTGACGAGAGTGCGGCTGCCGTTCCGAAAATCCGCGAGCGGTTGCTGCGTCTTGGGCTTGATGTGCCGCTTGTCGGCGATTTCCATTATATCGGCCACAAGCTTCTGGCCGACCATCCGGCCTGCGCCGAAGCACTGGCGAAATACCGCATCAATCCCGGCAACGTTGGCTTCAAGGATAAAAAGGACAAGCAGTTCGGCGAAATCGTCGAAATGGCGATCCGCTACGACAAGCCGGTCCGAATCGGCGTGAACTGGGGGTCGCTGGATCAGGAATTGCTGACCACGCTGATGGACAGGAACAAGGAAGAGGGTTTTCCGCTCTCCGCCCGCCAGGTCACGCGCGAGGCCATCGTGCAGTCGGCGCTGATTTCCGCCGAGCTTGCCGAAGAGATCGGCCTGCCGCGCAATCGCATCATCCTGTCCGCCAAGGTCAGTCAGGTGCAGGATCTGATCGCCGTTTATTCGATGTTGTCGGAGCGGTCCGATCACGCCCTGCATCTGGGTCTTACCGAAGCGGGCATGGGTTCCAAGGGCATCGTCGCCTCGTCTGCCGCCATGGGTTATGTGCTACAGCACGGTATCGGCGATACGATCCGTGTTTCGCTGACGCCGGAGCCGAATGGCGACCGCACCCGCGAGGTGCAGGTGGCGCAGGAATTGCTGCAGGTCATGGGTTTCAGGCAATTCATTCCCGTTGTTGCGGCATGTCCCGGCTGCGGGCGCACCACGTCCACCGTCTTTCAGGAACTGGCGCAGAACATCCAGAACGATATTCGCAAGAACATGCCGGTCTGGCGCGAGAAATATCCCGGTGTCGAGGCGCTGAATGTTGCTGTCATGGGCTGCATCGTCAACGGTCCCGGCGAAAGCAAACATGCCGATATCGGTATTTCCCTGCCCGGAACCGGCGAAAGCCCTGCCGCTCCCGTCTTCATAGATGGGGAAAAGGCGCTCACCCTGCGTGGTCCCAACATTGCCGGTGATTTCGAAGCGCTTGTGGCCGATTACATCGAAAAGCGTTTTGGCCGGAAAGACGCGGCGGAGTAAAGAGTACCGTGAAAAGGCCGGAATTCCACTGTCGTACCTCCTGAACCTCTCGGAGCATCAAAACATATGATCAAAAAAATCGCGATCGTCGCCCTTTGCGGGACCTATCTTTCCGCTTGCACCACCACCGATCCCTATACGGGTGAGCAAAAGATGTCGAATACGGCGGGCGGTGCCGGTATCGGCGCCGTGGTTGGCGCGCTCGGCGGTCTGGCTGTCGGCGGTTCGCCGACCGGTCGTCGCAATGCTGCGCTTATCGGTGCGGGCATCGGTGCGCTCGCCGGTGGCGCCATTGGCAATTACATGGATGGTCAGGAAGCCGAGCTTCGCGCCCAGCTTCAGGGTACGGGCGTTTCGGTTTCCCGCCGCGGCGACAGCATCGTTCTCAACATGCCGTCGAACATTACCTTCGCGACGGATCAGGATCAGGTCATTCCGCCGTTCTATCAGACGCTCGATTCCGTCGGCATCGTGCTGAACAAGTTCAACCGCACGCTGATCGATATCAACGGTCACACCGATTCCACCGGTAGCCCCGGTTACAATCAGGGCCTTTCGGAACGTCGCGCCGCTTCGGTCGCCAATTATCTGGGTGCGCGCGGTGTCGACCAGCGCCGTATTTCGACACTCGGCTTCGGTGCCTCGCAGCCGATCGCATCGAATGCAACGCCTGACGGTCGCGCCCAGAACCGCCGCGTCGAAGTGCTGATTTCGCCCCTCAAGGGCTGATCGGATGTAGGGGCTGAGCGGGTATGCCGACTCAGCTTTTGCGTTCGGCGATAAATCTTGCGGCCGCGATGAGAATCGCGGCCTTTTCACCATAAGGGGCCAGGAGTTCTGCGGCTTCGGCCACCTGTTCCTGCAGTTTGCGGCGCGCCCATTCCTCGCCGCGCAGTGCCACCAGCGTTCCCTTGCCGCGTGCGGCGTCCTTGCCGGTCGCCTTGCCCATGGTGGCGGCATCGGCGGTCAGATCCAGAAGATCGTCGGCGAGCTGGAACGCGAGGCCGATCTTTTCGCCGAAGAGACGCAGTCTCTGCCGTTCGGCACTGTCGCTGCCGGCAATGATCGCGCCGGCCTCGCAGGCGAAACGCAGCAATGCGCCGGTTTTCATGGCCTGCAATGTAATGACGCCAGCCTCGTCCGGCGCCTTCTTTTCAGCGGCAAGATCGAGCGCCTGTCCGCCAGCCATGCCGCCAATGCCGGCTGCGCGGGCGAGCGAAAGCACGAGTGCGGCCTTGCGCTCGGCCGCGAGCGGATTTTCATCCGAGGCGATGATATCGAAAGCGAGTGTCAGCAGGCTGTCGCCGGCGAGAATGGCGGTCGCCTCATCGAATTTGCGATGCACTGTCGGCTGGCCACGGCGCAGGTCGTCGTCGTCCATGGCCGGCAGATCGTCATGAACAAGCGAATAACAATGGAGGCATTCCAGTGCTGCGCCGACATAATAAGCGGCTTCGGCGTCTCCGCCCGCAAGTTCGGCGCTTTCGATGACGAGGAAGGGCCGCAGGCGTTTGCCGCCGTTCAGCACCCCATGGCGCATGGCGTCGAGCAGGTTCTGCGGGCGCGTGATCTCGTCTCCGCGCGCTTCACCCGAGAGCAGGCGGCCGAGCAGGGCCTCGGTTTTTGCCGCGTTCTCGCGCAGCCGCGTTTCAAAATTCGTCATCTGAGCGTCCATGCCGCGCTCTTTGGCACGCCGCGCCGGGCCAGGCAAACCTTTTCGTGATTCGAGAGCCGCAACAGTGTGACCGGACTCGCCTTGAAGACGGCAATGGACTATGAAAGGCTTAAATTGGCGTGGGGCGCGGGGACGGATATTGAGCAGTACGCCTGAAAGCGACGCAGATTACGCCGTGCTGGCGGAAGACCGGAGCAGTCCGAAGGTGGATTTTCGCACGTTGGCAAAGCGCATCATCATGACCTTGCTGGCATTGCTGATCCTGCCCTATCTGCTCATTCCCGTCTATGCGCTGCCGTTTATCCGCCCTGTTTCGACGCTGATGCTGGCGGATCTGGTGACCCTGCAGGGTTACGACCGGCGCTGGGTGCCGCTTGAGGATATTTCCCCGCGTCTGGTCCAATCCGTGATGATGTCCGAGGACGGACAATTCTGTTTCCATGGCGGGGTGGACTGGAACCAGATGCAGTCGGTGGTCAGCAATGCACTCGACGGGGCCGCGACCCGTGGCGCCAGCACCATTCCGATGCAGACGGCAAAGAACCTGTTTTTATGGAACGGCCGCTCTTTCCTGCGCAAGGGGCTGGAACTGCCGCTGGCGATTGCCGCCGATTTCCTCTGGTCCAAAAAGCGGATGATGGAGATTTATCTCAACGTTGCCGAATGGGGCCCGGGTATTTACGGCATCGAGGCCGCCGCGCAGCACCATTTCAAGATTCCGGCGGCAAAGCTCAGTTCCCGTCAGGCGGCACTGCTGGCCGTCTCCCTGCCCAATCCCATCGATCGTGTCGCCAGCAAGCCGGGGCGCGGCCTGCAAAGGCTCGCGGGCCTCATCGAGCGGCGTGCCCGGGCATCGGGCGGCTATGTCGGCTGCGTGCTGGACTGATCCCCGCCCGCCAACTCAGCCTTTCGTGAAGATATAATCGGTTTCCTGCCGCAGGGTTTCGCCCGGCCGCAGGATCGCGTGCGGAAAATCCGCGTGATTGACGGCATCGGGCCATATCTGCGTTTCCAGGCAGAAACCGGCGAAGGGGCCATAGTGGCGGCCGTCGAGGCCGGGAACGGGAACATTCAGCTTGAAGGCCGAATAAAACTGTACACCGGGTTCGGTGGTGTGAACCTCAAGGGCGATATCCGAGGCCGGCGAATAGGCGCGGGCGATCTTGCGCTTGGCACGGCGCTCGGGCGACAGGCAGAAATTGTGATCGTAAAGCACCTGTTCGCCATTCTCCTTGCGCCGCATCGGCGTCGGCTGGCGCAGGTCGAAGACGGTGCCGTCGACAGAGCGGATTTCGCCGGTCGGTATCTGCTGTTCGTTGGTCGGCAGATAATAATCGGCGGCAATGCTGATCTCGTGTCCAAGCGCCGTCTCCGCGCCATCGAGATTGAAGTAGGAGTGCTGGCAGACATTGGCGATGGTCGGTTTGTCGCTCACCGTTTCATAAACCACTGAAAGCACGCCACCGTCGCGGATCGTGTAGGTGGCCGTCACCGTGCAATTACCGGGATAACCGGCGCGGCCATCGGGATCGATGATCTGCAGTACCGCGTGGCTTTCGCCATGTTCCATCAGCATCCAGTTGCGCTTGCCCATGCCGTCGCTGCCGCCATGCAGATGGGTTACGCCCTTTTCGTTCAGCTCCAGCTGGTATTCGTGTCCGTCGATGGAAAACCTGCCATTGCCGATGCGGTTGGCGTTGCGGCCCGGTGTGGCGCCAAAATAGGAGGAATATTTGTAGTCCTCGAATTTATCGAAACCGAGCACCAGCGGCGGCTGATGGCCATCAAGGCGCAGGTCCTGAATGACGGCGCCCCAGGTGATGACTTTCGCCGTCAAACCACCTTTCGAGATGGTGACGCGTTCGACCTTTTCGCCGGTTGCCGTGAAACCGAAATTCTCCCGTGCCGCACCGTCGCTCATCTCGTCACTCTCCCTGGACTTGTGAATTGCCGGGCGGACGTTGCGTCATTTTCCGGCAATTCGCAATCCCGCAATTCAAGGCATGTCCACCAAAAGTGTCCCGGGGTTTTGGCACAAGGACATGCTTAAACCAGGGACGAAAACGCGTCGCATGCGTTTGGCAGGACGCGGCGCACTTTACGCGGCCAGTTTACCGATGGCTTCGAGATCGTAAGGTGTCGTCTGATATATTTCGTTGATCCAGTTGCCGAAAAACAGATGGGCATGGCTGCGCCAGCGGTTGAGCGGGGCAAGTTCCGGGTCGTTGTGCGGGAAATAATCATGCGGCAGCTTGATGGGCACGCCGGCATTCGCATCGCGGAAATATTCATCCGAAAGCGACGTCGAATCATATTCGACATGGTTGAACATATAAAGCCGGTTGCCCGCTTTCTCATGCACCAGACATACGCCCATTTCCTCCGACTCCATCAGGATTTCGAGTTCAGGGTGTTTTTCTATGTCGGCGCGGCGCACCTCCGTCCAGCGGGAGACCGGAACCTGAAAATCGTCAGAAAAACCGTTCAGGTAGATGGACGAGGGGCAGAGATTGCGGTGACGATAGACGCCGAATGCCTTTTCCTTCAGTTCGTATTTTGGAACGCCGTGGAAATGATAGATGGCGGCCATCGCACCCCAGCAGACATTCAGCGTCGAATGAACGTTGGTCTGTGTCCACTCGAAAATTTTCTGCATCTCGTTCCAGTAGGTCACATCTTCATAGTCCAGCAGCTCGATGGGCGCGCCGGTAATGATGAAACCGTCGAACTTGCGGTGGCGCACTTCCTCCCACGTCTCATAAAAGGAAAGGAGATGTTCTTCCGGTGTGTTCTTGGCGCGGTGGCCGCCGATCCTCACCAGCGAAAGCTCCACCTGCAGCGGCGAGGCGCCGACAAGCCGCGCCATCTGGATTTCCGTCTTGATCTTGTTCGGCATGAGGTTGAGAAGCCCGATCTGGAGCGGGCGGATATCCTGCCGGATGGCCGCCGTTTCGGTCATGACCCGCACGCCCTCATGAACGAGGGTTTCAAAGGCGGGAAGCGTATCGGGAATCTTGATCGGCATGTCGAACTCTCTTTTCGGATGACGTAAAGAACGTTGCGAAAACAAAAAAACCGGCAGCGAAATCGCGACCGGTCCCAGGAAATTGCCTTTTTCCTCGACCCTTTAGCGACTTCTTTAAAGTGGCTGCAAGCCGGTCGGCAAATCACCACTGAGGCGTTTCATAATCCTGAAGCCGGCGAAAATCAATATAGGCTGATTTCATCGGGTTTCGGCTTTCCCTTTTTGTGCCAGTTGCGATAAGGCAGGGCATGGATAAAGAGCGCTTCACCATTCTGCTTGGCGGCGATGTCACGGTTACGGATCGTCTTGAGGAGGCGGTCGCGGAAAGCCGCGTGATTGCGGCCGATGGCGGCATGCGCCATGCCGGCCCACTCGGGCTTAGACCGGAGCTGTGGGTCGGGGATTTCGATTCCGCCAGCAAAGAGCTGCTCGATGCCTGGCCTGATGTGGAACGCCAGCCTTACCCCGCCGCAAAGGCGGTGACGGATGGTGAGATTGCTGTCTCGGAGGCTCTTTCCCGCGGCGCGCATTCGCTGCTGCTGGTGGGCGCGCTCGGGGGCGCGAGAAGCGACCACGCGCTGCAGCATCTGCTTTACGCGGTGGCGCTTGCCGAACGGGGGCTTGACGTTACGCTGACCTCCGGTGAGGAGGAGGCCCGGCCGCTGCTTCCCGGCTCGCTTGATGTCGATCTGCCGGCCGGCTCGTTGTTCTCGGTGGCCGGATTTACCGCCCTTGGGGGGCTGGATATCGGCAATGTGCGTTATCCGCTTGACGATTTCGCGCTTGCTTTCGGTTCCTCCCGCACTATTTCCAATGTCGCGAATGGCGGCCCTGTGCATTTCTCGCTGAAAAGCGGAAAAGCCATCGTGCTCGCCCGCCCTTATGATCTGACCGGAGCCTGACGCCTTGGCACCCCCTATTTTGAAACTCGACGATATCAAGCTGACCTTCGGCGTGACCCCGCTTCTGGATGGCGCCAATCTTCAGGTGGAGCCGGGTGACCGCATCTGTCTCGTCGGGCGCAACGGTTCGGGCAAGTCCACGCTGATGAAGATCGCCGCCGGGCTGGTCGAGGCGCAGTCGGGCGAGGTTTTCCGGCATCCGGCCGCCACCATCCGCTATCTGGAACAGGCACCGGATTTTGTCGGCTACGACACCGTTCAGGCCTATGCCGAGGCGGGCCTCGGGCCCGGTGACGATGCCTACCGCGTGACTTATCTTCTCGAGCATCTCGGGCTGACGGGGCAGGAAAACCCCGCGAGCCTTTCCGGCGGTGAGGCGCGGCGTGCGGCGCTTGCCCGCGTCATGGCGCCGGAACCCGATATCCTGATGCTGGACGAGCCGACCAACCATCTGGACCTGCCCACCATCGAATGGCTGGAAAGCGAATTGCAGCAGTCGCGCAGTGCGCTGGTGCTGATTTCGCACGACCGGCGTTTTCTCGAAAAAGTCTCGACTTCGACCGTATGGCTCGATCGCGGCCAGTCCCGCCGTCTCAATCGTGGCTTTGCCCATTTTGAGGAATGGCGCGACAAGGTGCTGGAAGAGGAAGAACTGGAGCAGCACAAGCTCGGCAAGGCCATCGAACGCGAAGAACACTGGATGCGGTACGGCGTGACCGCGCGGCGCAAGCGCAACATGCGCCGTGTCGGCGAGCTTCAGGCCATGCGCGCCGAATATCGCGGCCACAAGGGGCCGCAGGGTACGGTGCAGGCGACCGTCACCGAAGGCCGCGAGTCCGGTAAGCTGGTCATCGAGGCAGAGGCCATCACCAAGGCTTATGGCGAGCGCGTGATCGTCTCGCCGTTTTCGCTGAGGGTGCATCGCGGCGATTGCATCGGTCTCGTCGGGCCGAATGGCGCGGGCAAAACCACGCTTTTGAAGATGCTTACCGGCCAGCTGGAGCCTGATAGCGGTGTGGTGAAGCTTGGCACCAACCTGGAGATCGCAACGCTCGACCAGAAGCGCGAGGAGCTCAATCCCAACGATACGCTCGCGCATTACCTGACGGATGGCCGGGGTGACAATCTGCTGGTGAATGGGGAAGTGAAGCACGTAACGGGCTACATGAAGGACTTCCTGTTCCAGCCGGAACAGGCCCGCACGCCGATCCGTAATCTTTCGGGTGGCGAACGCGCCCGGCTTATTCTGGCGCGCATCCTGGCGCGGCCGACCAATCTTCTGATCCTCGACGAGCCGACCAACGATCTCGATATTGAAACGCTCGATCTGCTTCAGGAGATCGTTGCGGGTTTTTCCGGCACGGTCATTCTGGTCAGCCACGACCGTGATTTTCTCGACCGCACCGTCACCTCCACCATTGCGCCGGCCAATCCGGACCAGCCGGATGGGCGCTGGATCGAATATGCCGGCGGCTATTCGGACATGATGGCGCAGCGCAAGGGTGCTGCGGAAGAAAAACGCAAGGCGGAAAAGCAGGAGAAGACAAAGACGGCGTCTTCAGCCGCGCCGTCGCAGGAGCCGGCAAAGGCGAAGGGCAAGCTTTCCTTCAAGCAGAAATTCGCGCTCGAAAATCTGCCGAAGGAGATGGAAAAGGCACAGGGCGAAATCGCAAAACGCGAACAGCGCATGGCCGATCCGGCGCTTTTCACCAAGGACCCCGCCACCTTCAACACGCTGGCGCAGGAGATGTCGAAACTGCGCGAAAAGCTGGAGGCCATGGAAGAGGAATGGCTGGAACTGGAGATGCTGCGCGAGGAACTGGAAGGCTGAAGACGATGGTCTTTTGCTGACTGAAACCGCATCCACCTTTGACAGGGAGGCGGAATTGCCGTTTCCTGTGCCGGTTCGGAGGAGTTCACACCATGCGCATGATCTTCGTCAACCTGCCCGTCAAGAACATCGAGACATCGAAAAACTTCTTCACGGCGCTCGGTTTCAGCTTCAACCCGGAATATTCGGATGACCGCACGCTCTGCATGATCGTGGAGGAGAACATCTTCGTGATGCTTCTTCAGGAGGAGCGTTTTCGCGATTTCATCAATGGCGATATCGCTGATGCCAAGCGCAGCACCGAAGTTCTGACCTGTCTTTCCGCCGGAAGCCGCGACGAAATAGACCGGATGATTGCAACGGCGCTTGCCTCTGGAGGCAGTGGCTGGAAACCCGTTCAGGACCACGGCTTCATGTATGCCGGCAGTTTTCAGGATCCCGACGGCCATGTGTGGGAACTGGTGCACATGACGGGACAGGGCTGACCTTAGCCACCTTGCCAATCGCAAACGGCGGGACTAAACCATCATCGTGATCTAACGGGGTGTCTTCTGTTCTCGCGGGCAGAAGGCTGAGAGGCTTGCCAACCCGAAGAACCTGATCCGGTTCATACCGGCGGAGGGATTAGACGGCTTTAAGGCAAGCGGCTATTTCCCTATCGTTTTTGAGGAGATACCCGTGCGCCGTCGTCTTTTCCTGAATTCCCTCGTTGCCGCCTCGCTGTTTCTGCCCGGTTTCGCCGCTGCGCAGGACAGGCAGGAACTGACCGTCTACACCTATGAAAGCTTCGTTTCCGAATGGGGTCCCGGCCCCAAGGTGAAGGAGGCCTTCGAGAAGGTGTGCGGTTGCACGGTCAATTTCGTGGGTGTTGCGGATGGCGTGGCGCTGCTGAACCGCCTGAAGCTGGAAGGCGCGGGGTCCAAGGCCGATGTCGTCGTCGGTCTCGATACCAATCTCGTGGCGGAGGCGAAGCAGACGGGGCTTTTTGACGCCAGCGGCATTGATGCATCGGCGGCCAGGGTGCCGGGCGGTTACAGGGACGATGTTTTCGTGCCCTATGATTACGGGCATTTCGCCGTCGTCTATGATACGCAGACCGTGAAGAACCCGCCGACGAGCTTGAAAGAGCTGGTGGAAGGCGATCCCTCGCAGAAGATCGCCATTCAGGACCCGCGTACCTCAACGCCCGGGCTCGGCCTGCTTTTGTGGGTAAAATCGGTTTATGGCGACAAGGCGCCGGAGGCATGGGCAAAGCTCAGGAAGCGTATTCTCACCGTCACGCCTGGCTGGTCGGAATCCTACGGTCTCTTCACCAAGGGTGAGGTGCCGATGGTGCTTTCCTACACCACCTCACCCGCCTATCACATGGTCGCCGAAAAGTCGGACCGTTATCAGGCCGCCGCCTTTTCCGAAGGACATTACATCCAGATCGAGGTGTCCGGCCTTCTCAAAAACGCACCGCACAAGGAGCTGGCAAAGCAGTTCCTTGCTTTCACGCTCACATCGGGTTTTCAGGATGCGATTCCGCAGAACAACTGGATGATGCCGGTTGCGGCAACCTCGGCACCTTTGCCGGAGGCGTTTTCCAAACTCGTGGTGCCGCAGAAGACTTTCCTGATGGACCCGGAAGAGGTGGCCAAGAACCGCAAGGCCTGGATCGAAGAGTGGCTGGCGGCCATGAGCATGAACTGACGAAGAGGCACGCCCGCGCATGATGCTGCGTCGTGATTACCGGCGGTCGATCATTTTCGGGACGGCGGCTTTTGCCGCCGTTTTCCTGTTCATGGCGCTCGCCGTTTTTGCGCTGCTGTCTTTTGACACGGGTGCATCCGCTGCCGGCATCATGGATACTTACACGCTGCGCATCCTGCGCTTCACGCTTTATCAGGCGATGCTTTCCAGCCTTTTGTCCATTGTTCTCGGCCTGCCCGTAGCTCTGGCGCTTGCCCGGCGGAGAGAGTTTCCGGGAAGAATCTGGATCATCCGGCTGCTGGCGGTGCCGATGGGCCTGCCGGTGATTGTTGGCGCCTTCGGCATCATCACCATCTGGGGCAGGCAGGGTATCGTGAACACCGCCTTCGTTTTTGCCGGCGTGGACGAGCCTTTCAGCATTTATGGCCTCTCCGGCATTCTTATCGCCCATGTGTTTTTTAATCTGCCGCTTTGCGTGCGGCTGATGCTGGCGGGGCTGGAGCGCATTCCCGGCGAATACTGGCGCATGGCGGCAAGCCTTGGCATGGGGCCGGTCTCGGTGTTCCGTTTCATCGAATGGCCGGCGATCTCGCGGCTTGTTCCGGGTATTGCCGGGCTGGTGTTCATGCTGTGCGCCACCAGCTTCACGCTCGTGCTTCTCCTGGGCGGCGGGCCGGCGGCGACGACGCTGGAGGTGGCGATCTATCAGGCGCTGCGGTTCGATTTCGATCCACAGCGGGCGATTGTGCTTTCCGTCCTGCAGATTGTCCTCACCGCAGTCCTGCTCGGTCTCCTGGCATTTCTGCCATCGCCGGAAGCGGAGATTTCCCCGCTTGGTCGTCTCATCCGTCGTTTCGATGGCAAGAGCGTCAATGCGCGTCTCTGGGACGGGGTGGCGATCGGTTTTGCAATTCTGCTGGTCGGTTTGCCGCTCGTCGCCATAGCCGTCTCGGGTTTGACGGCCGATCTGCCGCGTCTCGTCACTGCGCCGATCTTCCTGCGTGCGGCGGTGACCAGTCTTGCAATCGCCGTGCTGTCGGCAATACTCGTTGTGTTCTGCTGCATGGCGATCATCAGTGCGCGTCAGGCTGTGGATTCAAAACGGCGGGCGGTATGGCCCCTGCGCGTTCTGTCCGCTACGCTTGGAGCCGGGTCTTCGCTCGTGCTCCTGGTGCCGCCCGTTGTGCTTGGAAGCGGGTGGTTCCTGCTGTTGCGACCTTTTGGGGATGTCAGCGCCTATGCTCCCATTCTCGTTGCGCTCATCAATATGCTGATGGCCTTGCCGCTTGCCATGCGTGTCCTCGAGCCGGCCTTTACCAGTCATTTTCTGCGCACCGGCCGCCTCTCCGCCAGTCTCGGGCTTCAGGGCCTGACGCGGTTGCGGTTTGCCGATCTGCCGGTTCTGTGGCGGCCCATGGCAATGGCGTTTTTCTTTGCCATGGCGCTGTCGCTTGGCGATCTCGGGGCGGTTGCGCTGTTCGGATCGGAAAATTTCGTCACCTTGCCTTGGCTGGTTTACAGCAATATGGGCAGTTACCGCACCAATGATGCCGCCGGCTATGCCTTCCTTCTCGGTATCGTCTGCCTGCTGCTTGCCGCAGGCGGTGTTTCGCGGCAGGCGCAATCGGCAGGGGCGCAATCAGCAAGGGCAAGCATATGACAGGCGATGATTTCGCGGTTCGGCTGGACAAGGTCAGGCTGCAGCTTGGAACGCAGGGTTTCGACCTCGATTGCACTTTCCCGCAGGGTCAGGTGACCGCTGTTGTCGGCGCGTCCGGTTCGGGCAAGTCCACACTTCTCAATCTGGTCGCCGGTTTCGAGGCACCGGATTCCGGCCGGGTAATGATCGGCGGGCGGGACATGACGGTGCTCGACCCTTCCGAAAGACCTGTTTCATCGATCTTTCAGGACAATAATCTTTTCGCCCACCTCGATATTTTCACCAATGTCGCCCTTGGTGTCAGCCCCGCACTGAAGCTGCAGGCGGAAGACCGGCAGGGGATTGAAATGGCGCTTGCGCGCGTTGGCCTTGCGGGTTTTGACAAGCGTCTGCCGGGCACGCTTTCCGGCGGCGAAAGGCAAAGGGCGGCACTGGCGCGCGCGCTGGTGAGGAAAAAACCGGTCATGCTGCTCGACGAGCCCTTCGCCGCGCTCGATCCGGGATTGCGGTCGGGCATGACCTCCCTGCTTCTCGACTTGCACAACGAAACAAAGAATACGGTGATTATTGTCACCCACCATCCGGAAGACATGAAGAAGCTGGCGCAGCGGGTGGTTTTTCTTGATCGCGGCCGCATTATCTATGCTGGCCCGACCGCAGATTTCTTCACCACACAAAATGTGAAGGCCGTCGACAGTTTCCTGAACGGCTGATCGCCTTATTTTCGACGCGCGCCGCTGGCAATCGCTTTAGATGACTTCAATGGCGCTAATTTGCACTTGCCAGTTTCAAGTTGCTGCCCGAGAAAAGATGGGAATTATTGCGTTCTTCAGGAATATTCCGGACTTGATGGATCGTTTTTACCGTTTCGGCATTCATCCCCCGTTGGGGCGAATCTGTTATTCTGGTCTGCAATTAACGGATGATCAGGAACGTTAAGGGGCAGGCATAGAGAATGAAAAATAGCATGACTGCACAGTGGAGGCTCTTCTCCCGTTCAGGCCTTCGCCGTTCGGGCAGGATGGCTGCTGCCTGTTCCGTGCTGACGGCATCCGCCGTGTTCCTGTCGTCGTGCCAGTCTCTGTTCAGCCCGGCTTATCAGTCCACATTGCGTCCCTCGGACAATCCGCAGACCGTGGAACAGGTGCAGAAGAACGATCCCCGCGCCCAGATGGGCGCGCGCGAGCACCCGCGTATCGTGGCGAGCTATGGCGGTGAATATCACGACGCCAAGACGGAACGGCTCGTTGCCCGTATTGCCGGCGCGCTCACGGCCGTTTCGGAAAACCCGCAGCAGTCCTATCGTATCACCATCTTGAATTCGCCGGCTATCAATGCTTTTGCGCTGCCGGGCGGATATCTTTATGTCACGCGCGGGCTTCTGGCACTTGCCAACGACGCCTCCGAGGTGGCCGCCGTGCTTTCGCATGAGATGGGCCACGTGACTGCCAACCACGGCATCGAGCGCCAGCGCCGCGAAGAGGCGGAGGTGATTGCGAGCCGCGTGGTTGCCGAGGTTCTGTCGAGCGATCTGGCCGGCAAGCAGGCTCTGGCGCGCGGCAAGCTTCGCCTTGCGGCCTTTTCGCGTCAGCAGGAATTGCAGGCGGATGTCATCGGCGTGCGCATGCTGGGCGAAGCCGGTTACGATCCCTACGCTTCGCCGCGCTTTCTGGATTCCATGGCGGCCTATGCGCGGTTTTCTTCGGCCGATCCCGAAAACGACCAGAGCCTCGACTTCCTTTCCAGCCACCCCAACACGCCGCAGCGCATCGAGCTGGCGCGCCGTCATGCCCGCGCCTTCGGCCAGGAAGGCCAGGTCGGCGATCGTGGCCGTGACTGGTTTCTGGATGGCATAGACGGCCTGCTTTATGGCGACAGCCCGCAGGAAGGCTACGTCCGCGGCCAGACGTTCCTGCACGGAACGCTGGGCATCCGTTTTGACGTGCCGGAAGGTTTCGTCATCGACAACAAGGTGGAGGCGGTTCTCGCGACGGGACCCGGCGACATGGCGATCCGTTTCGATGGTGTCGCCGATCCGAAACAGACCAGCCTTGCCAATTACCTGACCAGCGGCTGGGTTGCCGGTCTCTTGCCGGAAACCGTCAGGGAAACGCAGATCAACGGTCTTGATGCCGCAACGGCCCGGGCAAGCGCGGACAAATGGGATTTTGACGTGACCGTCATCCGTGTCGGGCAGCAGATATTCCGCTTCCTGACGGCTGTGCCGAAGGGCAATGCCCAGCTCGATTCCATCGCCAATGTGCTGCGCACGAGTTTCCGCAAGATGACCCCGCAGGAAATCGCGTCGCTGAAGCCGTTGCGTGTGCGGGTGGTGACGGTGAAGCCCGGCGAAACCGTGGCGACGATCGCCGCACGGATGATGGGGACCGAGCGCAAGCTCGACATGTTCCGCATGATCAATGCGATGAGCGCCACCGCCACGCTTCAACCGGGGCAGCGGGTGAAGATCATCTCGGAATGAGTTGACGGTCTCTCATTCGCCAGTTGCCCGAGACAGGTAGGCGTGAACGAGTGCTATCATTTCCCGCTTGATTTTGGGTGACTGCAATGCTCCGCGGCGGGCGGCATTATGGATGATGCCGTCAATGGCATCGGATACGATCAGCGCCGCGGTTCCGCTCTCTACCTTTGAGCCGGCTGTGGCATGCGCCGCGATCGCCGCCGCATAGAGACCGAGATATTCCTGTTCGAAAGCGCTGTTGGGATCGTTTGTCCCCTCGTGGCCGGGCGCATCATCCAGAAGCACCTTGTGAAGGCCGGGATGGATGCTGTGAACCGCGATCATGCCGGTCACGAGCTCTTCCACGAATTTTACGAGCGATTGCCGCTTTTGCGAAACGCCCTTCATGACGGAGAGACAATCCTCAAGGTGACGGCGGCGTACCGCTTCCACGATCGAAATCTTGTCCGGGAAATATTGATACAGCGAGCCGATGCTGACGCCGGCCGTTTCGGCAACCCTGTTTGTGGTGAAGCCTGCCCAGCCGTGGTCGCTCAAAATGCGAGCTGCTGCATGGATGACGGCATCGACCGTGGCCCTGGAACGCTCCTGGCGCGGCTCCTTGCGCATCTCGGTCTTCCGCTTTGCAATGCGAGTAGACAAGGCATCCTCCATGGCGAAAATATAAACATAGTGCTCACATTTTTCAGATGTAAAGGATATTGTCATGAGGGATTTGCTCAGGAGCCTGCTCGGCTATCACCAATGGGCGAACAGGGATTTATTCGAGAAGCTCAAACACCTCGATCCCGTGCAGAATGCGTCCGAACGGCACACGGCAACTTGGCTGGTCAATCACTACTACGTCGTCGCGAGGATTTTTTCGGGTCATCTCACCGGAACGGCGCACGGTTTTCTCTCTGATAATACCGAGGCAACGCCGCAGCTGGATGATCTTGCGAAGGATGTTGCCGCTCTTGATCGCTGGTATCTCGATTATATCGAGAAAACATCACCCGAATCGCTTGGCGAATTTGTCGCCTTCACCTTTACGGATGGTGACAAGGGTTACATGTCCCGTGCCGAGATGATCTCGCACATGGTGCTGCATGCCGGCATTCACAGAGGGGAGGTTGCTCGTATCTTGAGTCAGCTCTCCATCACGCCGCCCTGGGATACTTTTGCCGTGTTCCTGCACGGCACGCAGCCGCAACGGCGTTTGCAGGGGGTATAATAAAAGCCACCCGCCCCTGCGTGGGACGGGTGGCTTTGCTGAAAAGATGGTCTCAGGGTTTTATTGCCATTCGCGAACGTCGACGAAGTGACCGGCGATTGCCGCCGCCGCCGCCATTGCGGGGGAGACGAGGTGGGTGCGGCTCTTGTAGCCCTGACGGCCCTCGAAATTGCGATTCGAGGTGGAGGCGCAGCGTTCGCCGGGCTTCAGGCGGTCGTCATTCATGGCAAGGCACATGGAGCAGCCCGGTTCGCGCCATTCGAAACCCGCATCGAGGAAAATTTTGTCCAGACCTTCCTTTTCCGCCTGTTCCTTCACGAGACCGGAGCCGGGCACGATCATGGCCGAAACGGTGGAGGCCACCTTGCGGCCATCGACGATCTTCGCCGCCGCGCGCAAATCCTCGATGCGGCCGTTGGTGCAGGAGCCGATGAAGACGCGGTCAATGGCGATATCGGTGATGCGTGTGCCGGGCTTCAGGCCCATATAGTCAAGCGCACGCCACTTGGAGGCGCGCTTGTTTTCCTCCTCGATATCATCGGGATTGGGAACAATGCCTTCGACGGAGGTCACGTCTTCCGGAGACGAGCCCCAGGAGACGATGGGGGGCAGGTTGGCTGCATCGAGAATGACAACCTTGTCGTAATGGGCGCCTTCGTCGGATTTCAGCGTTTTCCAGTAGGCGATGGCCTGTTCCAGCGTTTCGCCCTTCGGCGAGCGCGGCTTGTCCTTGATGTAATCGAAGGTGGTCTCATCAGGCGCGATCAGACCGGCGCGGGCGCCGCCCTCGATGGTCATGTTGCAGACCGTCATGCGGCCTTCCATGGAAAGCGACCGGATCGCCTCGCCGGCAAATTCGATCACGTGACCGGTGCCGCCCGCTGTGCCGATCTCGCCGATAATGGCGAGGATGATGTCTTTTGCGGTGACGCCATCAGGAATTTTGCCGTCGACACGCACCAGCATGTTCTTGGCCTTCTTCTGGATCAGCGTCTGCGTGGCCAGAACATGCTCCACTTCCGAAGTGCCGATGCCGTGTGCGAGCGCACCGAAAGCGCCATGGGTGGAGGTGTGGCTGTCGCCACAGACGATCGTCATGCCCGGCAGGGTGAAGCCCTGTTCGGGGCCGACGATATGAACGATGCCCTGGCGTTTGTCGCGCTCGGAATAATATTCGACGCCGAAATCCTTGGCGTTCTGCGCAAGCGCTTCCACCTGAATGCGGCTTTCCTCGTTCTTGATGCCTTCCAGCCGGTCGGCGGTGGTCGGAACGTTATGGTCGACCACGGCGAGCGTGCGGGTCGGCGAATGCACGGGGCGACCGGCCATGCGCAGCCCTTCGAAGGCCTGCGGGCTCGTCACCTCATGGACGAGGTGACGGTCGATGTAGAGAAGACAGGTTCCGTCCGGGTCACGATTGACGACATGGTCGTCCCAGATTTTATCATACAAAGTGCGGGGTGCGCTCATGGCTCTATGCCTTGTCATGGAAAAGGATAATCAGGGTTCAATAAGGCGGTGGACAGCGGGTGCTGTCAGGCGAGCCTAAGTCGGCTGGTGAGCGCCCCGGAAACGCGCGCAAAGAACCGTGCCGGCAGACGCTTGTGGTCCTGCAGCACATAAACATTCTGCGCGAGACATCCGAATTTAGATCCCATGGCTGCTTTCATAGCAGATCGCCGGTTTTACGGCAATATGAATGCGTACCGCCGGGAAGCCGATGGTTCGGCATTTTCTATATGCACCGCATCATGGCCGAAGGCCCGTTACGGCCCCGCCTCGTGGCGGTTCCCAATGGTTATGATGCAGCGCAACTTGCGTATTTTGCGATGCACATATAGATGGGTCCCCTTATCATTTGCATTTCGACGAGCAATCGAAGGGAGGGAAAGCATATGGTATCCGAAAAGGCCCTTATCTCGAAGATCACCTGGCGGCTGATGCCGTTTCTTGGCCTTCTTTATCTCATCGCCTATATCGACCGCCAGAATGTCAGCTATGCCAAGCTGCAGATGGTCGATGCGCTGAGCCTTAGCGAATATGCCTACGGTCTTGGCGCCTCGCTGTTCTTCATCGGCTACTTCATCTTCGAAGTGCCGAGCAATCTGTTCCTCAACCGTTTCGGCGCCAGCAAATGGTTCGCCCGCATTCTGGTTTCCTGGGGCGCCGTTACCATCGCGCTTGCCTACACGCAGAACGCCACGATGTTTTACATCCTGCGCTTCCTGCTCGGGCTTTGCGAAGCGGGTTTCTTCCCCGGTGTATTGTTCCTGATGACGCTCTGGTTCCCGCGTGATTATCGCGGCCGCATGATCGGCCTGTTCATGATTTTCAGCGCGCTTGCCAATGCTATCGGCGCGCCGCTCGGCGGCATGCTGCTCGATCTCGATGGTTTCCTCGGTTATGCTGGCTGGGAATGGGTGTTCCTGGCAACGGGTATTCCTGCCGTCATCGCCGGTGTCGTCACCTTCTTTTATCTGGATGATACGCCCGAAAAGGCGAAATTCCTGACACAGGACGAGAAGGACTGGCTGAAGAACCGTCTGGCTGAAGAAAACAAGGGCATGGAAGAACATGCGGAAGACGGCTTCAAGGCGCTGATCAATCCGCGTGTCCTGTTCATGGCGCTTTGCTATGTCGGTTTTCCGCTGGCAGCCTATGGTCTCAGCTACTGGCTTCCGACGATCGTGAAGAGCTTCGGCGTTTCCAACACCGCCAATGGCTTCATCAACATCATCCCTTGGGTGATCGTGGCTATTGCCCTGTTCGTCGTGCCTTTGGCCGCCGACAAGGCAAAGAACAAGACGCCCTATATCGTCGGCCCCGCCTTCGTGGGCGCCTTCTGCCTGCTGATGTCGGCGCTGCTCAGCGATCCCGTTCTGCAGTTCGCCTTCCTGTGCGTTGCCGCCGCCGGCATCTTTGCCGGCCAGCCGGTGTTCTGGAGCCTGCCCGGCCGCTTCCTCAAGGGAGCGGGTGCGGCCGCAGGTATTGCCGCCATCAACTCCGTCGGCAATCTGGGTGGTTTCGTGGCGCAGAATGTGGTGCCATGGATCAAGGATCAGACCGGCAGCACCATTGCGCCGATGTTCTTCCTTGCCTTCTGCCTTGCGCTTGCGGGCGTGCTGGTCATCATCGCCACCCGCAGGATGGGCAATCCGGCCGGGGCCGCTTGACCTTTACCAATCCGACAGCCGGTTCCGCCGGCTGTCGCCCTTTCCTTATCCGCGTTTTGAGCGCATCGCCTTCTCGATCCGCCGCAGCATCAGCGACAGACCAATGGTCAGGATCAGGTAGATATAGGCGACGATGGAATAGGTTTCGAAAAACCGGAAAGAACCGGCCGCATAGACTTTCCCCATCTGGGTAATGTCGGTGACACCAAGCACCGAGACGAGCGAACTGTCTTTCACCATGGCAACGAAATCGTTGGAAAGCGGCGGAAAGATCGTCCGGATCGCCTGTGGCAGGATGATGAGCCTGAAACGCCGGTAGCGGCTGAAACCCAGTGCCTTCGCCGCCTCGATCTGCCCCTCCGGAACGGCCTGTATGCCGGCGCGAAAGATTTCCGCGATGAAGGCGGCATAACCGATCGTCAGCGCGATGATCGCCCTCCATGTCAGCGATACGTCGCGAACCATCAGCGGTTCCAGCCAGCCATTGGCGGCAAGCGGCAAAGTCAGCCAATTGTAGAACGCCACCAACGCCGGTGTGCCGACGAAGGCGACGTAAAACAATAGGACGATGACCGGTATGCCGCGAACGACCTCGACATAAAATCGCGCCATCTGCCGCAAAACGACATTGTCGGACATGCCGATCAGCGCAATGGCCAGACCGAACAGGGCGGCCAGCGCGAAAGCGGTCAGGGTTACGGAAATAGTGATGCCGATACCCTTGGCGACGGTGCTGAAAACCTGGGCGTAGATGCCGTTGACGGCGATTACCAGTGCAAGGGCGATGCCGATCAAGATGATCGCCGCCAGCCACCAAGGGAAGTCTTCATTCCCACCGCCCGATGCGGACCGTCGCGGAGGAGCGCCGTGTAGTGTCATTCGCCGAGCTTGTAGTCGAGGAACCATTTCTTATCGAGGGCGGTAAAGGTTCCGTCCGCCTTCAGTGCCGCAATTGCGGCATTGACCGGGGCAACGAGATCGGAGCCCTTCTTGAAGATGAAGCCGAAATCATCTCCGCCCAATGGCTCGCCGATCAGTTTCAGCGTGCCGTTCGAGGCATCGACATAACCCTTGCCAGCAACGCCGTCGGTCAGCACCAGATCGACATCGCCGGTCTTCAGTGCCTGGACGCTGGCGCCGAAGGTTTCCATCAGCCGCAGGCGCGGGTTCTGTTCATTGCCATCGAGAACATCGTAAACGGCAGTGTAGAAGGGCGTCGTGCCGGCCTGTGCGCCGACCAGGCCTTTCTCGAAGGCGGCGAAACTCTTCGCATCCGTGAAGCGGGTCTCGTCGGCCCGTACCAGCATGAACATCTCCGAGCGCATATAGGGTGCGGAGAAATCCACCTTCTCCTTGCGGTCGTCCTTGATGCTGATGCCGGTCATGCCGATGTCGTATTGGCCGGCCGACACGGCCTGAATCATCGCATCCCAGGAGATGTTCTGATATTCCAGCTTGAAATTCAGCCTTCGTGCGATTTCTTTCATCGCGTCATATTCCCAGCCGATGGCTTCGCCGGATTTGGGGTCGATGAATTGAAGCGGCGGATAGGCGTTTTCCGTAACCACAACGACGGTTCTTCCCTTCAGGTCCGGCAGATCAGTGGCGCTGGCAAAAGCGGGCGCCATGGCCAGGACGGCAAAAGCGGCGAGAAGCGGACGTCTGGCGATCATGGAGGCCTCCGGAAACGATTTTCCTGAAAATGCACGCTTGCCGGGGTGAGGGCAAGTCATGTCGGCACAACAAAAAAGGCGGTCCGAAGACCGCCTTTCCCGTAAATCCATTGAAATGGAAATCTTATTCCGCTGTGGCTTCCGCAGCCTTTGCTGCTTCTTCCGCTGCCTTGGCTTCTGCGGCTTCGGCTGCTGCCTTCTCGGCGGCGAGAGCCTGTGCTGCTGCTACCTTTTCGGCTTCCAGACGTGCCTTTTCGTCGGCCAGTGCCTGACGCTCGGACTCGTTCAGCTTGCGCGCGCGCGTACCGGTATTTTCAACGATACGGGCAGCCTTGCCGCGACGGTCGCGCAGGTAGTAGAGCTTCGCGCGGCGAACCTTACCGCGGCGAACGACTTCAACGCCTTCGACCAGCGGGGAGTAGATCGGGAATACGCGCTCGACGCCTTCGCCGTAGGAGATCTTGCGAACGGTGAAGCTTTCGGAAAGGCCACCGCCGGAACGGGCGATGCAAACGCCTTCGTAAGCCTGAACGCGGGTACGGTTACCTTCCGTCACGCGAACGTTGACGCGCAGGGTGTCGCCCGGAGAAAACTCAGGCAGGGTGCGCTTTGCTTCGATCTTGGCGGCCTGTTCGGCTTCCAGCTGCTGAATGATATTGGTCATGTTAACCTCTGATTTCTTCTGAAACAGCCAGAGCGCTCAACGTTTTGTCTGTCGGTCAATGCCTTCAGACCATGCCTTTCGGCAGGAGCGGGTTCGCCATTCTTTGCTTTCGGTTGGGATATTTCCCATTTACACGCGGGCACATACACGAGGATGTGCCGTTTGTCATCCCTTTCATGACAATATTTTATCAATTACGCGCCGCGTTCCGGCAGTTGCGAAGCGGCGCGCTGGCGGATATGGCATGGGAACCTTGGGAGGGGCCATGTCCATATTCATTATTCTCATGCTGTTTGCCACCGGCTTTCTGTCGGGTGTCGTCAATGCGATCGCCGGTGGCGGCACTTTCCTGACCTTCGGAGCGATGACGCTGGCTGGCCTGCCACCCATCGTCGCCAACGCCACGTCCGCCATCGTGCAGTTTCCGGGTTACATCACCTCCGTCATCGCCTACGGGCCGGAAATCCGCGCCCATTGGCGCGAGGCGATCCTTCTGTCGGGCGTTTCAATCGTCGGCGGGCTGGCCGGATCGCTTCTGCTTTTGTCGCTCGACAATCCCTCCTTCCGCCAGCTCGTGCCGTGGCTGCTTCTCGCTGCAACCGCCGTTTTCGCTGCCGGCCCGTGGCTGCGGCCGAAAGCGAGCGCCGAACGTTCGCCCGGCAATCTGCAGAGCCTCGTCTTTCAGGGTCTCGCTTCCGTCTATGGCGGGTTTTTCGGTGCCGGCATGGGCATCATGATGCTGGCCATCCTCGGAATAACCTCGGGCGGCAGCTATCATCATCTGAATGCGCTGAAGAACCTCTTGTCCGTCGTGATCGCCGTCATCGCAATCACGATCTTCGTCAGCGGCGGTGTCGTTTCCTGGTGGGCGGCGCTCATCATGTTCCCTGCGGCCGCACTTGGCGGTTATGCGGGCGTGCATACGGCACGGCGGGTGCCGCAGTGGATCATCCGCTGGCTGGTGATCGCCGTCGGGCTGGTGCTGACGGCCTATTATTTCGTTTCGGCCTGAGCCTTTACCAGAAGGTCCGGGCGTCTTTCCTGCGTCAGTTTCAACGCCTGTTCGTGGCGCCACCTGTCGATGACGGCGTGGTTGCCGGAGGTGAGGACGGTGGGAATGTCGCGGCCTTCCCAGACCTGCGGGCGGGTATAGTGCGGATGTTCCAGCAACCCGCCCTCGAAGCTCTCATGCACGCCGGAAAGATCGTTGCCCATGACACCCGGCAGGATGCGGACGACGGCGTCAAGAAGCGTCAGCGCCGCCGGCTCACCGCCGGAGAGAATGTAATCGCCGATCGACACTTCCTCCAGCCCGCGTGCCTCGATGACGCGCTGGTCGACACCTTCGAAACGGCCGCAGACGATGATCGCGCCTTCCCCGGCTGCGAGTTCACGCACACGGTTCTGCGATAGTGGTTTGCCGCGTGGGCTCATAAGGAGACGGGGCCGCGTATCGCCATCCGAAACATGGTCGATGGCCGCAGCCAGAACATCGGGCTTCAGGACCATGCCAGCGCCGCCGCCTGCCGGCGTATCATCGACGCTTCGGTGCCTGTCGGTGGCGAATTCGCGGATCTGCACAGCCTCCAGCGACCATTGCCCCCGCTCCAGCGCCTTGCCGGCCAGCGAATATTGGAGATGCCCCGGAAACATTTCCGGGTAGAGCGTCAGCACGGTCGCCTTGAAGGTCATGGATTATTTCTTGCCGAACGGCGATACGCCGGTTTCGTCCTTGTCGTCGGGATTGTCGATCAGGCCGGCGGCCATCGGATCGATGAGAATGCGCCCGGCTTCCAGATCGATCTCAAGCACGGCCGCCTCCGAAAAGGGGATAAGGGCGGGACGACGGCCGGCACCTTTCAGTTCCAGCAGATCGCCAGCGCCGAAATCATAGACGGCGCTGACGGCACCGTAGCTTTTGCCCTCGGCGTCAACGGCTTCCAGCCCTTCCAGATCGGCATAATAAAACTCGTCATCGTCAAGCTCGTCATCCGGCAGATTGTCGCGTTCGATGAAGAGTTCCAGCCCGTTCAGGCTCTCGGCCGCATTGCGGTCATTGATGCCCCGGAAACGGACGACGACGACATTCTTGCCTTCGCGCAATTCCAGAATTTCGAAGACCCGGCCATCGGCAGTGACAAGATTGCCATAGTCGCCGAGCGCCAGGGGATCGCCCGTATAGGTGCTGACACGGACTTCGCCGCGCAGGCCCTGCGCGCCGCCGATTTTTGCCATGAGTACCGGGTTTTCCAGCTTTGCCATCGGGCCGTCCGTCTTCTGGTGTTGGTTGCGTCAGCTTTAAGGTTTGTTGACGCCAAAATAAACAAAAAACGGGCGGCATGGAAAACCACGCCACCCGTTCCTCAAAAGTTTCCGTGCAGATTATTCTGCAGCAGAGGCTTCCGCAGCAGCAGCGGCTGCATCTTCAGCCTTCTGCTTCTTTTCAGCGATACGCTCGAGAGCGCGCTTGCCCGGCTTTGCCTTTTCCGGGTTGCTGCGAGCGGCGCGCTCGGCAAGGCCGGCTTCGGCGAGGAAGCGCAGAACGCGGTCGGTCGGCTGTGCGCCCTTGGCGATCCATTCCTTGATGAGGTCAGCCTTCAGCTCAACGCGCTGCGGGTTGTCCTTGCCGAGCATCGGGTTCCAGGAACCGACCTTCTCGAGGAAACGGCCGTCGCGGGGCGAACGGGCGTCAGCAACGACGATCTGGTAATACGGGCGCTTCTTGGAACCACCGCGTGCGAGACGAATTTTAAGTGCCATGTCATTTACTCCTTAGGATGGCTTGTCCGCCGTTCAGGCGGTCTTTTCGTTACCGCCATGTTCGGCGGCGATTGCTTCATGATGCCGGATGACTTCCTTGATGATGAAGTTCAGGAACTTCTCGGCGAAATCCGGGTCCAGATTGGCGTCCTTCGCCAGACGGCGAAGGCGTTCGATCTGGTATTCCTCGCGCGCCGGGTCGGCCGGCGGCAAATTGTACTTTGCCTTCAGCACGCCCACCGCCTTGGTACAGCGGAAACGTTCGGCAAGAATGTGAACCAGTGCGGCATCGATATTGTCGATCGACTGGCGATATTCGGAAAGCTGGGCTTTCACCTCTGCATTGTTCACTGGTGTCCCCCTCACTTCTTTTTCGGAAAGCCGGGCAGGCCCGGCATGCCGCCGAGACCCGGCAGCTTGGCTCCACCGAGACCCGGCAAACCACCCGGCATGCCACCAAGACCGGGCATGGCGCCCGGCTTGCCGAGACCGGCGGCTTCAGCCTGCTTCTGAAGCGCTTCGAGCTGCTTCGGATCGATATTCGACAGATCGGGCATGCCGCCGCCCATCATGCCACCGAGCCCCATCTTGCCGGCAAGGCCGCCCATCATCTGCTTCATGATGCCGCCTTTGCCCTTGCCGCCCATCGCCTTCATCATGTCGGCCATGCCGCGATGCATCTTCAGAAGCTTGTTGATTTCGGCGGCATCGGTGCCGGAACCGGCGGCGATGCGCTTCTTGCGGCTGTGTTTCAGAATATCCGGGTTGGCGCGCTCGGCCTTGGTCATGGACGAGATGATGGCGATCTGGCGGTCGAACATCTTGTCGTTCATGCCGGCCGAAGCCATCTTGTCCTTCATGCCGGCCATGCCGGGCATCAGCCCCATGATGCCGCCCATGCCGCCCATCTTCTTCATCTGGCCAAGCTGATCGGCGAGATCGTTGAGGTCGAACTTGCCCTTGGCCATCTTCTCGGCCATGGCGCGGGCTTTCTCCGCATCGATGTTTTCGGCGGCCTTTTCGACCAGCGAAACGATGTCGCCCATGCCGAGGATACGGTCGGCGATACGGCGCGGATGGAACTCGTCGAGTTCGTTCATGCGCTCGCCGATACCGATCAGCTTGATCGGCTTGCCGGTGACGGCACGCATGGAGAGAGCCGCACCGCCGCGACCGTCACCGTCCATACGGGTGAGCACGAGACCGGTGATGCCGACGCGCTCATCGAAATTGCGCGCCAGATTGACGGCGTCCTGACCGGTCAGCGAATCCGCCACCAGCAGGATTTCATGCGGATTGGACTTCTTCTTGATGTCGGCCATTTCCAGCATCAAGGGTTCATCGATATGGGTACGGCCGGCGGTATCGAGAATGACGACGTCATGGCCGCCGAGCTTGGCCGCCTGCACGGCGCGTGCGGCGATATCGGTCGGCGACTGGCCGGCGATGACTGGCAGCGTGTCGACGCCCGTCTGGACGCCCAGCTGGCGAAGCTGTTCCTGTGCGGCCGGACGACGCGTGTCGAGAGATGCCATCAGCACCTTCTTCTTCTCGCGGTCGGTCAGGCGCTTGGCGATCTTGCCGGTGGTCGTGGTCTTGCCCGAGCCCTGCAGACCCACCATCATGATGACGACGGGGGCGGGGGCGTTGAGGTCGATGGAGACGCCTTCGGTGCCGAGCATTTCGACAAGTTCGTCATGTACGATCTTGACGACCATCTGGCCAGGCTTGATGGACTTCAGGACGGCGGCACCAACGGCCTTTTCACGCACCCTGTCGGTGAAGGAACGCACGACTTCCAGCGCCACGTCCGCTTCCAAAAGCGCACGGCGAACCTCGCGCAGGGCGGCAGCAACATCGGCTTCCGTCAGCGCGCCACGGCCGGTCAGTCCATTCAGAATGGAACCAAGGCGGTCCTGGAGGTTTTCAAACATCGTTTCTTCCTTCTTCGTTCCGGGGTTTCCGAAACGTCGGTGCTTTTGCTGGCAAAAACAAGACGCAAAGCCAAAAAGCACCCGAGGGCGCATCGCGCTGTCGGGTGTTGACCTCCGGGATCTCTTTATACCTTTGCGGGTCCCGGTCGGCGGCTTGGAGTCATGAAACTGCCAGCTGATGGGCGGGATAAACAGGAAAGTGCGGGAAAAGTCAAGGCGATGCCGGTTTGTGGCCGGCAAAGCCTGCATTTCATCTTTGCGTGATTGGCCGCAAGCCGCGATTGGCGGCGCTTGAACGGCGCCATTCCGCTTCCTATACCTTTGTCATGAAACGTCGAAACTTCTTTCGTTTTTCCGCTCTTGGTCTGCTCGCTCTGGCGGGCGGCGGCCTCTATGCCCGCCGTTCGAACGCCAGCGCCTATTATAGCGGCCCGATCTCCGATCATTTCGACGGGGTGCGTTTCTTCAATCCCGGCGGTTCGCCGCCCGGCAATTTCATGGGCCTTTTGAAGTGGCGCTTCAATGGCGAGCGCGCCACATGGCCGGAAAGTTATCCGAGCCCTTTTCCCTTTGCGAAGCCCGAAAGCCGGGTCGAGGGCAAGGACATTCGTGTCACCTTCGTCGGCCATGCCTCCTTTCTGATCCAGACGGCAGGTCTGAATATTCTCGTCGATCCTGTGTGGTCGCAACGTACGAGCCCGTTCAGCTTCGCCGGTCCCAAAAGGGTCAATCCGCCCGGCATCCGTTTCGAGGACCTGCCGCCCATCGATCTGGTTCTGGTGACGCACAATCATTACGACCATCTGGACGTGGAGACGCTGAAGCGCCTGCATGTGGCGCACAAGCCGCTTTTCATCACGCCGCTCGGCAATGATGCCATCATCCGCACCGGTGTCGAGGCCGCGCGTATCAAGGTGGGCGACTGGGACGATGTGGTGGAGACAGGTTCGGTGAAAATTCATTTCGAACCGTGCCACCATTGGTCGGCCCGTGGTCTTAACGACAGGCGTATGGCGCTCTGGGCCGCCTTCGTCATCGAAACACCGGGCGGTAAAATCTACCATATAGGCGATACCGGCTTCCACGAGGGTCTCAACTACCACGCCGCACGCAAGAAGCATGGTGATTTCCGCCTCGCCAACCTGCCTTTCGGTGCTTACGAACCGCGCTGGTTCATGAAGGGCCAGCACCAGAACCCGGCGGAAGCCGTGGAGGGCATGAGGCTTTGCGGCGCGGCGCATGTCTGCGGCCATCACTGGGGCACGGTGCAGCTCACCGATGAGGCGGTGGATGCGCCGCTTGCGGCACTCAAGGTCGCATTGACCGAGCAGGGAGTGGACGAGAGCCGTTTCCGGCCGATGCGCCCCGGCGAGGTTTTCGACGTGCCTTCCGCCTGAGCCGCTGCCCCGTTTGCGTCGCAACAGTCTGGTAATTTGCCGGCCTTTCCGCCATATAGGGCGAAAGCGCGGGATAAATCCCGTATGCAATCCAATTTCAGATGGTTTTCAGGTTCAAGGCGATGGCGGATACGGTCGAATTTGCGAAGATGAACGGGCTTGGCAACAAGATCCTCGTTATCGACATGCGCGGCCGTAAGGATATGGTCACGCCGGCGGCGGCGATTGCGCTGAACGCCGATGCTGCCACACAGTTCGACCAGATCATGGCCATCCACGATCCGCGTGTCAGTGGCACAGATGCCTTTATCGACATCCTCAATTGTGATGGCACGAAGGCGCAGGCCTGCGGCAATGGCACACGCTGCGTGGTGCAGGCGCTGGCTTCCGAAACCGGCAAGACCAGCTTCACCTTCCAGACGGTGGCGGGCATTCTGAATGCCGTCGAGCATGAAGACGGCATGATATCGGTCGATATGGGCCTGCCACGTTTCCGCTGGAGCGATATTCCGCTTTCGGAGGAATTCCACGATACCAGCCGCATCGAATTACAGATCGGGCCGATCGATGCGCCGATCCTGCATTCGCCCGCCGTCATGTCCATGGGCAACCCGCATGCGATTTTCTGGGTGGACCGCGATCCGATGGAGTTCGATCTCGAACGTTTCGGACCTCTGCTCGAAAATCACCCGATGTTTCCGGAAAAGGCCAATATCACGCTGGCGCAGGTGATTTCCGACAGCGCGCTGCGCACCCGCACCTGGGAACGCGGCGCCGGGCTGACGCTCGCCTGCGGTTCTGCCGCCTGCGCTTCAGCCGTTTCCGCCGCCCGCACGGGGCGTACAGGCCGGAAGGTCACGATCGATGTCGCCTCCAGCCCCATCCGCGTACCGCTGACCATCGACTGGCGCGAGGATAATCACGTCATCATGACCGGCCCGGCCGAATGGGAATGGTCCGGTTCCGTCGATCCCGTCACCGGCGCCTGGGCGCGCGATGCGGTCGAGCGGGGGGCCGTATGAGCGGCGTCGAGGTCATAACCTTCGGCTGTCGTCTCAACACCTATGAATCGGAAGTGATGCGGGCGGAGGCCGAAAAGGCCGGGCTCAACAATGCCGTGCTGGTCAATACCTGCGCGGTGACGGGCGAGGCGGTGCGTCAGGCACGTCAGGCCATCCGCCGTGCACGGCGCGACAATCCGCATGCGCGCATCATCGTCACCGGCTGCGCTGCCCAGACCGAGAAACAGACCTTTGCCGAAATGCCCGAGGTGGATGCGGTGCTGGGCAACGAGGAAAAGCTGAAAAGCACTTCCTATCGTGCGCTGCCCGATTTTGGCGTCTCGGCGGAAGAAAAGCTGCGCGTCAACGACATCATGAGCATCAAGGCGACCGCGCCGCAGATGGTCAAGCACATTGACGGGCATGTGCGCGCCTTCATTCAGGTGCAGAATGGCTGCGATCATCGCTGCACCTTCTGCATCATTCCCTATGGGCGCGGTAATTCCCGCTCGGTGCCTATGGGTGCGGTGGTGGATCAGGCGCGCAGACTGACGGAAAGCGGTTATTGCGAGATCGTGCTGACCGGAGTGGATGCGACCAGCTATGGTGCTGATCTGCCGGGTGAACCCTCCCTCGGTTATCTCGCCAAGACTTTGCTGAAGCAGGTGCCGGACATTCTGCGCCTGCGCCTTTCCTCGATCGACAGTATCGAGGCCGACCGCCATCTGATGGATCTGATTGCCGATGAGCCGCGTTTCATGCCGCATCTGCATCTCTCTCTCCAGCATGGTGACGACATGATCCTGAAACGCATGAAACGCCGCCATTTGCGGGCCGATGCCATTCGTTTCTGTCGCGATGTGCGGTCGCTTCGGCCGGATATCGCCTTCGGGGCGGATATGATCGCCGGTTTCCCGACCGAGACGGAAGAGATGTTCGAAAATGCCGCCACACTTGCGGAAGAATGCGGCATTTCCAGCCTGCATGTCTTTCCCTACAGCCCGCGTGCCGGCACGCCGGCGGCCCGCATGCCGCAGCTCGACCGGGTGCTGGTGAAGGAGCGGGCGGCAAGGCTCCGTGCTCGCGGTGAGGCTCTGACGCTCACGCATCTGCAAGGTATGGTCGGTTCGGTGCAGACGATCCTCGTGGAAAACAACGGTTTTGCCCATACGAACAATTTCACGCTGGTGGAGGCGCCTGATCTTCTCCCGCGCACTCTTGCGCAGGTTGCGATTACCGGCCACAACGGCAAACATCTGAACATGAAGCTTCTGGCGGCGGACGCGGCCTGAGGCGGCACAAGAGAAAAGACACGGGAACGACCATGGCCCTCGGCTTCATCAAAAAAGTCTTTTCGTTCGGCAAGGACAAGGCCGAAACGGACGAGCGGCCGCAAGAGGATGCCGCGCCCGAGCGTGGCAATGAAAACGCCTCCTTCGAAGCGGCACTGAGCGAGGCCGAAGCGCATAACCCTGTCGATGAGGATCCCGTTTCCGAACTGGAGATGGAGACAGCGGGCGGACCGGCGCCGGACGAGACGTTGGATGTGGTCCTTTCCGAAGAAGACGACGAAGAGGACGCACCGCTTTTGCCCGGTGCCGAGCTTTCCGGCGACATGGGTGTGGTGCCGCTGTCGCTGCTGCAGGCGGAAGCCGCTGCCGAAGAGCAGGCCGAGCCTTTGCCGGAAGCTGTGCTCGATGCTGATGCGATGGATGCGCTGCTCGATGAGGCGGAGTCGGCAGATGCAGCCGAGCTCCCTGTCGTGCCGCAGGCTTTGCCGAAGGGCTTTTCATCAGCAAGCGAGCGTGAAGAGCCTGTCGCCGAAGCACCGCAACCGAAGCTCAGCTGGTTTCAGCGCCTGCGGGCCGGGCTCGCCCGCACGTCGTCGCAGCTGACCACGCAGATTTCGGCGCTTTTCACTAAGCGCAAGCTGGACGAGGACACGCTTGATGAGCTGGAAGATCTTCTCATCCAGTCCGACCTCGGCGTCGAGACCGCCATGCGCATCACCGGTGCCCTGTCTTCGGAACGTTATGGCAAGGATGTGAGCGGCGAGGATGTGGCGCGCATCATGGCGGGCGAGATCACCAAGGTCCTGAAGCCTGTGGCCAAGCCGCTGGAGCTTGATCTTTCGCACAAGCCGCATGTCATTCTCGTCGTCGGCGTGAACGGCACCGGCAAGACGACGACCATCGGCAAGCTTGCCGCCAAGCTCTCGGGCTCGGGCCTCAAGGTGATGCTGGCGGCGGGCGATACGTTCCGCGCCGCGGCGATCGAGCAGCTCAAGATCTGGGCCGATCGCACCGGTTCGCAATTCATCGGCACCAAGCTCGGCGCGGATGCCTCGGGTCTGGCTTATGACGCCTATGAGCAGGCGCGGGCGCAGAAAAGCGACGTTCTCATCATCGATACGGCCGGCCGTCTGCAGAACAAGACGGAACTGATGGCGGAGCTGGAAAAGATCGTGCGCGTGCTCGGCAAGCTCGATCCGGATGCGCCACACACCGTGTTGCAGACGCTGGATGCGACGACGGGGCAGAACGCCATGAACCAGGTGGAAATATTCCGCAATGTCGCGGGGGTTTCGGGCCTGATTATGACAAAATTGGATGGCACGGCGCGGGGCGGTATCCTCGTCGCCATCGCTGCCAAACACAAGCTGCCGGTCTATTTCATCGGTGTGGGTGAAGGTGTGGATGATCTGGAGCCCTTCGAGGCGGAAGATTTCGCCAAGGCCATTGCGGGAGTTTGAGTATGGATATCGAAAGCAATTCCAAGGAAAGCGAAAAGATGGTGGCGGAAATCAGCCCGCTCTTGAAATTCGTGCTCGAGCTTGGCCCGCTCATGGTATTCTTCTTCGCCAATTCCCGCGGCGAATGGCTGGCCTCCACCTTTCCCGTGCTGACGGAGTTCGGCGGACCGATCTTCATCGCCACCGGCCTGTTCATGATCGCGACGGCTGTTGCACTGTCCGTTTCATGGGTGCTGACGCGCAAGCTGCCGATCATGCCGCTGATATCAGGCATCGTGGTTTTCGTGTTCGGCGCGCTGACGCTGTGGCTGCAGAACGACACCTTCATCAAGATGAAGCCGACCATAGTCAACACGCTGTTTGGTGTCATTCTGCTGGGCGGCCTGTTCTTCGGCCAATCGCTGCTCGGTTATGTCTTCAATTCGGCCTTCAAGCTGACGGATGAGGGCTGGCGCAAGCTGACATTGCGCTGGGGCGTGTTTTTCCTCTTTCTTGCGGTACTGAACGAGGTGGTGTGGCGCATGTTCACCACCGACACCTGGGTTGCCTTCAAGGTGTGGGGCACGATGCCGATCACCATCATCTTCACCATGGCGCAGATGCCGCTTGTCATGCGCCATTCGCTCGAACCGCTCAACAAGGACGAAAAATGACAGTTGCGGAGATGTCGGCTTCCCGTTCGCGTTCGCTCAAATGGTTCGGCGTGGCCGCCGGGCTGCTTCTCCTGCAGATTGTCATCCTTTATGCCATGGGCCGTATTCCGATCTGTGAATGCGGTTATGTGAAGCTGTTCGAGCCGGGCGTGAACACGCCGGGCAATTCCCAACATCTGGCCGACTGGTATACGCCTTCGCACATCATTCACGGTTTCCTGTTCTACTGGTTCGCCTGGCTGCTGTTCCGCAACAAGCCGCTTTCCATGCGCCTTTCTCTCGCGGTTCTGGTGGAGGCGGCATGGGAAATCCTTGAAAACTCGCCCCTTATCATCGATCGTTACCGCACTGCGACCATGGCGCTGGGCTATACCGGCGACAGCATCCTGAACTCGGCGATGGATACGGTTTTCATGGTGTTGGGTTTCCTCTTCGCCGCCCGCGTGCCGGTGTGGCTGACGGTCTTGATCGCCATCTTCTTTGAAATCTTCACCGGCTGGCTGATCCGCGATAATCTGACGCTGAACGTGGTGATGCTGGTCTGGCCCGTGGAAGCGATCAAGGAATGGCAGAACGCGCTCCCGCAAATGTGAACGGGTTCGTGGGGATTCCGGCCCGAAAGGCGCGAAAACCGCGCAATATATGCAGGTTTTCTTAATGGCATTGCGGTAACGTCCGGCTTCAAAGGCTTGTCTCTCCCTCCGGCAGAACCCATTGCAAGATAACTTCGCCTATCTTCTCCCCTTCATCATGCTGACCTTTGGTGTGGTGTTCCTGTTCCTGCAGAGGATCGGTCACGCTTCGGCACGCTACTGGGGTATCGGATATCTTTCGGCGGCTTTCGGTTTTGCAACGCCTCTCGTGCTCGGCGGCCTGCCCTTCGAGATCCAGGCGATCCTTTCGAACCTGCTGTTCTTCTCCGCCTTCTTCCTCTATGGCCATGCGCTGCTCACCCATTTCCAGCGGCCGCTTTATACCACGGTTCGGCTATCGGCCGTGGTTGTCGCGGTGGTGCTGGTCGCATTCCATGTCTTCGTCACGCCGGATCTGAAGCGCGAACTCGTCATCGGTGATCTTGTCTGCGCGCTGCTGCTTGCTTTTCCGGTCTGGCTCGTGCGCAAGCGGCCCGTCGCACTCGCCGACAGGCTGATGGTGTTGATTGCATCGCTCGTTGTGCTGGAGACACTGGTGCGTATCGTCATGCTGCTCGTGATGACGCCGACTGGCTCGATGATTGAGTTGAGTGAATTCTTCGAGTCGGATTACGCCTTCTATATGCAGCTTGCGGCGAGCATATTCGGCTTCCTGCTCGCGCTGTCTGTGCTTGCGAGCCAGATTTCCGTTACCGTTGACCGTCACATGCACGCGGCGGAACATGATCCGCTGACGGATGTGCTGAACCGCCGCGGCTTCGACCGGCGCGTTCCCGATTTCCGCAACGATACACCCGAAGGTGCGATCATTGCCTGTGACATAGACCATTTCAAACACATCAATGATGTGTATGGCCATGCCGCCGGAGATATCGTGCTCATCGGCCTTTCCGACCTCCTCAGGAGAAACGCGCCGGAAGATGCGCTGGTGGCACGTTTCGGCGGTGAGGAATTCGTGGTGTTCGTGCCCGGCCAGACGGCTTTGGAAGCCGGCCAGCTTGCCAGCCGCATGCGTGTCGACCTTTCATCGCTCGATTGGCGCAATCGGGGTGTCAGCAGCCAGATCACGGCGAGCTTCGGTGTCTCGGCTGTTGCAAGGGGCGATCATTCCATCCACGATACCATCAAACGGGCTGATGACAGTCTCTATGCCGCAAAGCGAGGCGGGCGCGATCAGGTGGTGCTGGAAGGCATACGTCTGCCTGCCGAAGGTCCTTCGCTCAGGGTCATTACCAAGGCGTGACGTCCTTGCGGTTTGACGTTACTTCCCGGCTGCGGCGCTGATGGCCGGCAGCAGGTCACGCTCGACACTGCGGGCATCGAAAGGACCGACCTTTTTGTAAAGGATCGTGCCATCGGCACCGACCAGATAACTTTCGGGAATGCCATAGACGCCCCAGTCGATTGCCGCCTTGCCGTTCGGATCGACGCCTATCGCGGCAAAGGGATTGCCGAGCTCGCCGAGGAAGCGAAGCGCATTGTCCTGCTTGTCCTTGTAGTTGATGCCGACGACGGTGATACGGCTGTCCTTGGCCAGTTCCTGAAGCAGCGGGTGTTCCTGCCGGCAGGGAATGCACCAGGAGGCGAAGACGTTCACCAGCGTCAGCTTGCCCTTGATGGCGGCATCGGTGAGCGCCGGCAGGTTCGAGCCTTCCAGCGGCGGCAGCGACAGCGACGGTGCCTTGGTGCCGATAAGCGCTGACGGGATGGCGCTGATATCCAGCCCGTTCACATCCTGATCATAAAGCATCTTGCCGGCGACAAGGGCAAAACCGCCAAAAAGCAGAAGCGGCAGCAGGGCCAGCGCATAACGGGCGCGGCCAGTCGTCTTGGTTTTGGAATCCTGATTCTGGCTGGCCTGCGTCATTGCCCGTCACCTGCTGAACCGGCTCTTGCCCTGCGGCGCACGCCGGATGCCTCCAGCTGCTTCAGTTCCCGTTTGCGCGCCTGACCGTCCACGACGACCCAGGCGATGAGACAGAGAACGACAAGCCCGGTCGCCGCATAGGACATGCCGATATAAAAGGCGTGTGTCATCACCTCAGCCCTCCCGGTTGGCCATGCGCGCGGCAAGCCGCCGTTGCGCGGCCACGCGCCGGCGCCAGATTTCATTGCGCATGGCGGCGATATGCAAGGTGAAGAACAGCAGCGTGAAACCGATGGCCATGGTCAGAAGCGGCCAGAGAAATTCCGCATCGATGGCGGAGCCGCCCATGCGGATGACGCTTGCCGGCTGGTGCAGCGTGTTCCACCATTCGACCGAAAACTTGATGATGGGAATGTTCACGAAACCGACGAGGATCAGCACGGCGCTGACACGGGCGGCTCTGGAGGGATCGTCCATGGCGCGATTGAGCGCGATGAGCCCCAGATACATCAGGAAAAGCACAAAGACGGAGGTCAGCCGCGCATCCCACACCCACCAGGTTCCCCACATGGGTTTGCCCCAGAGCGAGCCGGTGATGAGCGCAATCAGCGTAAAGGCGGCGCCGATCGGGGCGGCGGCCTTGTGGCTGACATCTGCCAGCGGATGACGCCAGACGAGGGTTCCGATGGCCGAGACCGCCATGACCGAATAGCACATCATGGCCAGCCAGGCGGAGGGGACATGCACATACATGATGCGCACGGTATAACCCTGCTGGTAATCGCCTTCGGTGGTGAAGGAGAGATAAAGACCAGCGGCCAGCACCAGCGCCGTGAGCGCGGTGAGCCAGGGCAGAATGCGTGCCGCCAGCGCCAGAAACCGCGTGGGATTGGCGAGATCACTGAATTTGGTGATGGTGAAGGTCTGCTCGTTCATGCCGTTTGTGTAACCCGAGAATGGCCGCCCCGCAATTGATCCCTGTCAACAGGCGATCGTCTGGCGCGGTTTCATCAATCCATAACATTGCGCAGTGCCAAAGCGGCAAAGAAAGGGCCGGTCACGGCTGAAAATAACGTGATCGCGCAGAGAATGAGGAAAGGCGGCATAAAGGGCGCCGGGTCCTGCACCGCCGCATAGGAGGCGCTGACGCCGAAGATCAGGACGGGAATGGCGAGCGGCAGCACGAGGATGGAGACCAGAAGGCCGCCACGCGGCAGCGCGACGGCCACCGCCGCACCCACCGCACCGATGAAGGTGATGGCCGGCGAACCGACGAGAAGGGTAAGCATCACGGCGCCGATTGCCACCTCGTCCATATTCATGAACAGCCCGAGCAGCGGCGAGGCCAAAACCAGGGGCAGGCCGGTCGCCACCCAATGCGCCAGGCATTTGACGAACACCGTCAGCACCAGCGGGGTTTCCTGCATGAGAATGAGATCCAGCGAACCGTCATCCCGCTCGGCCTGAAACAGCCGGTCAAGGCCGAGAAGGGCGGACAGAAGCGCGCCGATCCAGACGATGGCGGGGCCGATGCGGGCGAGCAGGTTGAGATCCGGGCCGACGCCGAAGGGAATGACGGCAACAACGGTCATGAAGAACAGCACGCCGATCAAGGCACCGCCGCCGGCGCGGATGGAGAGTTTGATGTCGCGGAGGAGGAGGGCGGTCATTGGGGTTGCTCCGCGTCTGGGGTTTTACCCCCCTCTGCCCTGCCGGGCATCTCCCCCTCAAGGGGGGAGATCGGCAAGACGCGATTTCGCCACTCCATTCTCAAGCTTTCAGATGGACGAGAGCTCACCACGAGTCGATCTCCCCCCTTGAGGGGGAGATGCCCGGCAGGGCAGAGGGGGGTAAGCCACACGCGCAAACCGTTCATGCCCAGGCCTCCACACCCACAAACCCCGTCATCCGCAATTCCCGCGCATTCTCCAGCCCCAAAGGCTGATGCGTCGCAGCCATGACAATGCCGCCCTTTCCCAGATGGCTCTTGACGAGATCGGTAAACATGGCGTCCGCCGCCCTGTCGAGAGCAGCCGTCGGTTCGTCGAGAATCCATACCGGCCGCCAGGCGATCAGAAGTTTCGCCATGGCAAAACGCCGTTGCTGGCCGGCGGAGAGATAACCGAAAGGCAGGTGGGTAATGCCGGAGAGACCGACGATCTCCGCCGCCTCATCAATTGCCACGCTCGCGCCACCGGAGAAATCACCGAGGAAGTCTTTCCAGAATTCGAGATTTTCAGCAACGGTCAGCTCCGTTTTCATCGCATTGCGGTGGCCGAGATAATGACAGGCTTCCGAGGGTCGCATGCCCTCCTCTATCTCTTCGCCGGCTATCTTTATCCGTCCCTGTTCGGGCCGCAGCAGGCCGGCCACCGTGCGCAGAAGAGTCGATTTGCCCGAACCGTTTCGACCGGTCAGCACCAGCGCCTCGCCGTCACTTAACTTGAAGGAAATATTCATGAATATGAAATCTTCACCGCGCCGAACGCCGAGATTTTCCGCCGTCAAATCCATGCTGCGGTTCCGTTTAAGATTTTCATCGTCTCGATTACAAAAAATATCGATTTGGGTCCCTGATGGTCTGGCACGTTTCTCCGAAATTATCTATATGGGTGTCAACCACGCCAGCGGCCGGCGTGAACATCATCTTGCGCCGGACTTGACGATTGCGAGGAGCAATTTTCACGTGCGGACAGCGGAAATGGTCGCACCCGCATCCTGATGTGCATGAGTGCATAGGTGTCCGCACGCACGTGTTGGCTATCAGAGTAAGCGGGGTTTTTATCCATGCCCAAATCACTCGACAGTTTCAAATGTCGTTCCGTCCTTACCGTGGATGGTAAGGATTATGTCTATTTCAGCCTTCCCAAAGCTGAGGCAAACGGCCTCAAGGGCGTTTCCAAGCTGCCCTATTCCATGAAGGTTCTCCTGGAAAACCTGCTGCGTTTCGAGGACGGCCAGTCCGTCACCAAGGAGCACATTCTGGCCGTTTCCGAATGGCTGAACAACAAGGGCCTGACCGAAACCGAAATCGCCTACCGCCCCGCCCGCGTTCTCATGCAGGACTTTACCGGCGTTCCCGCCGTGGTTGACCTTGCCGCCATGCGTGACGGCATCAAGGCTCTCGGTGGCGATCCGGAAAAGATCAATCCGCTCGTTCCCGTCGATCTCGTCATCGACCACTCGGTCATCGTTGATGAATTCGGCACGCCGAGCGCCTTTGCCCGCAACGTCGAGCTTGAATATGAGCGCAATGGCGAGCGCTACCGCTTCCTCAAGTGGGGCCAGCAGGCGTTCAAGAATTTCCGCGTCGTTCCGCCCGGCACCGGCATCTGTCACCAGGTCAACCTCGAATATCTCGGCCAGACCGTCTGGACGAAGGAAGAGGATGGCGAAACGATTGCCTATCCGGATACCTGCGTCGGCACGGACAGCCACACGACCATGATCAATGGTCTCGGCGTTCTCGGCTGGGGCGTCGGCGGTATCGAGGCTGAAGCGGCCATGCTCGGCCAGCCGGTCTCCATGCTCCTGCCCGAGGTCATCGGCTTCAAGCTGACCGGCAAGGTGAAGGAAGGTGTGACCGCGACCGACCTCGTGCTGACCGTGGTGCAGATGCTGCGCAAAAAGGGCGTCGTTTCCAAATTCGTCGAATTCTTCGGCCCCGGCCTTGATTCGATGTCTCTGGCCGACCGCGCGACCATCGGCAATATGGGTCCGGAATATGGCGCGACCTGCGGCTTCTTCCCGGTTGACGGCGAAACCATCAACTACCTGACCATGTCCGGCCGTGCCAAGGACCGCATCGCGCTCGTCGAAGCCTATTCGAAGGCGCAGGACATGTGGCGTACCGGCGACGGTTCCGACCTCGTCTTCACCGACACGCTGGAACTCGACCTCGGCGATGTCGTACCGTCGATGGCCGGCCCGAAGCGTCCGGAAGGCCGCCTGCCGCTCGAAACCATCGCGCCGAATTTCGCGACGGCTCTTGAAAACGACTATAAGAAGCCCGGCCAGCTTTCGAACCGCTATGCGGTGGAAGGCGAAGAGTTCGATCTCGGTCATGGCGATGTGGCGATTGCCGCCATCACCTCCTGCACCAACACTTCCAACCCATCGGTTCTCATCGCGGCCGGCCTTCTTGCCCGCAACGCGGTTGCCAAGGGGCTGAAGTCCAAGCCATGGGTGAAGACGTCGCTCGCGCCGGGATCGCAGGTCGTTGCCGAATATCTCGACAAGTCCGGTTTGCAGAAGGATCTCGACGCCATCGGCTTCAACCTCGTCGGCTTCGGCTGCACGACCTGCATCGGTAACTCCGGTCCGCTGCCGCCTGCGATTTCCAAGACGATCAACGACAAGGGCCTGATCACATCGGGTGTTCTCTCGGGCAACCGCAACTTCGAAGGCCGTATCTCGCCTGATGTTCAGGCGAACTATCTGGCATCGCCGCCGCTCGTCGTGGCCTATGCCCTTGCCGGCACGGTCCAGAAGGACCTGACGAAGGAGCCGATCGGCGACGACCAGAACGGCAACCCGGTCTATCTCAAGGATATCTGGCCGACCTCGAAGGAAATCCAGGAATTTATCCTGAAATACGTCACCCGCGAACTCTATGAAACGAAATATGCGGACGTGTTCAAGGGTGACGCGAACTGGCAGGCTGTTCAGGTTCCTCCGGGTCAGACCTATGCCTGGGATGACCAGTCGACCTACGTCCAGAACCCGCCCTACTTTGTCGGCATGGGCAAGACCGGTTCGGGCCTGAAGAACATCAAGGGCGCGCGCGTTCTTGGTCTCTTCGGCGACAAGATCACCACCGACCATATTTCTCCGGCCGGTTCGATCAAGGCGGCGTCGCCTGCGGGCGCCTATCTGACGGAACATGGCGTTGCCGTTGCCGACTTCAACCAGTACGGCACGCGTCGTGGCAACCATGAAGTGATGATGCGCGGCACCTTCGCCAATATCCGCATCCGCAACCACATGCTTGGCCCGAACGGCAAGGAAGGTGGCTACACCATCCACTATCCGTCCAAGGAAGAGATGTCGATCTATGACGCCGCCATGAAATACAAGGCGGAGGGCGTTCCGCTCGTCATCTTCGCCGGTGTCGAATATGGTAACGGCTCGTCCCGTGACTGGGCGGCGAAGGGCACGAACCTGCTCGGCGTCAAGGCCGTGATTGCGCAGTCTTTTGAGCGTATCCACCGTTCGAATCTCGTCGGCATGGGCGTCGTTCCCTTCGTTTTCGAGGAGGGCACGACCTGGGCGAGCCTCGATCTCAAGGGTGACGAAGTCGTCGAGATCGACGGTCTCGAAGGCGAAATCAAGCCGCGTGAAAAGAAGATCGCCAAGATCACCTACAGCGATGGTTCGGTGAAGGAAGTTCCGCTTCTGTGCCGCATCGATACGCTGGACGAAGTGATCTACATGAACAATGGCGGCATTCTGCAGACCGTTCTTCGCGATCTGGCCGCTTGATAAAACTCTGGATCAATAAGACGCCGGGAGAAATTCCGGCGTCTTTCTCCGTTTCAGAAACTATAGTTTTGTGATTGCCGCTCACCCCTTCGTGACTTTCTATTGAAGGGCAATAGACGTTATTTTCCGGTTTGCATCCCGGCAGGATTGATCGCATCAATTCGTCTGGATATCTTCCGGACAAAGGTTTTCGTAATGCCGCTGAAATTTCCCCTGTCGATATGTCTTCTCGGCACGTTTCTCGTCACCTCCGCGCAGGCGCAGGAGGCTGTGAAGGGCGTTGTCGAATTGTTCACATCGCAGGGATGTGCATCCTGCCCGCCGGCGGACGAGGCGCTGCGCAAGATGATCCAGAAGGGCGATGTCGTCGGCCTTTCCTACCATGTCGACTACTGGAACTATCTTGGCTGGACCGATTCGCTGGCCTCGAAGGAAAATACCGACCGGCAATATGGTTACATGCGGGCGCTGGGCCGCAACGGGGTCTATACGCCGCAGGCCATTCTCAACGGCCGCGACCATGTCAAGGGTGCGGATGTTCGCGGCATTTATGACAGGCTGGATGCCTTCAAGCGCGAAGGCCAGGGGTTGAACGTGCCGGTCTCGTCAAAATTTGCCGGCGACGAGGTCGAGATTGATATCGGTGCCGGCAGCGGCAAGGCCGATGTCGTCGTTGCCTATTTCACGCGTGAACAGACGGTGGATGTGCAGAAGGGCGAGAACCAGGGGAAAAAAATGTCCTACTGGCACAGCGTCTACGACGTACAGACTGTCGGCATGTGGGATGGTTCGCCGATGACGGTGAAGCTTCCCGCGAGCGTCGTGGCAAAGGTGAAAAAGGGCGGCTGCGCCGTGCTTTTGCAGACGGCCAATGCCAGTGGTGATCCGGCGGCAATCGTCGGCGCAAGTATTTTGCTGGGAAATGAAAAGCCATAATCGCCGACCTGGCGATTGAAGATCCGGTCCGGGCATTGGGGGCTGGGGGTAAAGGGTCAATGCACCGGACCGGGTCATCTTGGTGCCTAGGCATCAATTGACAATAGGACTATTCCACCCAATTCAGGCCATGGTTTGACCGAAATACGGCAAGCCCTGCGAAAGTGGCTGCCTAAATGGTTACCATTTTTTACCCCTGCTTTTGTTGCGGGCAGTGCTTTTCCGCGAAATTGCGACGATCCTTTCCCTGTCACGGGCTTTCCGGTTTTATAGCCGACCAAGATTTTTCAGAGTCTTCCCGCATCGTCCTGCGCGTTACCCAAAGACCTCGCAAGGCTTGCAATTTCGCCGTCTCAGGCTCACATTGGTTGGGTGATTTGGGTGGAATCGGAGGTATTGGATGACCGATCAACCGGATGTGCAGCAGGTGCAAACCGCTTCACGCGACAATTCCACCGTTATCGATCTCCGCGAATATAAAAAGAACAAGGACCCTTTGCCGGTCACCTTTCACCGCCGCGAGCTGGATGCGATCCTGCGCATCTATGGTCGGATGGTGGGAGAGGGGGAATGGCGCGACTACGCCATTGACCATCTGAAGGACAAGGCGGTGTTTTCGGTCTTCAAACGTTCGGGTGAAATGCCGCTGTACAGGATTGAGAAGAACCCCAGGCTGGCGGCGAAACAGGGGGCTTATTGTGTGGTGAATACGGATGGCCGTATTCTCAAACGCGGCCATGAGCTGCCGCAGGTTCTCAAGGTTTTCGACAAGGTCCTGAAACTCATCGAATAGGCTTCAGAACCGATGGCTGCCTGCCGGATAGGACGGGCGGGTGAGCCATCGTCAGCTATGACCGTTCCCAAATAAAAAGGCGGCCGAAGGGCCGCCTTTCGCATGTCTGTCTTGAAAGCCTCTCAACCTTAGTCGTCGCGGTTACCGAGGAACTGCAGAAGGAAGGTGAAGAGGTTGATGAAGTCGAGATAGAGGGTCAGCGCGCCCATGATGGCCTTGCGACCGGCCACGGCAACGTCGTCACCATCAAAATACATTTCCTTGATCTTCTGGGTGTCGTAGGCGGTCAGGCCTGCGAAGATCAGCACACCGATCGCGGAAATCGCGAACTGCAGCGCGGACGATGCAAGGAAGATGTTGACGATGGAGGCGATGATCAGGCCGAACAGACCCATGATGAGGAACGAACCGAGGCCGGAAAGGTTCTTCTTCGTGGTGTAACCGTAAAGCGAGAGCGCACCGAACGAGGCCGCGGTCACGAAGAACGTCTGAACGATGCTCTGGCCGGTAAAGACCAGGAAGATCGCCGACAGCGACACGCCCATCAGCGCCGCATAGACCCAGAAGGTCGTCTGGGCGGCAGAAACGCTCATGTTCTGAATACGGAAGCTAAGGAAGAAAACCAGTGCGAGCGGTGCCAGCATGACAACCCAGCGCAACGGCGAAGCGTAAAGCAGCTGGGCGAAGGCCGGGTTCGAAGCGGCGAGCGTATAGGTACCGAACGCTGCAACGCCGGTGATGACCAGAGCCAGCGCCATCAGGTTGTAAACCTTGAGCATATAGGCGCGAAGACCCTCATCGATCATCGCACCAGTCTGTGCACGGGTCTGCGCCATGCGGTTCTGGTAGTTATTGAAGTCAGCCATTGTTTCCTCTTTTGAGCTCCGTAATTGCTACGGTGTCGGGATACCTCCCGGGCGCCGCTGCGGAGCTTCAGCAAGCCTGCTCAGGAATATGATGGCAGAACGTGTCCGATACAAGGCCTTTTCCCGTCGAAAAGACACCATATGCGCGAAAAGCGCTCACGTTTTGGCGATCATTACAAAGAATTAATCGCTAAAGTTAAGCGGCGCACAACCGATGATCATTCCCCCGCCTGCCTGAGAACCGGCGCCGCCTTCTGTCCGAGAATCCGCCAGGTGCCGATGAGGCCGATGCCGACCGTCATGACGAGGGCGACGACAAGCGTGCCGATCGCCACATCCGGCAGGAAGCTGGAGGGCAGTTTCATGATGCGGGCAATCACGAACCATGCGGAGACGCCGCCGGCGAACAGCGCGAAAACGGCGGTGGCGAGACCGAGCATCATATATTCGTAGGAAAAGGCGCGGATGAGCAGGTTTCGCGTGCCGCCCAGCGTTTTCAGGATGACCGCGTCATGGGTGCGGGCGCGGTTTCCGGCGGCAAGGGCGCCGGCGAGAACCAGAACGGAGGCGATGAGCGCGACGGCCGCAGCGGCGCGAATGGCGGTGGCGAGCTGGCCGACCAGCCGGTTGACGACATCGAGCGCATCTTTCACACGCACGCTGGTGATCGTTGGATAGGTATTGGTGACGGAACGCAATATGCGGCCTTCGTCGCTTGCGGAAGCGGAAGGGTCGGCAAGTGTCGCAAGCCAGGCGTGGGGTGCGCCGCGGAAGGTATTTGGCGAAAACACCATGACGAAATTGATCGAGAGGGATTCCCATTCGACATTGCGCAGATTGGCGATCTTCGCCGTGATACTGCGGCCGAGGACGTTGACGGTGACGCTGTCGCCGATCTTGAGGCCGAGTTCCTGTGCTTCTTCCGCCGCGAAGGAGACCAATGGCTCGCCACTATAGTCCGGGCCCCACCAGCTTCCTTCCGTCAGTGTCGCGTTTTCGGGAATATCCCGTGAATAGGTGATGCCCCGGTCGCCGCGCAGCACCCAGCGTCCGGCGGGCGGCACCTCCATCTTTGTCACATCCTCGCCGTTGAGCGCGAGGATGCGGCCGCGCAGCATTGGCACCTCGGTCAGCGTGCCATCAGGCGCCTCCCGTTTGAGAAGATCGCGGAAGCCCTGAAGTTCGCTGCCTTGGATATCGACGAAGAAGAAGTTCGGCGCGCGCTCCGGCAGGCTGTCCGTCAGCTCGCGGCGCAGATTGCCGTCGATCAGCGTCAGTGTCACGAGCAGGGTCAGGCCAAGGCCAAGGGAGAGGACGACCGAAGGTGTGAGCGCGCCGGGGCGATGGATATTGCCGATTGCCAGACGAAGGGCAGCGGAGTGAACGCGGGGGCTGCGTTTGGCGATGGCCTTGACACCGGAGGCTACCAGTCGCAGCACCACGAAGGCAAATGCGATTGCAGCAAGGAAGACCGAGGCGATGAAGCGGTCTTCCGCCGAGAAGATGGCCAGCGCGGCCAGCGCCGCCAGCAGCAGGCCGGTTGCAGCCAGATAAGGCCAGGATGGCCAGCTGCCCTCCTCGAAACCCTGTTCGCGGAAAAGCGCCGTCGCCGGCACCTCGCGCGCCTGACCGAGCGGTACGATGGCGAAAGCAAGCGTCGTCAGGAGGCCGAACAGGGCGGCGAGGCCGAGAGCGCCGGGATAAAAGGCAAGCTCTTCCGGCACGGGCAGCACGCCTTCCAGAAACCGCATGGCAATCAGCGGCGCGATGGCGCCGACCAGAAGGCCGATGACGATGCCAACGGCGGCAATGAAGGCAATCTGGAAGAGATAGGTCATGGTGACCACGGAGGCAGGCGCGCCGAGGCATTTCAGCGAGGCGATGGTGGTGCGCTTGGAATCCAGAAACGCGCGAACGGCATTGGCGACGCCAACCCCGCCGACGATGAGGGCGGTGAGGCCCACCAGTGTCAGGAACTGCGAGAAGCGGTTGACGTTTTCGGTGAGCGATGGCGCTGCCCGATCACTGGTGCGAACGGACCAGCCGGCATCCGGAAATGCCTTGTTGGCCGCATCGGTCATTGTTGCCCGCGCCGAAGGATCGTTCAGTTTGATCTTGTAGGCGTGTTCGACGAGACTTCCCGTCTGAACGAGACCGGAGGCGAAAAGGGCATCGCGGCTGACCATCAGCCTTGGAGCAAAACCGAAACCGTCAGACAGCGCATCCGGCTCGTCGACCACGGTGCCGGTCAGTTTCAGCTTTGCATTGCCGAGCAGGACTTCATCGCCGACCTTGATGCCGAGCCGTTCCAGCAAGAGCGGTGCGGCAATGGCGCCATAGGTGTCGCCGTTTCCGGCCAGAAGCTCATTCAGCGGCCGGTTCGGATCAGCCACGAAGGTGCCATGGAGCGGGTAGGCGCCGTCGATGGCCTTCACTTCCGTCAGGGTCTGTTCGGACCCATCGGCAAGGCGTGCCATGGAACGCAGCCCGGTGGAAACCGCGACGGTACCAAGGCCGTCGAGATAGGCCCGTTCCTCCTGCGTCGCCTCCCTGTTGCGCAGTTCGAAACGGACGTCTCCGGCGAGGATCGACTGGCCTTCGGTGGCTATGGCGCTGGTGACTGCGCGCGACACGGAATTGACGGCGGCTATGGCGCCGGTTCCGAGCGCAATGCAGGCGAGGAAAATGTAAAAGCCACGCAGGCCGCCACGAATTTCGCGGCGCGCAAGCCTCATGGCGTTTCTTATACTGGCGAAAGACGGGAAAATGGAGCCGATCATGCCGATACCGCCCGCGCCATCTGGGGACGGGCGCTGTCGCCCTCAATCTCGCCGGATCGCACCTTGATCTGCCGTGAGCACCGGGCGGCAAGCGACGGATCATGGGTGACGAGCACCATGGTCATGCCGCGTTCGGCCTGTTTTGCAAACAGAAGATCGGCGATCTGCCTGCCGGTATCGGTATCGAGATTGCCCGTCGGTTCGTCGGCAATCAGCACGGCCGGCGAAGGTGCAAGTGCGCGGGCAATGGCGACACGCTGCTGCTCGCCGCCGGAAAGCTGGCCGGGATAGTGGTTGAGGCGTTCGCCGAGGCCGACGGCGACGAGTTCGCGCCTGGCGATTTCGAAGGGGTTTGCGACGTTGGCCAGCTCCAGCGGAACGGCCACGTTTTCCAGAGCCGTCATATTGGCGATGAGGTGGAAGGACTGGAAGACGATGCCGATATTCCTGCCGCGGAAATCCGCCAGCGCATCCTCGCCGAGCCTGTGAAGTTCCGTATCCGCAATGACGATCTCACCGCTGTCGAGCCGCTCAAGACCGGCAAGTACCATCAGCAGCGTCGATTTTCCCGAGCCGGAAGGGCCGACGATGCCAACCGCTTCACCTTCACTGATGGACAGATCGATGGATTTGAGAACGTGGACGGAGGCGGCGGCGTTGCCAAGGGTGAGGTCGGCCTTCTTCAGCTCTATGATGCTTTTCGTCACAATTCTCGTTCCTATATAGGGTGATGAAAACGGTCTGGCGGTGTCGATGCGGTCGGTATTTCAGACAATGGGAACCAAGTTAGGAAAGCCGTGATGAGATTTAAAGCTGCCCTGTTTCACTTCATCGTCATTTTCGCCGCTGCCTTTTCCGCCTCGGTGGCCACGGCTCAGGAGCGGACATTGCAACTGGTCGGTCTTGGCGACAGCCTCATGGCCGGGTATCAGCTGCCCCCCACCGACAGCTATACGGCACAGCTTGAAGCTGCATTAAAGGCGAAGGGCGTCAACGTCGCAGTCGCCAATGCCGGCGTGTCCGGCGATACGTCTTCCGGCGGTCTGGCAAGGGCGGAATGGTCCGTGCCTGATGGCACGGATGGGGTCATTCTGGAGCTCGGTGCCAATGATGCCTTGCGTGGTATTGCGCCGGAACAGACGGAAAAGAACCTTGACGCCATCATTTCCGGTTTTCAGAAACGCAATATAGCGGTGCTGCTGGTCGGCATTATGGCGCCGCCGAATATGGGCGACGACTATGCCAGGCGCTTCAATCCGATCTTTCCAAAGCTTGCGGAAAAATACAACCTGCCGCTTTATCCCTTCTTTCTGGACGGGGTGGTGACGGATGACGCGCTGAAGCTGGATGACAAGATGCACCCCAATACGAAGGGCGTGGCAATGATGGTGGAGAAATCTTTGCCGGCTGTTGAAAGCTTCATCAAGACAATCGGTGCGCAAAAAAAATAAGCACTTGCGCCCGTCTGCATTGCGTGATTCGCTATGCTTGTTCTGCCAAGAGATTCGGGGAGCTCGCCATGCCGAGACTGTTTACCGCCCTCGAAATTCCGCGCAATGCGGCTATGAGCCTCTCATTGTTGCGCGGTGGTCTGCCGGGAGCCCGGTGGATCGATGTGGAGAATTATCACATAACCCTGCGTTTTATCGGTGACATCGACGGGCGGACCGCCGATGAGGTCGTGGACAGGCTGGATCGGATCGAAAGGCCGGAGTTCCAGCTCAACCTCACCGGTATGGGTTCCTTCGGTTCCAAGAAACCGCATTCCATCTGGGCCGGAGTTTCTCCCTCACCGGAAATGCACGCGCTTCAGGCGGAAATCGAAAGAATCTGCCAGAGGATCGGTCTGCCGCCCGATCCGCGCAAGTTCATGCCGCATGTCACGCTTGCACGGCTGCGCTCCTCCCGCGTGGACGATGTGGTGCAGTATCTTTCCGGACGCGGCAACTTCCGCACCTCGCCCTTCACGGTCGGTCGTTTCGTGCTGATGTCGTCCAAGGAATCGGTGGGCGGCGGGCCTTATATCGTTGAAGAGGCGTTCCCGCTTCACGAGGCGCGGTCGAGCTCCATCTTTTCGAGCAGCGATCTGCATCCCGCCAAGAGCATGTTGTAGACGTCAAGGAACCCGTCCTCGGCCCCGTAATAGGGATCGGGGACATTCTCGCGGCGGCCGGCGGCATATTCCATGAAAAGATGGATTTTGTGCCGGTGCCCCTGCGGGCTCGATTGAAGCAGGCTCGCCAGATTGTTTTCGTCCATGGCGAGGATGAGGTCGAAGCTTTCGAAGTCCGCCGAGGCGACCTGTCTCGCCCGCTGGCGGGAAATATCGACGCCGTGCCGCCGTGCCACGGCGATGGATCGCGGATCGGGCGCATCGCCCGCGTGCCAGCCGCCGGTGCCGGCGGAATCGACGATGATTTGGCGGGACATGCCTTCAGCATCGGCAAGGTGTGCCAAGATACCTTCGGCAAGCGGCGAGCGGCAGATATTGCCCATGCAGACGAAAAGAACGGTGATATGTTTCATGGATTATGCGTCGATCCGGTCGTTGAGGCGTTAATGGTTATCAAGCGGAGGCAAGTTCATGAAATATCCCAGACTCGAACCGGAGGCCATCCGGCAGACTCTCGTCAAGCTCGAGGGCTGGTCCCTGCGCGAGGATGGAGCGGCGATCGTCAGATCCTTCAAGTTTTCGAGTTTTGCCGAAGCCTTCGGTTTCATGGCCGAATCGGCCCTTGCGGCGGAGAAGCTCAATCATCACCCCGAATGGTCCAACGTCTATTCGCGGGTCAAGGTCTGCCTCACCACCCATGATTCACAGGGCGTGACGGAGAGGGATTTTCTTCTGGCCGAAGCCATGCAGAAGGCGGCTGCAGGCCGGGGGAATTGAACGACGGGCGTTCCGTCCCATATAATAGCCATGACCGGAGGACCGTCGATCATGGATGATGTGAAAATCGGTGAAATTCTTCTGCCTGGCGAAACCGACAGGCAGCAGGAGCGCGAAGATGTGGTGCGGGCGAAATTCTGGCCCAAGCTGAAGCGCGTCATGTCGAAGGTGCCCTTCGCGCGCGATGCGGCGGCTGCCTATTATTGCGCGATCGACCGCGACACGCCGCTGCGCGCCAAGGGCATCATCCTTGCGGCGCTCGCCTATTTCATCATGCCCATGGATGCCGTGCCGGATGTGCTCGCCGTCATCGGTTTTACCGACGACATCGCCGTCATCACCGCGGCGCTTGCCATGATCAGGGCGCATATCAAGATGGAACACTACGAAGCGGCTGACGCCATGCTGAAGCGGCAGCAGGAAGCAGGGTAACGTCTCTGTGATGTGTCCGTCCGACCTAGCCCGGCGGGTGACAAATTCTTGCCTGAATTTATGTGTCATACACGCGAGTGAAGGACGTGCCACGCCCTTCTCCCCAGGGCGTCGGGAGTCGCCAATCTGTAACACCGCAAGACGTTTTAGGCATTTTATGCGTGTTGTTGACGGTTTGGTAACCGCTTCCCGACCACAATGAGAAAAGACGATCCGCACCTGAACGTGGCCGATCCAGAAAATGGAGCCCGCCGCTGCTTCGGGCTAATGGAAGACAATAACCCGGCAGGAAATTCTATGTTTGTAAGAAGTGTAGCAACCGCAGCGGCCATTTTGCTGACCAGCGTCGGCGTAGCATCTGCACAGTCGCCCACGCGCATCCAGCAGTTCAATGCTTGGGGTGCCTATTCGTACAAATCGGGCAACAGCACCGTCTGCTACGTTCTTTCCATTCCGACCGCCAAGGAACCGGCAAGCGTCGATCACGGCGACATCTTCTTCATCGTGTCGCAGCGTCCGGGCCAGAACATTTCCTACGAGCCGCAGGCCATGGTGGGTTATCCGCTGAAGCAGGGTTCCAAGGTCAATGTGACGATCGACAACAAGAACTTCGTCATGTTCACCAAGGACAAGGCTGCCTGGGTCGAAAATGCTGCTGAAGAGCCCGCTCTCGTCGCTGCCATGAAAGGCGGCAAGTCGATGACCGTAAAGGCGACTTCCGGCCGTGGCACCGCAACCTCCTACTCCTATTCCCTGTCGGGTATCTCGGCAGCCCTCAAGCAGATCGAGAGCTGCAAATAATCCCGACGCTTTCCCGCGTTTACGAATGGCCGGTCCTTGACCGGCCATTTGCGTTTTTGCCGGTTTGATGCTAAAGGCGCGGCAACATTGACAGGCGGACGCGCGAAGAGTGCTCCGCCTTTGATTTTCTCGACATGCAGACGATTTTCCGCCTTTCCGACAGGCCGGTCGTGCGCTGCATTGGATGATGGGATAGCGTGATGTCCGTAATGCAAGCTCCTGCCGGCCTGGCAGTCAAAACCCCGCTGATCGCCAATAGCGATCTCATGTCCGGCAAGCCGTCGCTGATCGGCATGACCCGCGAGGAGATGGGTGAGGCACTGGCGGAAGTCGGTGTGCCGCAGAAGCAGGTGAAGATGCGCGTCAGCCAGTTGTGGAACTGGCTATATGTGCGGGGCGTCTCCGATTTCGACAACATGACCAATGTCGCCAAGGAGCTTCGCGAGAAGCTGAAGGCGGCCTTCACCATCGCCCGCCCGGAAATCGTCGAGGAGCAGATCTCCAATGACGGCACCCGCAAATGGCTGATGCGCTTTCCGCCGCGCGGTGCCGGCCGCCCCGTGGAGATCGAGACGGTCTATATTCCCGAAGAAGGGCGCGGCACTTTGTGCATATCGAGCCAGGTGGGCTGCTCGCTGACCTGTTCCTTCTGTCACACCGGCACCCAGCGTCTGGTGCGCAACCTGACGGCCGAGGAAATCCTCTCGCAGCTTCTGCTCGCTCGTGACCGCCTCGGCGATTTTCCCGATGGTTCGACGCCGGTCGGCGCCTATGTGCCGAGCGAAGGCCGCAAGGTGTCCAACATCGTGATGATGGGCATGGGTGAGCCGCTCTATAATTTCGAGCATGTGAAGACCGCGCTTCTGATCGCCACCGATGGCGACGGCCTGTCGCTCTCCAAGCGTCGGGTGACGCTCTCCACCTCGGGCGTCGTGCCGGAAATCTTCCGCACCGGTGACGAGATTGGCGTGATGCTGGCGATTTCGCTGCATGCGGTGCGTGATGAGCTGCGCGACATGCTGGTGCCGATCAACAAGAAATATCCGCTGAAGGAACTGATCGAGGCCTGCCGTAATTATCCGGGTCTTTCCAATGCCCGCCGCATCACCTTCGAATATGTGATGCTGAAGGATGTGAACGACAGCCTGGAAGACGCCAAGATGCTGGTGCAACTGTTGAAGGGCGTTCCGGCAAAGATCAACCTTATTCCGTTCAATCCGTGGCCTGGCACCAACTACCAGTGTTCCGAGTGGGCGCAGATCGAGAAGTTCGCCGATTTCATCAATCAGGCGGGTTATGCCTCGCCGATCCGCACCCCGCGCGGCCGCGATATTCTCGCCGCCTGCGGTCAGCTCAAGTCTGAATCCGAGCGCATGCGCAAGACTGAAAGGCTGGCTTTTGAGGCGATGATGATCGCCAACCACGGCGCGGATGACTGAATCAGCCGCATTTGCGCCATAAAGCTGGTTTTGCGGCGGTTCTCCGATTGATTTCGGTCTGTCTTGTTCCTAGAAAGACGAAAACAGGGAACCAACAGGAGGATATCCATGCGCGCATTCATTCTGGCTCTCGCTGCTGCGAGCGCCATCGTTCTGCCGGCCAAGGCTGAAAACGTCACCGTTGCCGTCACCGCCATCGTCGAACATCCGGCACTTGACGCTGCCCGTGATGGCGTCAAAGCGGCTCTTACTGAGGCTGGCTACAAGGAAGGCGAGAACCTCAAGTTCCTTTACGAGTCCGCGCAGGGCAATCCCGGCACCGCAGCGCAGATCGCCCGACAGTTCGTCGGCGACGCGCCCAACGTCATCGTGCCGATCTCCACGCCGTCGGCCCAGGCCGTCGTTGCGGCCACGCGTGACATTCCGGTTGTTTTCACGGCCGTCTCCGATCCGGTCGGTGCACAGCTCGTCAAGAGCATGGAAAAGCCCGGCGGCAACGTGACCGGTCTTTCCGACATGCTGCCGGTTGGCGAGCATCTGGCGCTCATCAAGGAAATCTCGCCGAACGCCAAGTCCATCGGTTTCATTTACAACTCGGCCGAAGCCAATTCCGCCTCGACGCTCGCCCTGCTGAAGGCCGAAGCCGACAAGGCTGGTCTGAAGGTCGTCGAATCCGTCGCCACCAAATCGGCTGAAGTTCAGGGCGCAACCCGTGCTCTGGTCGGCAAGGCCGACGTGATCTACGTTCCGACCGACAACACCATCGTTTCCGCTTTCGAGGCGGCAGCTGGTGTTGCGAGCGAAGCCAAGATCCCGCTCTATGCCGCTGATACGGATTCTGTCGCGCGTGGTGCGGTTGCGGCCCTCGGCTTCAACTATTTCGACGTTGGCAAACAGACCGGCGCCGTTGTTGTCCGCATCCTCAAGGGTGAAAAGCCGGGCGACATTCCGGCAACCGTGGCTGTCGGCACCGATCTCGTCATCAACAAGAAGGTTGCCGAAAAAGTTGGCGTCACCTTCCCTGAAAGCGTGACGAAGCGCGCCACCAAGGTCATCGACTGAATCGAAACCAGACTGAATTGCGGGCGGCGGTATTTCGCCGCCCGCTTTACGTGGCACGAGACGGTGCCCGTATCCGCCTGATGGCGGCAATAACAAGGACATTACCGTGAGCCAAATCGCCTTCTGGGGTGCCGTGGAGCTGGGACTGGTCTTCGCTTTCGTGGCGATCGGCGTCTATCTCGCTTTTCGTGTGCTTGATTTTCCTGACCTGACCGTGGACGGTTCGTTTCCGCTTGGCGCCGCTGTGGCCGCCGTGCTGATCATCGCCGGTTTGAACGCCTGGGTCGCGACGGCGGTTGCGATGGTTGCCGGTGCCGCTGCGGGCATCGTGACCGCGACGCTCAACGTGCGTTTTAAAATTCTCAACCTGCTTGCCTCGATCCTGACGATGATCGCGCTGTTTTCCGTCAATCTCAGAGTGATGGGAAAGCCGAATGTGGCGCTGCTCAATCAGGATACGATGATATCGCCGTTTTACGGCCTCGGCCTGTCCGAATATCTGGTGCGGCCGCTTTTCGTCGGCGCGCTGGTGCTGGTCGCGGTCATTCTGGTCTGGCGTTTTCTTGAAAGCGATGCGGGTCTTGCCATGCGGGCGACGGGTGCCAATGCGCGGATGGCGCGGGCGCAGGGCGTGAAGACCGGTAATCAGATCTATCTCGGCATGGCGCTTTCGAATGCGCTAGTCGCCCTCGGTGGCGCATTGTTCGCGCAGACCAATGGCTTTGCCGATGTGACCTCCGGTGTCGGCACCATCGTCGTCGGACTTGCCGCCGTCATCATCGGCGAAACGCTGTTCGGTGCACGCGGCATTCTGATTGCGCTCATCGGCTGTGTTTTCGGCTCGATTGCCTATCGTCTCGCCATCCAGCTTGCCCTGTCGAGCGATGTACTGGGCCTCAAGGCATCCGATCTCAATTTCGTAACGGCGGTATTGGTGGCCATCGCATTGATCCTGCCCCGACTGCGCCGTGGGGGAGCAACATCGTGATTTCCCTTTCCGACATCCAGGTCGTCTTCGGACGTGGCACGCCGCTGCAAAAGCAGGCTCTGGCCAAGATCGACCTCACTATCGAGGATGGTTCCTTCGTCACCGTCATCGGTTCCAATGGCGCCGGCAAATCCACGCTTCTCGGCGTATTGGCCGGCGACGTTCTGCCGACGGCGGGCAAGGTGATGATTGGCGGCGCCGACGTTACCCGTAAACCGACCGCCAGCCGGGCCGGTCGGGTGGCACGCGTGTTTCAGGATCCGCTGGCGGGCAGCTGCGGCGCGCTCACCATCGAGGAAAATCTGGCGCTTGCGGCGTCCCGTGGCGAGCGTCGTGGTCTTCTGCCGGCGCTTGGGCGCGGCCGTCGGGATTTCTTCAGGGAGCGGATCGCTTCGCTCAATCTCGGGCTGGAAAATCGCCTGAAGGACCGTATGGATCTTCTGTCCGGCGGGCAGAGGCAGGCGGTTTCGCTGGTCATGGCGACGCTGTCCGGTTCAGACGTGCTGCTGCTGGATGAACATACGGCTGCACTCGATCCCGGCATGGCGGAATTCGTGATGGAGCTGACTCGCAAAGTGGTGTCGGAGCGCAAGCTGACGACGCTGATGGTCACCCATTCCATGCGTCAGGCGCTGGACTACGGCACCCGCACGATCATGCTGCATGCCGGCGAAATCGTTCTTGATGTGTCCGGCGATAGCCGCAAGGACCTTGAGGTCGAAGACCTGATCGAGATGTTCCGCAAGATACGCGGCCAGACGCTTGATGACGATGAGTTGCTGATCGGCTGACCATTTCAAAAGGCGCCTTCCGGCGCCTTTTTATTTGCCTTCAGCGCGTTTGCGTGAAGAAAATCTTGATGGCGAAGAGCGAAAAGACGCCGGCAATCGTGTAATCCAGACCGCGCAGAACTTTCCGGTTACGCTGAAGCCAGGCGGACAGGACATCGGCGGCGACAACAATGCCGATACCGATCGGTAGCGCCACGATGATGGACCAGATGCCGAGGAAGATCAGCTTGCCGGTCACATGCGGATCGGAAGCGCTGACGAATTGCGGCAGGAAGGTCATGAAGAAGATGATGACCTTTGGGTTCAGCAGATTGACCCAGATACCGTTCAGCAGAGCTGATCTGAGAGATGATTGCGGCTTTTCGCCCGCCGTCTTCACCATCACGAAATCCGAACCCTTGCGCACGGCCTGAATGGCGAGCCAGACCAGATAGGCGGCCCCGCCGGTTTTCAGGATCATGAAAGCCGTCGGCGAGGCGACGATGAGGGCGGCGACGCCGAAGGCGACCAGCATCGTGTGCACGGTGATGCCGATATTGGTTCCGACCAGCGTCATGAAACCCGCCGCCCGGCCCTCGCGCAACGAACGGCTGATCCAGAGCGTCATGTCAGGCCCCGGGGTCACCGCCAGCAGCAGAATGGCGATGGTAAAGGCGACAAGTGTTGGCAGGCTTGGAACAAAATCCATCGCGGCACCCATGAAAGCTCAAGATTGCCGTTGCTTAACGCGATTTCGTGTTTCTGCCAATGGTTTTGCGCTTACATCGCCGGATAGGGGTGGGGAGCCGCCGCACCCTATAGAGCGCGGCGGTCGGAACTTCAGTTTTTCAGGAAGCTGGTGAAAGCGGCGGAATATTCCGCATGCCAGCGCGACAGCGGCGGGCGGTTCTGGACGATGTCCTGGGCCGCCCAGAGAATGCGCTTTTCATCCGTCGGGCGGTCTACCTCGCCGTCGGGGCAGAGAATATAAAAATCGCCCCGGCCGATGCTCTCGATCATGAAGTCGACGGTCTGCTCACCGGTCCATGCGCCCTCCGGTTTTTCCGTCCTGCCATGGGCGGTCAAACCCGTGAAGACGAAACCGGGGATCAGAAGGTGGGCGGAAACCGAGCCGTTCGGGCTGTTGCGCAACTCGTGCTGAAGCGCTTCCGTGAAGGTTTTGACGCCGGACTTCGAGACATTATAGGCCGGATCACCGGGAGGCGTGGTGATGCCCTGTTTCGAGCCGGTATTGATGATGAGCGCCGGCTCGCCATGGGCGATCATGCCCTGGCCGAAGACGCGGCTGCCGTTCACCACACCCATCAGGTTGACGCCGATGATTTTTTCCCAATTGGCCTGCGGCCCGAAAATGGCGCTACCCGGCTGGATGCCGGCATTGTTCATGAGGACGTGGACACGTCCGAAACGCTGGATCACGGCGCGTTCCAGCGCCTCCAGTTCATCGAGTTTCGATACGTCGGTCGGGATGGCGACGATCTGCGCTTCGCCGTCCCTGGCGACGGTCAGAATATCCGCATGCGCTGCGGCGAGCTTTTCACCGTCGAGATCGACGAGCACGACACTCATGCCGAAACTCGCAAATTTGCGGGCGGCGGCAAGTCCGATGCCGGATGCCGCACCTGTTATGACAGCGACATTATCTTCCTTGAATGCGGGGTGGATGGTCGTCATAGGTTTCTCCTTCGCGTCGTTTCTGCTGTTTCCAGCGGTTTGCAACGTTGCTTGAACCTCACTGGCTTCATTCACGGTCTTCAAGTCGATCGCGCCGCTTCATGATAAAGCGCGAATTTTCTAAATGCATGTGACAATCGCTTCGTTCCCATCGGCGCGGCCAGTCATCACCGGTCGCCAGACGTCCCCATCAATTGTTTTGTCGCTTATCTCACGGAAAAGCGCTTCACACATTTCGGGTTGCACTGTAAAAGTGCCGAAATCCCAAGGAAATGGCGGTACGCGGATGCCGTCATCATGCAGATGGACATCATTATGGCACTTCCGAAAGACGTTAAGAAAGTCGTTCTCGCCTATTCCGGCGGCCTCGACACCTCGATCATCCTGAAATGGCTTCAGACGGAACTCGGCGCTGAAGTCGTGACCTTTACCGCCGATCTCGGCCAGGGCGAAGAGCTCGAGCCGGCGCGCAAGAAGGCCGAGATGCTGGGCATCAAGGAAATCTTCATCGAGGACGTCCGCGAAGAATTCGTGCGTGATTTCGTGTTCCCGATGTTCCGCGCCAACGCCGTTTATGAAGGCGTCTATCTGCTCGGCACCTCCATTGCCCGCCCGCTGATTTCCAAGCATCTGATCGAAATCGCCAGGAAGACCGGCGCCGACGCCATTGCCCATGGCGCCACGGGCAAGGGCAACGACCAGGTCCGTTTCGAGCTTTCGGCCTATGCGCTGAACCCTGATATCAAGATTATCGCGCCCTGGCGCGACTGGACGTTCAAGAGCCGTACCGACCTCCTGAACTTCGCCGAACAGCACCAGATCCCGGTCGCCAAGGACAAGAAGGGCGAGGCGCCTTTCTCCGTCGACGCCAATCTGCTGCACTCGTCTTCCGAGGGCAAGGTTCTGGAAGACCCGGCACAGGAAGCGCCGGAATATGTGCATATGCGCACCATTTCCCCGGAAGCGGCTCCGGACAAGGCAACCGTCATCAAGGTCGGTTTCCGCAAGGGCGATGCCTGCTCCATCAACGGCGTCGAAATGTCGCCCGCCACGCTTCTGGCGACACTGAACAATTACGGCCGTGAAAACGGCATCGGCCGTCTTGATCTGGTCGAGAACCGTTTCGTCGGCATGAAGTCGCGCGGCGTTTATGAAACACCCGGCGGCACCATCCTGCTTGCCGCACATCGCGCCATCGAATCCATCACGCTCGACCGGGGTGCCGCGCATCTGAAAGACGATCTGATGCCGCGTTACGCTGAACTCATCTATTACGGCTTCTGGTTCTCGCCGGAGCGCGAGATGCTGCAGGCCCTGATCGACAAGAGCCAGGAACATGTGGAAGGCGAAGTGACGCTGAAGCTCTACAAGGGCAATGTCATGGTTACCGGCCGCGAGAGCGAAAAGTCGCTCTATTCCGACGCGCTGGTGACCTTCGAGGACGACCACGGCGCTTACGACCAGAAGGATGCGGCGGGCTTCATCAAGCTCAATGCGCTGCGTCTTCGCACGCTGGCCAAGCGTAATCTCAGCAAGTAATTCAGCTTAGATAAAAACAGGAACCCGCTGGCGGCGACGCCGGCGGGTTTTTTATGTCTCTCTTCTGGAAACGATGCGGAAGCCGATATAGCTGGCAATGGCTGTGAATTCCATCACCGGGATGATGATGCCGAAGCCGGTCAGCGGCGAACCGATGAGCGAAGCCGCAGCACCGCCCGCAAAGCCCGATCCCATCTGGATGAAACCCATCATCGCCGATGCAGAACCGGCAATATGCGGAAAGGGGGCAAGGGCGGCCGTCACCATCGAGGGCGTCAGCAAGGCGATGCCGACCGTCGCGACCGCCACGGGCGCCATGATCGAGAAGAAGGACGGTGGTATCAGGAATACCGACAGCAGGATGAGGAGACCGCCTGCCCCTGAAAAACAGAGGCCGAGCATGACCGAGCGGCGGTCACCCAGCCTCGGTGCGATATAACGCAGGGCAATGGAGCCGAAGAAGTAAGCGCCGGTCTGCATCAACATGCCGATGCCGAAGGCGGTGGGTGTCATGCCCACTTCGCCGATGAGGATGAAGGTCAGCATGGTCGCCTGCGCATAAAGCGCGCCGATAGAGCCGCCGAGTACCAGTGCGGCGAGCAGAAATCGTGGCTCGGTCAGCAAGGTGCCATAGGCGGAGAGAAGCCGGCGGGGGCGTATCAGGCTTTTGTCCGGGATCGTCGTTTCGCGCAGAAAAACCAACACGGAGACGATGGCGATGGCTCCCAGGCCGGCCATCAGAAAGAACACAGACTTCCAGCCAAAGGCCGCAAGCGAAAGCCCGCCGATCGTCGGTCCCATGGCGGGGCCGACGGCCAGCATGATGCCGATGAGGTTCATGATGCTGGATGCTTCAGCGCCGGTGAACTGGTCACGCACCACGGCGCGTGCCACCGTCATGCCGACGGAGGCGCCGATGCCCTGAACCAGCCGGGCGAAGAGCAGCACTTCGATCGTCGGGGCGAAAACGGCAAGCAGCCCGCCACCGAGAAAAATAGACAGGAAGACGAGGCTCGCCTTTTTCCGGCCGAAGGCATCGGAGGCCGGTCCGGCGAGCAACTGCGCCATGGCGAAACCGGCAAAATAAAGCGAGAGGCTGAGTTTGACGGCAGCTTCCGTGGTGCTGAAAACCCGCGTCAGTTCCGGCATGGCCGGCGTGTAGATCGCCATGGAAATGGGCGCCAGCGCCGTCAGCAACGCGCCGAGTATTGCCGTGCGCTTTGTGGACATGATCGGTTCTGGCGACATTGCAGTCAGCTGTTCTGGCCCGGCTGTTCCGGCTGCAGATTGTTGCGAAGGGTCTGCAGGAAGCTGCGAAAGAGCACGACTTCTTCTTCGTTCAGGCCCCGCGTGGCCTGACGGACAAGTTCATCGATTTCCTGGCGGACGGCTTCCAGCATCTCGGCGGAAGATTTCGTCAGCACGATACGCTTGGAACGCCTGTCCTGCGGATCCTGCTGGCGTTCGATGAGATCGAGAGATTGCAGTTTGTCGAGATAGGCACAGATCGTCATCGGCTCGATGCCGAGGCGGGCGGCAATATCCGACTGTTTGCTGCCATCAACGACCGCAACCGTCAGTAATGCGCGCGCTTCACCGGGGGTCAGGCCCAGTCCAGCTTCGGAAATACGGCGTTCAAATGCACTGTTCAGCAGACGTGCGCCGCTGTTCAGCAGAAATGCCAGTGAATCTTTTTCGCGCTTCGTGCCCATGCTTCGCCTTTTCGTAAGTCAGCCTTACTAAATTCCGGGCGATAATCAATGGTGCACAAATCATATTGTCGAAAATCGAGTAAAGTATGCGTCAGTTCGGTTGCGGGAGGGCCGCCAACATAGTCGATGATCATTACACCAAAGCAAAAAAAGACAGGACATCCTGCATTTTTTCCACTTCATCTGCGGTGCCGATGGAGCGGGCAATCTCGGCCCGGTCGGAAAAATAGGCGACGAAGTCGAAATCCGTATCGTCAGTCACTTCGGTTATATCGATCACCTCGCCATTGGCATTCAGCGTCTGCGTCGGCAGTTCGGACGAAAGCTCAAGCCAGGTATCCTGGCTGATTTTCCCCATATCGTAATATTCCCGGGCAATTTCCCGCAATTCGCGCGGGCTGACGCGGGTGAAGTCGATACGTTTTACCGTTTCCTCGAAGCCCGGACCTGCGTCGGATTTGGGAGCCTTGCCGAAATCGGCGCTGCCCACGGATCTGGCATTTCTGGAATTGTCCCTGAAAAGGAAATTATTAGAGGACCTTAAAGAATAAATCTCCATAATACATATCTCCATCATGGGATATTATTTCAAGAAACCAGATCACGACACCATCGTTTCGGTCAATACTTGGCCGTGATGGTGATCGCATATTCCACACCAAATTACGGCGTATTGAATTGGTGGTGGAGGCGTGCCCATATGGGCTTAAACCGGAATTGTACAAGGAAGATGAAATGCCATCCAAGACCGCGCTTTATCCCGCACTCGTTCACTGGAACGGCCTCAATGGTCTGCCGAGATTCGATGCGGTCAAGGATGAGGATTTCGCGCCGGCTTTCGAGGCCGCACTTCTATCCCATGAACAGGAAATCGATGCGATTGCCGGAAATACGCAGGCCCCGAGTTTCGAAAACACGGTGACCGCACTCGAAATCGCCGGCGATGATCTCTCGCGTATTTCGGCGCTGTTCTGGAACAGGGCGGGGGCCAATACCAATGGGGTGATCCAGACGCTTGAGCGGGAGATCGCGCCGAAAATGTCGCGGCATTATTCCAAGATCGGCATGAATGAAGCACTGTTCAAGCGCATCGATTCACTGTGGGAAAAGCGCGAGGCGCTCGGGCTGACGGGTGAGGAGAAGCGTGTTCTCGAACGGCACTGGAAGGGTTTCGTACGCTCTGGCGCAAAATTGCCGAAAGACCGGCAGGAGCGGCTGGCGGCGATCAATGAAGAGCTTGCCGGTCTCGGCGCCAAATTCGGGCAGAATGTGCTGGCGGACGAAAAGAACTGGAAGCTTCTGCTTTCCACGGAGGAGGAGCTGGCCGGCATTCCCGGTTTTCTGCGCGATGCAATGGCGGGTGCCGCCCGTGAGCATGGTGAGGACGGCAAATTCGCCGTCACGCTGTCGCGCTCCATCATCGAGCCCTTCCTGACCTTCTCCGAACGTCGCGATCTGCGCGAACAGGCATTCAAGGCCTGGGTAGCGCGCGGTGAGAATGGCGGCGAGACCGATAATCGCGAGATCGTCCAGCGCACGCTCGAACTGCGCGAGGAGAAGGCAAAACTTCTCGGATACGCCAATTTCGCCGCCTACAAGCTTGATGACACGATGGCAAAGACGCCCGATGCCGTGAACGGCCTTCTCGGTCAGGTCTGGGAAAAGGCCGTGCGCCGTGCGGGCGAGGAAGAGGCTGAACTTGCCGCCATCATTGCCGAGGAGGGCAGAAATCACGAGGTGCTGCCGTGGGACTGGCGCCACTATGCCGAAAAGCTGAGGGCACGGAAATTCAGCTTCTCCGAGGCGGAATTGAAGCCCTATCTGCAGCTGGAAAAGATCATCGAGGCCTGCTTCGATGTGGCCGGGCGGCTGTTTGGGGTTCGAGCGGTCGAGGTCAAGGGCGTTGCCGCCTATCACCCCGACGTGCGGGTTTTCGAAATCCGCGACGAAAAGGGCGGTCTGAAGGCCATGTTCCTCGGCGATTATTTCGCCCGCCCCTCCAAACGATCAGGTGCATGGATGAGTTCGTTCCAGTCGCAGCACAAGCTGCCCTTGAAGAACGGCACCGTCGGTGAAATCCCGATCATCTACAATGTCTGCAATTTCGCCAAACCGGCCGAGGGCAAACCGGCGCTGCTTTCGCTTGACGATGCGCGCACGCTGTTTCACGAATTCGGCCACGCGTTGCATGGCATGCTGTCTGATGTCACTTACCCTTCCGTTTCCGGAACGGGTGTCTCGCGTGATTTCGTCGAATTGCCGTCGCAGCTTTACGAACATTGGCTGACGGTGCCGGAAATTCTCGAAAAATACGCCCTGCACTATGACACGGGCGCGCCAATGCCGAAGGTGCTGCTGGACAAGGTTCTGGCCGCGCAGACCTTCAATGCCGGTTTCAGCACGGTGGAGTTCACTTCCTCGGCGATCGTCGACATGGCGTTCCACACGCGCGACAGTGTTGCCGATCCGATGGCCGTGCAAGGGGAGGTTCTGGCCGCGCTCCAGATGCCGAAGTCCATCGTCATGCGCCATGCGACACCGCATTTCCAGCATGTTTTCTCGGGCGACGGCTACTCCGCCGGCTATTATTCCTACATGTGGTCGGAAGTGCTGGACGCGGACGCCTTTTCGGCTTTCGAGGAAACCGGCAATGCCTTTGACGGCGAGATGGCGCGCCGGCTGAAGGACAATATCTATTCCGTCGGCGGCTCGATCGATCCCGAGGAGGCTTATCTCGCCTTTCGTGGCAAGATGCCGAGCCCGGATGCCATGCTTTCGAAGCGCGGTCTCCTATAAGAGACTGTCATAATTCTGAGCTAGAAGCTGGGCGCAGGGGGCTTATGACATGAGCCCCCCTTTCGCATTTGCAAAAAAAAGGTTATGAGCGCGCCAAACTAAATTGGCGTTTCTCATCAATATAGCGCCCAACCTCAGAGATTTTAAACAATGGCACTTCGCAACATCGCGATCATCGCGCACGTTGACCATGGAAAAACGACGCTTGTTGACGAGCTTCTGAAGCAATCCGGTTCGTTCCGTGAAAACCAGCGCGTGATGGAACGCGTGATGGATTCCAACGACATCGAAAAAGAGCGCGGCATCACCATTCTCGCCAAGGCGACCTCGATCGAGTGGAAAGATACCCGCATCAACATCGTCGACACCCCCGGCCACGCCGACTTCGGCGGTGAAGTCGAGCGTATCCTGTCGATGGTGGATGGCGCCATTGTTCTCGTCGACGCTGCCGAAGGCCCGATGCCGCAGACCAAGTTCGTGGTCGGCAAGGCGCTGAAGGTTGGTCTTCGCCCGATCGTCGCCATCAACAAGATCGACCGTCCGGATGCCCGCCACGAGGAAGTCGTCAACGAGGTGTTCGACCTCTTCGCGGCTCTCGACGCCACCGACGAGCAGCTCGACTTCCCGATCCTTTACGGTTCCGGCCGCTCCGGCTGGATGAACGTCAATCCGGAAGGCCCGACCGATGAGGGTCTTGCGCCGCTTCTCGATCTCGTCGTCAAGCATGTGCCCGAGCCCAAGGTCGAAGAAGGCCCGTTCCGCATGATCGGCACGATCCTTGAAGCCAACAACTTCCTCGGCCGCATCATCACCGGCCGTATCGCTTCCGGTTCGATCAAGCCGAACCAGGCGGTCAAGGTTCTCGGCCAGGACGGCAAGCTGATCGAAAACGGTCGTATCTCGAAGATCCTCGCTTTCCGCGGCATTGAGCGCACCTCCATCGAGGAAGCCCATGCGGGCGATATCGTCGCCATCGCCGGCCTCTCCAAGGGCACCGTCGCCGATACTTTCTGCGATCCCGCCGTCATGGAACCCATGCAGGCGCAGCCGATCGATCCGCCGACCGTCACCATGTCCTTCATCGTCAACGATTCGCCGCTCGCCGGCACCGAAGGCGACAAGGTCACGAGCCGCGTCATTCGCGACCGCCTGTTCAAGGAAGCCGAAGGCAACGTTGCGCTGAAGATCGAGGAATCCGCCGACAAGGATTCGTTCTTCGTGTCCGGCCGCGGCGAATTGCAGCTGGCGGTTCTGATCGAAAACATGCGCCGCGAAGGCTTCGAACTTGCCGTGTCGCGTCCGCGCGTTGTCATGCACAAGGATGAAAACGGCCAGCTGATGGAGCCGGTCGAAGAAGTCGTGATCGACGTGGATGAGGAACATTCCGGCGTCGTCGTTCAGAAGATGTCTGAGCGCAAGGCCGAGATGGTCGAGCTTCGTCCTTCGGGCGGCAACCGCGTCCGTCTGGTCTTCTTCGCGCCGACCCGCGGCCTGATCGGCTACCAGTCGGAACTTCTGACCGACACGCGCGGCACGGCCGTGATGAACCGTCTGTTCCACGACTACCAGCCTTACAAGGGTGAGATCGGCGGCCGCGTCAACGGCGTTCTGCTGTCGAACGAGTCGGGCGAAGCCGTTGCCTATGCCCTGTTCAACCTTGAAGATCGCGGCCCGATGATCATCGACGCCGGCGAAAAGGTTTATGCGGGCATGATCATCGGCATTCACAGCCGTGACAACGACCTCGACGTGAACGTGCTGAAGGGCAAGAAGCTGACCAACATCCGCGCCGCCGGCAAGGATGAGGCTGTGAAGCTCACGCCGCCGATCAAGTTCACGCTGGAACGCGCGCTGTCCTGGATCCAGGATGACGAGCTGGTTGAAGTCACGCCGAAGTCGATCCGTCTTCGCAAGCTCTACCTCGACCCGAACGACCGTAAGCGCTTCGAAAAGGCAAAGCTTGCCGCCAGCTGATCGGTTCGATCCCTGCTTTCGAAAAACCCGGCTTCGCGCCGGGTTTTTTTATGCATTCGTTTTTATGTGTGCATGAGTCGAAAGGCGCTTGTGCCGAAGGTTAAGGATGCGTTAATTTTTATCGGTCGTCCACATGAATAGGCTGTGGGTAAGCTCGCCGGCGTTAACCTTTATGACTGGCAAGTTTCCGTGGCCGGGGCCAGAATCGCGTTATGAAAACGTTATCCATCGATGTTCGCCGTGCCGAGCCGCATGATGCGCGCGCCATTTCCGAGGCGCACCGCCTGTCGTGGCAACAGGCCTATGCGGGGCTTATACCGCACAGGCCGTTGACGCAGATGCTGGAGCGTCGTGGCGAGATTTGGTGGAAGAAGGCGACCAAGGGTTCCGCAACCATGCTGGTGGTGGAGGTGGCCGGTGTGGTCGCCGGATATGCGACGCTGGGCCTCAGCCGGGCGCGTGGGCTGCCGCATGACGGCGAGATCTACGAACTTTATCTTCGCCCGGAATATCAGGGTATCGGTCTCGGCTCGCTGCTGTTCACGGAAGCGCGCAGGCTTCTGACCTCGCTTGGCTGCAACGGCATTGTTGTCTGGTGCCTCGAGGACAGCGATGTCGCCAATCGGTTTTTCCGCTCGCATGGCGGCCGCGATATTGCCGAGGGCATGGAGGATTTCGACGGCACTTCGCTGCGCAAGGTCGGTTTTGTCTGGAACTGACGAGAGCGTCCGGTGGATTTCACGCCGTTTTCTTTTCGTGGCGGCCATGCGCAATTGCGATAGCCTCAAATCCTGCATTCTGCCTTATCCGCCCAAAGCCATGTTGCAATGCGGCGACTTTCCCAGTATCGAAAACCAAATCCAACCCGTCGAATGAGGGAAGCGAATGCGTATCGATGCAATTTCCGTAGGCAAGAATCCGCCGGAAGACGTAAATGTTATCGTTGAAGTGCCGGTCGGTGGCCATCCGATCAAGTACGAGATGGACAAGGATGCCGGTGCGCTGATCGTCGATCGCTTCCTCTACACGCCGATGACCTATCCGGGTAACTATGGTTTCGTGCCGCATACCCTGTCGGACGATGGTGATCCGATCGACGTTCTCATCTGCAACACCCGCCCGCTGGTTCCCGGCTGTGTGATCAATGTCCGCCCCATCGGCGTGATGATCATGGAAGATGATGGCGGCAAGGACGAGAAGATTCTCGCCGTGCCGGTTCCGAAGCTGACGCGCCGTTACGACAAGGTCAATAATTACACCGACCTGCCGGAAATCACGCTGAAGCAGATCGAGCATTTCTTCGAGCACTACAAGGATCTGGAACCCGGCAAGTGGGTGAAGATGGGCGGCTGGCAGGATGTCGACGTTGCCAAGAAGCTGATCGTCGAAGCCATCGAGCGCTACAAGGCACAGGGCTGATCTAGTTTTCGAGCTTTTTAAACAGCTCTTCGAAATCCTCCGGGTCGGTATCGATCCGGAGGATTTTTTTGCGCGCTGTTTCGCCTGAAACGAAGCCGATGGAGGATTTGGGTAGCCCAAGCTTTTTCGCCAGCAAAACAATAAGGGCCTTGTTTGCCTTACCGCCTTCCGGCACGGCGCTGACACGGGCTTTCAGATGGCTATTCCCGTCCGCATCCTGTTCCACGCCGTCAATGGCGTCCCGCCCGCCATTCGGGGTGAGGCGAACGGACAGGCGGATATGACCGCTGTGCTTCTGCCAGCAACCGCTCACGCGACCATCGGGTAAAGCGTATTCCACATGAAGGAGCGGATGAAGAAGATGATCAAGAGCACGATGATCGGCGAAATATCGATACCGCCGAGATTGGGCAGAATGCGGCGGATGGGGCGCAGAACCGGTTCCGTGACATTGAACAGAAAGCTGCCGATGGCATTCACGAACTGGTTGCGGGAATTGATGACGTTGAAGGCATAAAGCCAGGAAAAAATGGCGCTGGCGATCAGCACCCAGGTGTAGAGGTTCAAGGCCAGATCGATGGTCTGAAACAGGGCAAGCATCAATATCTCCGTATCTTGGTTGCAAGACATTTAGACATTGACGCGTGAACCGGCAAGTGTTGCGCCAATATGGCTGGCGATTCTTGTCATATCGCTCTATTGCAAACATCTCATATTGTCTCGCGAGCACCCAGCCGATGTCCCTGCCTTCTGCCGAAAACCGCTTCGGCGCATTCCGGCATAGTTCCTATCGCCGTTTCTTCAGCGCCCGGTTTTTCTCGGCCTTCGCCATCCAGATCGTCAGCGTCTCCGTTGGCTGGCAGATGTATGAGGTGACCGGCAATGCCTTTTATCTCGGCCTGATCGGTCTTTTCCAGTTCCTGCCATCGCTGCTTCTGATCCTCGTCACCGGAACGGTTGCCGATCGGCACAATCGCCGGCGCATCATGGCCATATGCCTGCTGATCGCCGCGCTGTGTGCCGTGGCTCTTCTGGGTCTTACGCTGGCGCACCGTTTTTCCCCCTGGCCGGTCTTCGCCATTCTCGTCGTCTTTGGCATTGAGCGGGCCTTCATGGGGCCGGCGGTTCAGTCGCTGGCGCCCAATCTCGTGCCTGTCGAGGATTTGCCGAACGCGATCGCCTGGAATTCCTCTTCCTGGCAGATGGCATCCATTCTCGGCCCCGTTGCCGGTGGCTTGCTTTATGGCCTTGGCGCTTCTGTCGCCTATAGCGTGGCATTCGTGCTCTTTATCGTATCGGCGATACTGGCGGTGACAATCCGCAAGCCGGAACAGCGCGGCCCGGCGAAAGCCATCAGCCTCGAAACCATGCTCGCCGGGTTCAAGTTCATCTCGCAGGAAAAAATCGTCCTCGGTGCGATCTCGCTCGATCTTTTTGCGGTCCTGCTGGGTGGCGCCGTTGCGTTGATGCCTATTTTCGCGAAGGAGGTGCTGACGCTGGGGCCATGGGGGCTCGGGCTTCTGCGCGCCGCACCCGGCATCGGGGCCATCACCGTTGCGGTCATTCTGGCGTTTAAGCCCATCCGCCATCATGCCGGCCTGCTGATGTTCGTCGGCGTCGGTCTTTTCGGCATTTCCACCGTGGTGTTCGGGCTTTCGGAAACGGCCTGGCTGTCCATCGCGGCGCTGGTGGTCATGGGCGCGTCAGACATGGTGTCGGTGTATGTGCGCGAAACCCTGATTGCGCTCTGGACGCCGGATGAGGTGCGCGGGCGTGTGAATGCGGTGAACATGGTGTTCGTCGGAGCCTCCAATGAGCTGGGCGAGTTCCGTGCCGGCACCATGGCTCATGTTGTGGGGGCCGTTCCGGCAGTCGTCATCGGCGGAGCCGGTACGCTTGCCGTGGCGGTCATCTGGGCGCTCGGTTTCTCCAAGCTGCGCAAGATCGACAATCTGGACGCGCCGCGCTGACGGCGACGGGCTTCAGCGCTGCGCCTTGCCCTCAAAAACCAGATCGAGAAAATTGCCGAGCCATGCCCTGAGCGGCGTGTCGAACAGCATGCGGCCTTCCAGATGCTGGCTGCCGACCTGCGCATTGGGCATGCCGAAACGCTGCGCGCCGCGAACCACCCAGCTGTGCATCATGGCGCGGGTCAGTTCTGCGTGAAACTGCAGGCCCCAGGCATTTTTTCCATAGCGATAGGCCTGATTGGGATAGGTTTCGCCCGAGGCCAGAAGTTCGGCTCCGTGCGGCAAATCGAAGCCTTCGCGGTGGAAATGATAGACCATCTTCGGCCAGTGCGGCATCAGAAGCCGCCCATGTTCGGTGGGATGGAGTGGATACCAGCCGATTTCCACCTTGCCCTCCCTGTCGGCCTCGACCTTGCCGCCCAGATGTTTGGACAGCATCTGCGCGCCGAGACAGATGCCGAGAAAAGGCTTGTTCTCCTTCAGTGGCACCTTCAGCCAGTCGATTTCGGCTTTGACGTAGTCATGAGAATCGTTGGCGCTCATCGGGCCGCCAAAGATGATGGCGCCCGCGTGTTTCTCGAGCGTTTGCGGCAGGTCGTCGCCGAGTGCGGGCCGTCTTATATCCAGACGATACCCCTTTTCCACCAGCATCTGGCCGACGCGGCCGGGCGTGGAACGTTCCTGATGCAGGACGATGAGCAGCGAAGGTTGTTCTTTCTGTTGCCTGGAAGGGTCAAACAGCATCGTCTTCGTTTTCGCTTTCTTCAGCGGGCCCGGACCTCGTGGCGGCCTGCTGACGTTGCAGAACCCTGTCGCGCACGGAAACACCGAGCAGATCGGCAACACGCCAGATCACATGGTCTTCCATTTCGCTTCGTTCGCCGTCAGCGTAAACAATATCCCATAATATGCCAATAAGCTCCACGCGCTGATCTTCGTCGAGATGACGGCGTATATCGGTGGTGAAGCGGTAATAATCGACGGCTTCCTTGCCAGCCTCCTGACCGGCGTCAAGAAGCGCATCCAGCTTGCCGGAATCGAGATGATAATAGTCCTGCAGGATTTCACGCAGGCGGTCACGCTCGCTTTTCGAGACAGTGCCGTCCGCTTCCATCACCTGAAAACAGAGGGCGGCCACCGCCACCCTCAGATCATCAGGGCTGAAATCATCCGCATGCGGACCGACGAGGTTCTGAATAAACGACTGAATCCGGTTGAGCATCGATATCCTGTTGGTCAGAAGAGTTTGAGCCGGGTCTTGGGTTCGGCTTCCGCGCCGGGTTTCTTGACGCCGGGATCATCCGGTGCGCCGCCAAAAAAGGGTACGGCCTCCGCCTTTTCATCCGAAGCTTCGGTTTCAACCGGCGCTTCGATCGTAACGGGTTTTTTCTCCTTGGGAACCGCTAAGGTCGGCGCCACCTCTATCGGTGTGGCGGGAGCGGGCTTCGGCTCTGTGCGAGGCTCGGGAGCTACTTCAACGACGATTGTTTTCGCAAGCGGTTCGGCCCTTGCGGGTGCGGCAGCAATCGCATTTTCGATTGTCAGGTCTTCGACGGGACCTTCGAGCTGGCCAAAAGGCGCTTTCCATTCGAAGGCATCGAGACGGCCCGTGACGGGCGAAACCGGCAGCCATTTCTCAGAGACGATGCCATCGGCCACCCAGGCCGGATCGCGCGGCGCGCGCAACGCCTGCGCCATCCAGTAGCGAACCCGGCCCTGATCGCCGGTTTCCGCTTCCTCAATATCGGCCATCAGCAGGAAGATGCTCTCGCGCGGCTCGATCCGGGCTGCGGCTTCAGCCTTGGCCCGCGCCTTGGCGAATTCCTTTGCGTCGAGTGCTGCCTGCGCGACGGTAAACAGGGATTCGATATTGTTGGGCTTCAGGCTCTCGAGCCGCTCGGCGCGTTTCAGCCGGTCGATGGCGGTATCGCCGCTGCGGGCGCGGACATAAAGTTCGCCGATCTGCGGATGCGGATCGTTTTTCCACACGGGCTCCAGAACCGTGGCGGCCTTGCGCAGATTGTCTTCGCGCAGATAGGATCTTGCCGCGATCAGAGCTGCCGGGACCAAGCTTTTTGCGAGCTTCAGGGCGTGCTTGGCATCCTCGCGCGCACCGACAGGATCGCTTTCCAGCTTTTCGCCAGCCTTGGCGGTGAGAAGCACGGCTTTCAGGCGCTCCGCTTCGCCGCGTTCGATGACGCTGGCCGCCTTCTGCTGGTCCAGCAGACGGATCGCGTCATCCCATTGTCCGTTGCGACAACGATTTTCCAGCGTCGCCTGTGCTGCCCAGGGCAGATAGGGGGCTTTTTCCGCCGCGTCCTCGGCATATTGCTGGGCGGCCTCATAAGCGCCCTGACGACGGGCTTCGATGTAAAGGCCGCGAAGGCCAAGCTCGCGGGTTTCGGGATCGCGGGCCATGGCCTCGAACTTGCGGCGCGCCTCGTCATATTTGCCTTCGATGAGATCGGCCTGCGCATCGAGGAGGTGGATCAGTGGTTCCTGATCGGCGCTGAGCAGCCCTTGTGTGCGGGCCGTCATCTTGCGGGCGAGAATGGCATTGCCGGCACCGGCGGCGATGAGGCCGGTGGAGAGCGCCTGATAACCGCGGTCGCGCTTGCGGGCACGGAAATAACGACGGGCGGCATTGGGTGAGGTCCAGATGGCATTGACAATCCACCAGACCAGCATGACGGCCGCAACCAGCGCTGCGATGATCGAGGCGGCGACCATTAGGCTCATTTCGATCAGCTGACCCTGCCAGACGATGGAAAGCACACCCGGCCGGTCGGCCAGCCACGAGAAACCGAAACCGAGCGCCAGAACGAGAAGGGCGAAAGTCAGAATTCTGGTCATGCCCTTACCCCTGTCTGCCGGTGCTGGTGATGGCGCGGTTCAACGTGCCGCCCACCAGATTTTCGACCTCGATGCGCGCATCCAGAGATTTTTTATAGTCGGCGGATGCCGTCCTGGCTGCCTCGGGAAGCCCGTTCCATTCAAGTGCCGCGCCCTGCAGATCACCGTTGCGCAGCTTGTTTTCCATGCGCGCGATCATGGCGTCAGGCGTCTCACCTTCGATATTTCCGACCGGGCGTACCTTTACCAGCGAAAAGGCGCTTTCCGTCAGGCGCTCCATGATGCCCTGATTGGGGTCGGGCTGATTGATGGCCGATAGCATCGCATTGGCGACATCAGGGAATTTCTGCATTAGCTCCGAACGCGACGGCACGCCGGTTGCGGCGAAGGATTGCAGCGATGCGATGGCCGGATCATCAGGCGTGACCTTGGAGAGCGTGTCGAGTTCCGTGAGGAACGGACCGCCGCGATCGATCGCGGCCTTCAGCGCGGCCGAGGCGATGGCGCGGGCGACTTCAATATCGTCACGCGGTTCGTTGATCTTGGTTTCCGCGTCAGTAAGGCGGCGCGTCAGTTCCGCTGTCGCCGAGGCCTGCGCGGATCGTTCCGACTGCAGCGCGGTTTCCAGCGCGGCGATTTTTTCCGCAAGCCCATCCACCTGCGGGGCCTCACCCTTTGCGCCTTCGAGCGTCGCGATGCGCTGTTCCAGTGCCGAAGTGTCCGCCGCCGGGGCATTGGCGAGTTGCTGCCGCAGGCTGGTGATATCGGTTTTCAATGCGGCGATCTCATCGCTTCCGGCTTTTCCGGAATTGGAAGAGGGGAGGATACCGGCATATTGCATGCTGCCGGCGGCGGCGAGGGCGATGAGGCCGCCGACGATACCGGCTGCGATCAGGCCCGAGGTCGCCGCCTGTTTGCGCTCCGCCTGCGGTGGTGTGGACGGTTTGGCCGGCCCTGAAGACGGGGTCGTGGCCGATGGTTTCGCGGCAGAGGCGTTGCCGGATGTGCCGGCGGAGGCTGTGGCGCCAAAAGCCGGTTTCGAAGCCGCAGCAGCAGTTGCGGCGGCGCTCGCTCCGGCTGTATCCGCCGTCGGTTTTGCGTCGGCTTTGGGCGGAACAGGAACCGACGAGACCGGCTCTTTCTGTTTGTCCCCGGTGCTTTCAGCCTTCGGTCCGGCGGCTGCGGAGTCCGCTTTGCCGACATTGGGCTCGGGCTCAATAGGGGTTTTCTTCGGCTGATCCCAGACGGGCGCGGGATTGCCCGTTGCGACTGCTTCAGGCTTTGTTTCCGGAGCGCCCGGTTTTACAGGTGACGCTGGCGTTTTGTCATCGGGCTTTTCATCCGTCCCGGCAGCGTCCCCTTCGGCGGAAATTGCTTTCACGTCTTTTGCGTCCAGGTCGATTGTGACCGGTTCGGCTTTGGACTTGGAGTGGCGTGGCGGCTTTCCCGATACCATGACAACCTCATTTCTGCCTGCAGTAATCTAAACCTAGTCAGTGACGGCGGCAAAGGAAAGGGGCGAACGCCAATTAGGTTCCAGAGTTCTGGCGCAGAAGTTCGAACATCGCGGCCTCGCTCGGCTCTTCGGCGGCGATGGCCTTTGAGCGGAAGATTTCCGGAACCAGAGAAAGCACATTGCGGCTGATGCAGATGAACTGGACCGCTGCCAGCGCACCCACATATTTTTCCGCCGACACATGGCTGAAAAAAGCCCGTGCCGCTTCGGACGAATAGAGCAGGACCATATCGGCAGCAGTGTGGAGAAGGGCCGTTTCAACCATGTTTTCGGAGATATCCGAGGGCAGCATCTCGTAACAATCGACCGTTCTGAAGGGGATGCCCGCTGCGGCAAGACCTTCCTCGAAGACGGAGCCACGTGGCCTGCCGGCGAGATAGAGCAGGGGTTGTTCCTCGGAAAAAAAGGTGCGGTGTTCCGTCACCAGTGCAGTCAGACCGAGCGCATCTCCTGACGCGGTGAATATCTGCCCGAAGCCAGCTTTTTCCGCTGCCTGCGCTGTCGCTCCGCCGACGGCAAAAAGCGGTTTCGACAGATGCGGGGCCAGTCGCTCTCCGAATGTGTCCAGCGCCCGCACCGCCTCTGCACTGGTTACCGCGATGGCCGCCAGCGGGCCGGAGAGTGCCGAGATGGCGCGTTCACCATGATGGACGGGATGAAACAGCGGAAGAAGCACCGGCTCGTGGCCGAGCGCTTCAAGCTTTGCGGCCGTCCTTTCGCCCGAACGCTGCGGCCGAGTGACGACGATCCGCATCGGCTCAGCTCCAGCCTTCGAAGAAATTGCTGCCCGCCCTGGCGCGCGCCTCTTCGCCGGCCTGTCGGCCGAGTTTTGCCGCATCCCTGCGGTTGCCGGAGATTTCAATGCCGTGGCTCGTCTGGCCATCGGGGGTAAGGATCAGGCCGGAAAAATGCAAATCTTCGCCGTCGCAGGTCGCATAACCGGCGATCGGCGTACGACAGGAGCCGTCAAGTGCGGCCAGAAAGGCGCGCTCACAGGTCACGGCGTCAAAAGTCGGCCTGTCATTTATGGGGGCAAGCAGCTCGTCCATGCGCGTATCGCCGATGCGGCTTTCCACACAGATCGCGCCTTGTGCCGGAGCGGGGGGGAATTCCTTCGGGTCGAGAATTTCCGTCGGGACATTCTCCTTGCCGAGCCTTTTCAGGCCGGCAAAGGCAAGAAGTGTGGCATCCGCCTGGCCTTCTTCAAGCTTGCGCAGGCGGGTGTCGACCAAGCCGCGGAAAACGATGACGCTCAGATCCGGCCGCAGGCGGCGGATCAGCGCCTGACGGCGCAGAGAGGCGGAGCCGACAACGGCGCCCTGCGGCAACTCCAGAAGCTTCGGCGCGGTGCGGCCGATAAAGGCGTCGCGCATGTCTTCGCGTGGCAGGAAGGCAGAGAGATGCAGGCCCTCGGGCAAGACGGTCGGCATGTCCTTGGAGGAATGCACGGCAATATCGAGTTCGCCGGACAGAAGCTGGCTCTCCAGTTCTTCAGTGAACAGGCCCTTGCCGCCGATCTCCGACAGAGCGCGGTCGGTTATCCGATCACCCTTGGTGGATCGCACGACGATTTCGAACATGTCTTCCGGCAGGCCATGCGCCGACATCAGCCGGCTGCGGGTCTCATAAGCCTGTGCGAGCGCCAGAGGGCTGCCGCGCGTGCCGATTCGGAAAGGTTTTGTTTGCATCCGCGTCTATCCATTGTTACCGGAGTTGTCTTAGACCAACTCAGCGCATGATCGCAATGAACGAACAGATTTGATGACCCCCTTTCTTCGTATCCTCGGCATAGAGACAAGCTGTGACGAAACCGCTGCATCCATTGTGGTTCGGCATGCGGACGGGCGTGGCGAGATCGTCTCCGACGTCGTTTTGTCGCAGCTTGAGGAACACAGCGCCTATGGCGGCGTGGTGCCGGAAATCGCCGCACGGGCCCATGTCGAGGCGCTGGACACGCTGGTGGAAGAAGCGCTGGAACAGGCGGGTGTCACGCTTGCTGATGTCGATGCCATTGCCGCCACCTCCGGACCCGGCCTCATCGGTGGCCTGCTGGTGGGTTTGATGACGGGCAAGGCGATAGCCAAGGCGGCGGATAAGCCGCTTTACGCCATCAACCATCTGGAGGGCCATGCGCTGACGGCGCGGCTGACCGATGGCCTGTCTTTCCCCTATCTGATGCTGCTGGTTTCCGGCGGCCATACCCAGCTGGTGCTGGTGCGTGGCGTGGGCGATTATGAGCGCTGGGGCACCACCATCGATGACGCGCTGGGTGAAGCTTTCGACAAGACCGCGAAACTTCTTGGCCTGCCCTATCCCGGCGGGCCTGCGGTCGAGAAAGCGGCGGCGAAGGGGGATCCGAACCGGTTTCCGCTGCCGCGCCCGATGGTCGGCGAAACACGGCTCGATTTTTCCTTTTCCGGCCTGAAGACGGCGGTGCGGCAGGCGGCGACCGCCATCGCACCACTTTCGGAGCAGGATATCGCCGATATCTGCGCTTCGTTCCAGAAGGCGGTGTCGCGCACCCTCAAGGATCGCATCGGCCGCGGCCTTGCCCGGTTCAGCCAGGAGTTTCCGCAGCTGGAAACCAAACCGGCGCTGGTCGTGGCCGGCGGCGTTGCGGCCAATCAGGAAATCCGCCAGACACTGCAGGCGCTTTGCGATACGCATGGCTTCCGTTTCGTTGCGCCGCCACACCGGCTTTGCACCGACAATGCGGCAATGATCGCCTGGGCGGGACTGGAGCGCATGGCGGATGGCAGGCAAGCCGATCCGCTGGAGATACCGCCGCGCTCGCGCTGGCCACTTGATGGCAATGCGGAGACGTTGATCGGTTTCGGCAAAAGGGGAGCCAAGGCCTGATGCAGCGGGAAAAAATCGTCGTCATCGGCGCTGGCGCCTTCGGAACCGCGCTCGCTGTGGTCATCGCGCTGGAAAATCGGCATGACGTGACCCTGCTCGGTCGCGATCCATCCCTGATGGCCGACCTCAGGAGCGACCGTGTTCACGAGGCGGCCCTGCCGGGTGTGGAGCTGCCGGATGCGCTGGAGTTTTCCGCCGAGCCTGATGTGCTGGCGGCAGCCGGCATCGTGCTCTTCGCCATGCCATCGCAGGCCCATGCCGACGCGGCCCGTCATTATGGCCCTTATCTGGCTAACGACTCTATCATCGTCACCTGCGCCAAGGGTATCGACCGCAGCTCCGGCCGGCTGCTGACGGAACTTCTCGAGGCGGAACTGCCGCATCATCCGATTGCGGTCCTTTCCGGTCCCGGATTTGCGGCAGATATCGCGCGCGGCCTGCCCACCGCCATGGCGATTGCGGCGGAAGACGCAGCGGTTGCCGAACGGCTGGCGACCACGATTTCCGGCAGGACCTTCCGGCTTTATGCCTCCACCGACCGTATCGGCGTGCAGCTTGGCGGGGCGCTGAAGAATGTGCTGGCCATTGCCGCCGGCATCGTCGAAGGCGCGGGTCTTGGTGATTCCGCCCGGGCGGCGCTGATTTCGCGCGGCCTTGCCGAGATGTCGCGTCTCATCGTTGCGATGGGTGGCAAGGCGGACACGGTGCGCGGCCTCTCGGGCCTTGGCGATCTGGTGCTGACCGCCACCAGCCACCAGTCGCGCAACCTGCGTTTCGGCATCGCGCTTGGCCGGGGTGAGGGCAAGGATATGTCCGGTGGGTTGGTGGAGGGTGCCTTTGCGGCAGCCGTCGCCGCCCGGCTCGGAGAAAGTCATGCCGTCGACATGCCGGTTACCGAAGCGGTGGCTGCCATCATCGACGGCAATCTGGATGTGGCGAACGCCATGCAACAATTGATGACACGGCCCATCACCACCGAATGAGGATGGGTCTTTGCTCCAAGTCGCTGACGCGTTTGGAAGACATGTTTTAACGAGGAGACGAAAATGCTGTTTGCCTTTATCTGCAAGGACAAGTCCGGCCATCTGAACGTGCGCATGGAAACGCGCCCGGCGCATCTGGAGCACCTGAACAAGCTGAATGCCGAGGGTACGCTGAAGATCGCCGGTCCGTTTCTGGATGCTGAAGGCAAGCCGAATGGCAGCCTCGTGATCGTTGAAGCCGCTGATATCGATGCCGCGAAGGCGCTCGCCGATGCCGACCCCTATGCCAAGGCCGGCCTGTTCGAAAGCGTGGATGTGAAGCCCTACAATTGGGTCTTCAACAATCCGGGAGCTTGAGCAGGCATGGCGAATTACTGGCTTTACAAGTCCGAGCCGTTCAAATGGTCCTGGGAGATGCAGAAGGCCAAGGGCGAGGCGGGCGAAGAATGGACCGGCGTGCGCAATTATCAGGCGCGCAACAACATGCGCGCCATGAAGATTGGCGACAAGGGTTTCTTCTATCATTCCAATGAGGGGCTGGATGTTGTCGGCATCGTCGAAGTCTGCGCGCTGTCGCATCCGGACTCGACCGCCGAAGGGGATCTGAAATGGGATTGCGTGGATATCCGCGCTGTCTGCGATATGCCGCAGCCGGTTTCGCTGAAAGATGTGAAGGCCAACCCCAAATTGGAGAAGATGTCGCTCGTCACCTCCATGCGGCTCTCCGTGCAGCCCGTGACGGAAGAGGAATATCTTGAGGTCTGCCGCATGGGCAACCTCGCCAATCCGCCGAAGTCACCGGACTGAGCTTTCGGTGAGGACCGATCCCGAACGTTTCATTCTCGACAATACCGGCATCATGCATCCGCCGCATGTGCCGGAATTGCGCCTTCATCTCGCCACCGAAGCGCATGAGCTGTGGCTGAAGACGGAAGAGGAACTGGAGGAGATCGGCCTGCCGCCGCCCTTCTGGGCCTTTGCCTGGGCCGGCGGGCAGGGGCTTGCCCGTTATGTTCTCGATCACCCTGAAAGCGTTTCCGGCAGAAGCGTGCTGGATTTCGCCAGCGGCTCCGGGTTGGTCGCCATAGCGGCTGCGAAAGCGGGTGCCGATACAGTTCTGGCCGCCGATATCGATCCATGGACGGAAACGGCCATTCGGCTGAATGGGGCGCTCAATGGCGTGGATATCGGTTTTACGGGGCTCGATATGGTCGGAAAGCCGGTAGAGGCGGATGTGCTGCTGGCGGGCGATGTGTTTTACGACCGTGCCTTCGCCGATCTCTTGGTGCCGTGGTTTCTGGACCTGACGGAAAAGGGCGTGAGGGTGCTCGTCGGCGATCCGGGGCGGGCTTATCTGCCCAAAGAGCGTCTTCGCGCTGAAGCCACCTATCAGGTGCCGGTAACGCGGGCGCTGGAAGACAGCGAAGTGAAAAACACCACGGTGTGGCGCTTCATCTGATCGGAGCGTTCCGCATTTTCGAACGCAAGCTCGTTCTGCATTTTTACCGGAAACGCCTTAGGGCCTGATAATACAGACGCCATGTTCGTAGGCGCAGGCATCGCCCGCGCTTTCGGCATGGACGTTGATGATTTTAGCCTTGGGGGCAAGTTGCGCGGCCGTCGTATCCCCTGCTCCTCTTTGCGTAAACCCGCCGCCGATTGCAAAATAATTGCCGTTGCCGCGTATCCGCAGGGCCGATATCGCGCCCACATAGGTGCCGCCAGGCAGGGTTGACGGCAGCCCGTCCGTGGAGAAACTTGTCTGTGATTGCCTATGCCGATAATCATGGCGGCTATGAAAATCCTCTGCTGCCGCAGATGGCATTGCGGTGAAAATGACGCCTGCGACCATCATGGTCAGAGCGGCGATTCGGCGCTGTAACATGAGCCTCATTCTCCGGATTTTTCAGGTTAACCAAAGGTAAATTACACGATTTCTGAATTACGTAAAGGTAAATATTTCGAGGGTGTAAATCTTGGAAACGCTCGATTTTTTATTTTCACGCAAAAAAATTCCAAAAAAAATTCGTGAACCAATCGATTAAATTCGAATCGGTCATGAAATGTGCTTGTGGTGATGCCCCCATGTGATTAAACGTCGCGGTTGGTGCAATGCACATTCTTTCGTCATGTGCTGTTGCTTGGGGGCGTCCAATCTTGTGGGCGCACGGGAAAACGCCGCGAGGTTCTGATGGCGAATGTGACAAATAACCGGCCTCTGTCGCCGCATCTTCAAGTTTACAAGCTGATTCCGACGATGGTCGCATCCATCGTGCACCGCATTACAGGCGGCGCGCTTTATTTCGGAACGCTTCTGGTTGCCTGGTGGCTGATCGCAATCGCCTCGGGTCCTGCCTATTACGACTGGGTCAACTGGGCGATGGGTACGATCATCGGCAGGCTCATCCTGATCGGCTACACCTGGGCTCTGGTCCATCACATGCTGGGCGGTCTTCGCCACTTCATGTGGGATCTGGGCTACGGTTTCGAAAAGCACTTTACCACCAAGCTGGCAAAGGCCTCATGGGTGGTGTCGATCTGTCTGACCGCGCTGATCTGGGTCATTGCCCTGATCGTGCGCTGAGGAGATTTTTCATGGATATGCGTACACCTCTCGGAAAGGTTCGCGGCCTCGGCTCCGCCAAGGAAGGCACCGACCATTTCTGGCGCCAGCGTGTGACTGCGGTCGCCAACGTTCCGTTGCTCGTCTTCTTTGTCGTCTTCCTCATCAGATATGCCGGCGCGCCCTATCCTGAGGTCGTCGCGGCGCTGTCGAACCCGCTCGTTGCGGTCATCATGGCTCTGGTTCTGGTTTCCGGCCTCATCCACATGAAGCTCGGCATGCAGGTCATCATCGAAGACTACATTCACGCCGAGGTTTCGAAGCTCGTTCTTCTGATGCTCAATATGTTTTTCGCGGTTCTCATTGGCGGCCTTTCCATCTTCGCCATTCTGAAAATCGCATTCGCAGGATAAGTCCGCCATGGCATCGATCAGTTCACCTTCCCAGAATGGCAAGGCCTACACCTATGTCGATCACTCCTATGACGTGATCGTGGTGGGCGCCGGCGGCGCGGGTCTGCGCGCAACGCTCGGCATGGCGGAACAGGGTTTCCGCACGGCCTGCATCACCAAGGTTTTCCCGACGCGCTCCCACACGGTTGCGGCGCAGGGCGGCATCGCCGCATCGCTCACCAACATGACGCCAGACTGTTGGCAGTGGCACCTTTACGACACCGTAAAGGGCTCCGACTGGCTCGGCGACGTCGATGCGATGCAATATCTCGCCATGGAAGCGCCAAAAGCGGTCTATGAGCTGGAGCATTACGGCGTGCCTTTCTCGCGCAACGAAGAAGGCAAGATCTACCAGCGCCCGTTCGGCGGTCACATGCAGAACTATGGTGAAGGCCCGCCGGTGCAGCGCACCTGCGCCGCCGCCGACCGTACCGGTCACGCCATTCTGCACACGCTTTATGGCCAGTCGCTGCGCAACAATGCGGAATTCTTCATCGAATATTTCGCGCTCGACCTCATCATGTCTCCCGACGGCCGCTGCACCGGCGTCGTTGCCTGGAACCTCGATGACGGCACGATCCATCGCTTCGCCGCCAAGATGGTGGTCCTGGCGACTGGCGGTTACGGCCGCGCCTACTTCTCGGCGACCTCGGCCCATACCTGCACCGGCGACGGCGGCGGCATGATCGCCCGCGCTGGCCTGCCGCTTCAGGACATGGAATTCGTGCAGTTCCACCCAACCGGTATCTACGGCGCAGGCTGCCTGATCACCGAAGGTGCACGCGGCGAAGGCGGTTATCTCGTCAACTCCGAAGGTGAGCGCTTCATGGAGCGTTATGCGCCTTCCGCGAAGGACCTTGCCTCGCGTGACGTGGTCTCGCGCTGCATGACGATGGAAATCCGTGAAGGCCGCGGCGTCGGCAAGAACAAGGACCACATCTTCCTGCATCTCGATCATCTCGATCCGGCGATCCTGCATGAGCGCCTTCCGGGCATTTCCGAAAGCGCCAAGATTTTCGCCGGTGTCGACGTGACGCGCGAGCCGATCCCGGTCCTGCCGACGGTTCACTACAATATGGGCGGCATTCCGACCAACTACTGGGGTGAAGTGCTGAATGCCGATGCCAACAACCCGGAACGTATCGCACCCGGCCTGATGGCTGTCGGCGAAGCCGGTTGCGCCTCGGTTCACGGTGCGAACCGCCTCGGCTCCAACTCGCTGATCGACCTTGTGGTCTTCGGCCGTGCCGCCGCCATTCGCGCCGCGCAGGTCATCGACCGCGATGCGCCGGTTCCGGCGCTCGACATCGCGGCCTGTGACAAGATCATGGAACGCTTCGACAGCGTGCGTTATGCCAATGGCTCGACGCCGACGGCGGTGCTGCGCGACAAGATGCAGCGCGCCATGCAGGACGATGCGGCCGTGTTCCGCACGCAGGAATCGCTGGAAAGCGGTTGCCAGCGTCTTTCCGCCATCTGGAAGGAACTGCCTGACGTCAAGGTCACCGACCGTTCGATGGTCTGGAACTCCGATCTGGTCGAGACGCTCGAGCTGCACAACCTCATGGCCAATGCGATCACCACGGTCTATGGCGCGGAAGCGCGCAAGGAAAGCCGTGGTTCGCACGCCCGTGAGGATTTCGTCGACGGTCCGTTCGCCGGTCGCGACGATGTGAATTGGCGCAAGCACACGCTCTCCTGGGTCAGCCCGGAAGGCGACGTCAAGCTCGACTACCGCCCGGTTCACACCGACCTGATCGCCGACGGCATCGATCCCAAAAAGATCGAGCCGAAGGCGCGCGTCTACTGATTTGAGGAACTGGATATGGTTGAACTCGCTCTCCCCAAGAATTCCCAGATCAACGAAGGCAAGGTCTGGCCGAAGCCTGACGGTGCCAAGAATGTGCGCGAATACCGCATCTATCGCTGGAACCCGGATGACGGCCAGAACCCGCGCATCGACACCTATTATATCGATGTCGACGATTGCGGACCGATGGTTCTCGATGCGCTTCTCTACATCAAGAACAATATCGACCCGACGCTGACGCTGCGCCGCTCCTGCCGCGAAGGAATTTGCGGTTCCTGCGCCATGAACATCGACGGCACCAACACGCTTGCCTGCACCAAGGGCATGGAAGAGATCAACGGCACGGTGAAGGTTTATCCGCTGCCGCATATGCCCGTCGTGAAGGACCTTGTTCCGGATCTGTCGAACTTCTATGCCCAGCATCGCTCCATCGAGCCCTGGCTGAAGACGGTTTCGCCGACGCCTGCCAAGGAATGGAAGCAGAGCCATGAGGACCGCCTGAAGCTCGACGGTCTTTATGAGTGCATTCTCTGCGCCTGCTGCTCCACCTCCTGTCCCAGCTACTGGTGGAATGGCGACCGTTACCTTGGTCCGGCCGTTCTGCTGCAGGCCTATCGCTGGCTGATCGACAGCCGCGACGAAGCAACCGGCGAGCGTCTCGACAATCTCGAGGACCCGTTCCGTCTTTATCGCTGCCACACCATCATGAACTGCGCGCAGGCCTGCCCGAAGGGCTTGAACCCGGCCAAGGCGATCGCGGAAATCAAGAAGATGATGGTCGAACGCCGCGTCTAACGGCGATTCGCTGGTGACGGGAATTTATCCGGGCCGCGGTCTCAGCCGCGGCTCTTTTTACGACAGGGCTCGGGAAAATCGGTAAAAATCAACCGAAATTGTAATTATCCCGGCCATCGCTTGCGCAAGATAAGGCTTTGGTAATAATTCAGCCTTCTTGTTTGATCATCGTCTTTCCTGAAGCGAGAGAATCGGGAGCTTGATATGCAATTCAGATATGTGGTGACAGGCCTTGCGGTTGTGATGAGTCTCGCCGGTTGCCAACGTACCTCCTACGATTACAACAATAACGGCAGTAACAATCCCGGTTATACGCCGCCCTTGCAGGCTCAGCCGGTTCCTTCCGTTCAGTCCGGCGCCCTGCCGCCGCCTGGTGGCGCTTCGGGCAGCCAGTTCCCTTCGGCTCCGGCATCGGCGGCCCCTGGCGGCATGAATGTCGCTTCCGCAGCTCCTCCGGCAACGGCGCTTGACGTGACCAAGGAATCCATGGTCGGCAACTGGCGCGTTTCCAATGGCGGCGCCAATTGTGACATGTTCCTGACGCTCACCAATCTCGGCAGCGGTTCGCGCGGCGGCACACGTGGATGTTCCGGCGAACTGACGGCGATGGGTTCCTGGGAAGTGTCGGGCAAGATGGTTCTCTTCAAGAACCGTTCGGGCGACACCATCGGCCGCGTCTACAAGAGCGCCGATGCGCGCTTCGACGGCACGACCAACAGCGGTCAGCCGCTCAGCCTCAGCCGGTGAGCCGTTCCGGTGCGGCCGGATTGCTTTCGTTGTTCTGAGTCATTCCATTCCTCGCGGGTGCTGCGTTGCGCCCGCGGCCGGGGCGCTTTTCCATGAAGCCATTGCCTGATTACAATCATAGTGTCGTTGAACAGCTCAACGCATTGACGGCAGCTGGCACCTTGCAGGCCGATGCGGCTCAGCTTGGCGTGGCAGCGCATCTCGATCGTATCCTTGCCGATCTGAAGGCGCGCAAGCCGGCCAAGAAAAAGAGCGCGCTTGGCTGGATGTTCGCGCGCAAGGCCGGACCTGCTGCCGCCGTCAAGGGATTGTATGTCTATGGCAGCGTTGGTCGTGGCAAGACGATGCTGATGGACATGTTCTATGAAATGGCACCGGTTTCCTCCAAGCGGCGCTGCCATTTCCATGAATTCATGGCGGATGTGCATAATCGTGTGCACGCGCACCGGCAGAAGCTGAAGAACGGTGAAACCAAACAGGCTGACCCCATTCCGCCCGTTGCCGCCCAGCTGCTGGCGGAAGCCGAGCTTTTATGTTTCGACGAATTCACCGTCACGGATATTGCCGATGCGATGATCCTCGCCCGGCTGTTCAGCGAGCTGTTCGCCAATGGCTGCACGTTGGTGACGACCTCCAACGTCGTGCCGGACAATCTCTACAAGGACGGCCTCAACCGCGGTCTGTTCCTGCCCTTCGTCGATCTGCTGAAGAAATATGTGGAGGTGGTGACGCTGGACAGCCCCACCGACTACCGGATGGAGAAGCTGGAGAGCCTGCCCGTCTATGTCACGCCGCTCGACGGTTCGGCGGATCAGGCGATGGACATGGCCTGGCGGCACATGATTGCCGGTCACCTCGTTGCGCCGACCGAGATACCGATGAAGGGCCGCTCCATTCTGGTGCCGCGCGCCAGCGGCCGGGTCGCCCGTTTTTCCTTTTCCGATCTTTGCGAGAAGCCACTCGGGGCTTCCGATTTCCTTGCCATCGCCAATCGTTTCGATACGGTCTTCATCGACCACATTCCGTTCTTGAACGCGGACAAGCGCAACGAGACCAAACGTTTCATCATCCTCATCGATGCGCTTTACGATCACAGCGTCAGGCTTTTCGCTTCCGCTGCCGCCATGCCGGAGGACCTGCTCGGCAAACGCAAGGGCACGGAAGGTTTCGAATTCGACCGCACGGCCTCGCGGTTGTTTGAGATGCGCAGTGCCGATTATCTGGCGCTGCATCACGAAAAACGGCAGAAAGTTTGACACTTTCGTGACGCATTTTCTTACGTTTACGTAAGAAAATAATGATCTAAACGATTGAAAATATTCATCACAAAAGAATCTGTTGCCAATTTTGGCCAATGGGGCTAATCGAAGTGCGACAATTTAGCTGCCGGTTTGGCGCGGTGAAATTGAATTGAAGCTCAAGAGGAAGCATTCGATGGCTCGCAAAAAAATTGCACTTATTGGTTCTGGCATGATCGGCGGCACGCTGGCACACCTCGCCAGCCTGAAGGAACTGGGCGATATCGTCCTCTTCGATATTGCCGACGGTATTCCGCAGGGCAAGGGTCTGGATATTGCCCAGTCCGGTCCAGTTGAAGGTTTCAATGCCAAGCTCTCCGGCGCTTCCGATTATGCCGCCATCGAAGGTGCCGACGTCTGCATCGTCACCGCCGGCGTTGCCCGCAAGCCGGGCATGAGCCGCGACGATCTGCTCGGTATCAACCTCAAGGTCATGGAACAGGTCGGCGCCGGCATCAAGAAATATGCCCCGAACGCTTTCGTGATCTGCATCACCAACCCGCTCGACGCCATGGTCTGGGCACTGCAGAAGTTCTCCGGCCTGCCGAAGAACAAGGTCGTCGGCATGGCCGGCGTGCTCGACAGCGCCCGTTTCCGTCTGTTCCTCGCTGAAGAATTCAACGTTTCGGTTGAAGACGTCACCGCTTTCGTTCTCGGCGGTCACGGCGATACCATGGTGCCGCTCGCCCGTTACTCCACGGTCGCCGGCGTTCCGCTGACCGATCTCGTCAAGATGGGCTGGCTGACCGCCGAGCGCCTTGAGCAAATCATCCAGCGCACCCGTGACGGCGGCGCTGAAATCGTCGGCCTGCTCAAGACCGGTTCGGCCTATTACGCGCCGGCCGCTTCGGCGATCGAAATGGCTGAATCCTACCTCAAGGACAAGAAGCGCGTTCTGCCCGCCGCTGCCCATCTCTCGGGCCAGTATGGCGTTGACGACATGTATGTCGGCGTGCCCACCATCATCGGTGCCGGCGGTATCGAGCGCATCATCGAGATCGAACTCAACAAGGAAGAAGAAGCCGCCTTCCAGAAATCCGTCGGCGCTGTCGCTGGTCTTTGCGAAGCCTGCGTCAACATCGCTCCGTCGCTGAAGTAATATTCCAAGCGGCTCCAAACAGGGATTATTCCATGAATATTCACGAATATCAGGCCAAGGCTCTTCTGAAGGGCTACGGCGCGCCGGTTGCTGAAGGCGTCGCCATTCTCAAGGTCGAAGAAGCCGAAGCTGCCGCCAAGCAGCTTCCCGGCCCGCTCTACGTCGTCAAGAGCCAGATCCACGCTGGTGGCCGCGGCAAGGGCAAGTTCAGGGAACTCGGCCCGGACGCCAAGGGCGGCGTTCGTCTGGCGAAGTCGATCGACGAAGTCGTCTCCCACGCCAAGGACATGCTCGGCAACACGCTGGTAACGGCGCAGACCGGTGAAGCCGGCAAGCAGGTCAACCGCCTCTACATCGAAGACGGCGCTGACATTGCCCGCGAACTTTATTGCTCGCTGCTGGTTGACCGTTCCGTCGGCCAGGTTGCTTTCGTGGTTTCCACGGAAGGCGGCATGGACATCGAAGCTGTCGCCCACGACACGCCGGAAAAGATCCACACCATCGCCATCAACCCGGAAAAGGGTGTGAGCGACGCCGACGTTGCCGCGATCTCCAAGGCTCTCGAGCTTGACGGCGTTGCAGCCGAAGACGCCAAGGCGCTGTTCCCGATCCTCTACAAGGCCTTCAACGAGAAGGACATGGCTCTCCTCGAGGTTAACCCGCTGATCGTCATGGAAAATGGCCATCTGCGCGTTCTCGACGCCAAGATGTCCTTCGACGGCAACGCGCTGTTCCGCCATGACGATGTCAAGGCGCTGCGCGACGAGACCGAAGAAGACGCCAAGGAAATCGAAGCCTCCAAGTGGGACCTCGCTTACGTCGCCCTCGACGGCAACATCGGCTGCATGGTCAACGGCGCCGGTCTCGCTATGGCGACGATGGACATCATCAAGCTGTACGGCAAAGAGCCGGCTAACTTCTGCGACGTCGGCGGCGGTGCCGGCAAGGAGAAGGTTGCGGCAGCCTTCAAGATCATCACGGCCGACCCGAAGGTCGAGGGTATCCTCGTCAACATCTTCGGCGGCATCATGAAGTGCGACGTCATCGCCGAAGGCGTGATCGCAGCCGTCAAGGAAGTCGGTCTGAAGGTTCCGCTCGTCGTGCGCCTCGAAGGCACGAATGTCGAGCTTGGCAAGAAGATCCTCAACGAGTCCGGCCTTGCGATCACCGCGGCTGACGATCTCGACGATGCGGCGAAGAAAATCGTCGCAGCGGTGAACGGCTAATTTGAAGGACCGGATATAATGTCGATTCTCGTCAATAAAGACACCAAGGTCCTCGTACAGGGCCTGACCGGCAAGACCGGCACCTTCCACACCGAGCAGGCGCTTGCCTATTACGGCACGCAGATGGTTGGCGGTATTCACCCGAAGAAGGGTGGCGAAACCTGGACCGGTTCCAAGGGTGAAACCCTGCCGATCTTCGCAAGCGTTGCCGAAGCCAAGGAAAAGACCGGTGCGGATGCATCCGTGATCTATGTTCCGCCGGCAGGTGCAGCCGACGCCATCATCGAAGCCATCGATGCCGAAATTCCGTTCATTACCTGCATCACCGAAGGTATCCCGGTCATGGACATGGTGCGCGTCAAGGCTCGCCTCGACCGCTCCACGTCGCGCCTGCTCGGCCCGAACTGCCCGGGCATCCTGACGCCGGAAGAATGCAAGATCGGCATCATGCCGGGCTCCATCTTCCGCAAGGGTTCGGTCGGTATCGTTTCCCGTTCGGGCACGCTCACCTATGAAGCCGTGTTCCAGACCTCGAACGAAGGTCTCGGCCAGACGACGGCTGTCGGCATCGGCGGCGACCCGGTCAAGGGCACCGAGTTCATCGACGTGCTCGAAATGTTCCTCGCTGACGAAGCCACGCAGTCGATCATCATGATCGGCGAAATCGGCGGCTCGGCTGAAGAAGATGCGGCGCAGTTCCTGATCGACGAAGCCAAGAAGGGCCGCAAGAAGCCGATGGCCGGCTTCATCGCGGGCCGTACGGCTCCGAAGGGTCGCACCATGGGCCACGCCGGCGCTGTCGTTTCCGGCGGCAAGGGCGATGCGGAATCCAAGATCGCTGCCATGGAAGCGGCCGGCATCAAGGTTTCGCCTTCCCCGGCGCGCCTCGGCAAGACGCTGGTTGAAGTCCTCAAGGGCTGAGACCACATGAGACCGGTAACGGGCGGTGCGGCTTTATCGCCGCGCTGCCCGATGCCGCAAAGACGATAGACAGAACGGCATACCGCCTCGGCGGCAGACAGCAATAATCAAAGCGGCAGGCCGGTGAAACGGCCCTAACGGCATCGAGGAGGCGGACGGACAAGTCCGCAGGAACGAAAATGGCAAGGCAAGAAGCGAACGAGCAGTTTCAGATCACGTCGTTTCTGGACGGCGCGAATGCGGCCTATATCGAGCAGCTCTATGCCCGGTACGAAGAGGATCCCTCTTCCGTGTCGCCGGAGTGGCAGAGCTTCTTCAAGGCACTGTCCGATAATCCGGAAGATGTGAAGAAGGCGGCCAAGGGCGCCTCCTGGAAGCGTGCCAACTGGCCTATCCCGGCGAATGGCGAACTGGTATCCGCGCTGGACGGAAACTGGGCCACGGTCGAGAAGGCCATCGAGAAAAAGGTTCAGGCGAAGGCCGAAGCCAAGAGCGCCGACACGGGCAAGCCGGTCAGCGAAGCGGAAGTGTTGCAGGCGACCCGTGATAGCGTTCGCGCCATCATGATGATCCGCGCCTACCGCATGCGCGGCCATCTGCACGCCAAGCTCGATCCGCTCGGCATCGCCGTCGCCGTTGAGGATTACAACGAGCTGTCGCCGAAGTCCTACGGCTTCGAGGAAAGCGACTACGACCGCAAGATTTTCATCGATAACGTGCTCGGCCTCGAATATGCGACCGTGCGTGAGATGATCGATATTCTGGAGCGCACCTACTGCTCCACCATCGGTGTCGAATTCATGCATATGTCCAGCCCGGAAGAAAAAGGCTGGATCCAGGAGCGCATCGAAGGTCCGGACAAGGGCGTCGCCTTCACGGCTGAAGGCAAGAAGGCCATTCTGTCCAAGCTGGTCGAAGCCGAAGGCTACGAGCAGTTCCTCGACGTGCGCTTCAAGGGCACCAAGCGTTTCGGCCTCGATGGCGGTGAATCGCTGATCCCGGCGCTCGAGCAGATCATCAAGCGCGGCGGCCAGGAAGGTCTCGAAGAAGTCGTTCTCGGCATGGCCCACCGTGGCCGCCTGAACGTTCTGACCAATGTCATGGGCAAGCCGCATCGCGCCGTGTTCCACGAATTCAAGGGCGGTTCGTTCAAGCCTGACGATGTCGAGGGTTCCGGTGACGTGAAGTACCACCTCGGTGCCTCCTCCGACCGCGAATTCGACGGCAACAAGGTTCACCTGTCGCTGACGGCCAACCCGTCGCACCTTGAAATCGTCAACCCCGTTGTGATGGGCAAGGCCCGCGCCAAGCAGGACCAGCTTGCCAAGGCATGGGACGGCGACATCATTCCGCTGTCGGAACGCGCCAAGGTACTGCCGCTCCTGCTGCACGGCGATGCCGCTTTTGCGGGTCAGGGCGTTGTTGCTGAAATTCTCGGCCTTTCCGGTCTGCGCGGCCACCGCGTTGCCGGCACCATGCACTTCATCATCAACAACCAGATCGGTTTCACGACGAACCCGGCCTTCTCGCGTTCGTCGCCCTATCCGTCCGACGTTGCCAAGATGATCGAAGCGCCGATCTTCCACGTCAACGGTGACGATCCGGAAGCTGTGACCTATGCGGCCAAGGTTGCCACCGAATACCGCATGAAGTTCCACAAGCCTGTCGTCGTGGACATGTTCTGCTATCGTCGTTTTGGCCATAACGAAGGCGACGAGCCGGCGTTCACGCAGCCGAAGATGTACAAGGTCATCCGTGGCCACAAGACCGTGGCGCGCATCTATGCCGACCGTCTGATCGCCGAAGGCCTGATCAACGAAGGCGAATTCGAGAAGATGAAGGCCGACTGGCGCGCCCATCTGGAGCAGGAATTCGAAGCCGGCCAGTCCTACAAGCCGAACAAGGCCGACTGGCTGGATGGTCAGTGGTCGGGTCTGCGTGCCGCCGACAATGCCGATGAGCAGCGTCGCGGCAAGACCGGCGTGCCGATGAAGCAGCTGAAGGAAATCGGCAAGAAGCTGTCGACCATTCCGGAAGGCTTCAGCGCCCACCGCACGATCCAGCGCTTCATGGAAAACCGCTCGCAGATGATCGAGACGGGCGAAGGCATCGACTGGGCGATGGCGGAAGCGCTGGCTTTCGGTTCGCTCGTTGCCGACGGCCACAAGATCCGTCTTTCCGGTCAGGATTGCGAACGCGGCACCTTCTCGCAGCGTCATTCGGTTCTCTACGATCAGGAGACCGAAGAGCGTTATATTCCGCTTGCCAATCTTTCGCCGACGCAGGCCCGTTACGAAGTCATCAACTCGATGCTTTCGGAAGAAGCCGTTCTCGGTTTCGAATACGGCTATTCGCTGGCCCGTCCGAATGCGCTGACCCTTTGGGAAGCCCAGTTCGGCGACTTCGCCAACGGCGCGCAGGTGGTGTTCGACCAGTTCATCTCGTCGGGTGAACGCAAGTGGCTGCGCATGTCCGGTCTCGTCTGCCTTCTGCCGCATGGCTACGAAGGTCAGGGTCCGGAACATTCGTCCGCCCGTCTGGAGCGCTGGCTGCAGATGTGTGCCGAAGACAACATGCAGGTTGCCAACTGCACGACGCCGGCCAACTACTTCCACATCCTGCGCCGCCAGATGAAGCGCGACTTCCGCAAGCCGCTGATCCTGATGACGCCGAAGTCGCTGCTGCGTCACAAGCGCGCCACCTCGTCGCTGGCCGAGCTTGCAGGCGAGTCCTCCTTCCACCGTCTCCTGTGGGACGATGCTGAAGTCATCAAGGACGGCCCGATCAAGCTGCAGAAGGATTCGAAGATCCGTCGCGTCGTCATGTGCACGGGCAAGGTCTATTACGATCTGCTCGAGGAACGCGAAAAGCGCGGTATCGACGACATCTACCTGCTGCGCGTCGAGCAGCTCTATCCGTTCCCGGCCAAGGCGCTCATCAACGAGCTGTCGCGCTTCCGCAATGCGGAGATGGTCTGGTGCCAGGAAGAGCCGAAGAACATGGGTGCGTGGTCGTTCATCGATCCTTACCTTGAATGGGTCCTGGCGCATATCGACGCCAAGTACCAGAAGGTCCGTTACACGGGCCGTCCGGCGGCCGCCTCTCCGGCGACCGGCCTGATGTCCAAGCATCTGGCGCAGCTTGCTGCGTTCCTGGAAGACGCGCTGGGAGAGTGAAAACTCTCCCGCATCGCCCCGCAAAAAAGACACCTGAATAACGGAACTAGATCATGGCCACTGAAATCCGCGTACCAACCCTCGGCGAATCCGTCAGCGAAGCGACCGTCGGCACCTGGTTCAAGAAGGTCGGCGATACCGTCAAGGCCGACGAACCTCTCGTTGAACTGGAAACCGACAAGGTTACCGTCGAAGTCCCGGCGCCTGCGTCCGGCGTTCTCACCGAAATCGTTGCGCAGAACGGCGAGACCGTCGGCCTCGACGCTCTTCTCGGCCAGATCGCCGAAGGTGCTGCCGGTGCAGCAACCTCCGCACCTGCCGCAGAACCGGCAAAGCCAGCTGCGGCCGCCGCACCGGCACCTGCCGCCGTTGCCGCTCCGGCAACCGGTTCCATGCCGCCGGCACCTGCCGCTGGCAAGCTGCTTGCTGAAAACAACCTGTCTGCCGATCAGGTCGATGGTTCCGGCAAGCGTGGCCAGGTTCTGAAGGGTGACGTTCTCGCCGCTGTCGCCAAGGGCGTTTCGGCACCTGCCGCCGCTCCGGCTCCGGTTGCTGCTGCTCCCCGTCCGGTTTCCGCCGAGCAGGATCAGGTTCGCGAAGAGCGCGTGAAGATGACCCGCCTGCGCCAGACGATCGCCCGTCGCCTGAAGGATGCACAGAACACCGCCGCCATGCTCACCACCTATAACGAGGTGGACATGAGCGCGGTCATGGACCTGCGCAACCGTTACAAGGACGTGTTCGAGAAGAAGCATGGCGTCAAGCTCGGCTTCATGGGCTTCTTCACCAAGGCCGTGACCCACGCGCTGAAGGAACTGCCCGCCGTCAACGCTGAAATCGACGGCACGGACATCATTTACAAGAACTATTGTCACGTCGGCATGGCTGTCGGCACCGACAAGGGCCTCGTTGTTCCTGTTATCCGCGATGCCGACCAGCTCTCCATCGCCGGCGTCGAAAAGGAACTCGGCCGCCTCGCCAAGGCAGCGCGTGACGGTTCGCTCGGCATGGCCGACATGCAGGGTGGCACCTTCACCATCACCAATGGCGGTGTCTACGGTTCGCTGATGTCCTCGCCGATCCTCAATGCACCGCAGTCGGGCATCCTCGGCATGCACAAGATTCAGGAACGCCCGGTCGCCATCGGCGGTCAGGTCGTCATCCGCCCGATGATGTATCTTGCGCTCTCTTACGATCACCGTATCGTTGACGGCAAGGAAGCCGTGACCTTCCTCGTTCGCGTCAAGGAAAGCCTGGAAGATCCGGAACGTCTGGTTCTCGATCTCTAATCGCTCTTGCTTTTCCTTTCAGCGGGGTTTCAAGTGAAGCCCCGCTGAAAGACCACCTGGAGAGCAGATGTGCAGCCGACATTTCTTGCCGCTTCCCCTTTTCTGCCGCTCATCGGTCTAAGCGTTCTTCTGCTCGTGTTTCACGTCATGCTGCAGGGCATGACGGCGACCAAGGAATTCGGGCTGGAATGGAATGCCGGGCCAAGGGATGGCAGCCAGGTGCCGCAGGGCAGGCTTTCCGGCCGTGCCTCACGCGCGTCTGCGAATTTCCGGGAAACATATCCGGCTTTTCTGGCGCTCGCTTTCGGGGTCATCATGGCGGGCGATCCTGCCGGTCTGGCGCTGACTGGCGCCTGGATCTGGCTGATCTGCCGGGTGATTTATATTCCGCTCTATCTGGCGGGCGTCCCTTATATCCGCTCTTTCGTGTGGCTGGGGTCCGTGCTTGGGCTGGCGCTCATGTTTGTCGTGCTGATGTTCTGAAGGCTGCTTTACGATGCATCAATATCTCATCGAACTTGCATCCCTGATGGCGATTTTCTCCTTCGCGATCGTGTCGCCCGGTGCCGATCTCGCCATGGTCATGCGCCAGGCCATGGTGCATGGGCGCAGGCAGGCCATCATCACCAGTTTCGGTGTTGGAACGTCTTTGATGTTCCATGTCACCTATACGATCCTCGGACTTGGCCTCATCATTTCCCAGTCGATCTATCTCTTCAACATCGTCAAATGGCTGGGCGTCGCGTATCTCATCTATATCGGTATCAAGGCGCTGCGTGCGGGCAAGACCGAATTGCCGGAGGCTGATGCGGATGGTGCCGTGCCGGTCAAAAGCAGGCAGACGGCGCTGAAGGCGTTCACACTCGGTTTTGCCGCCAATGCGCTCAACCCCAAGCCGGTGTTTTTCTTCCTGTCGATCTTTTCGACGGTGGTTCACGCGCATACGCCGGTCGCTATCAAATTCGGATACGGGCTCGTCATGGCGAGCTGCCTTATCCTGTGGTTCGTCGGCGTCAGCCTGTTCATGACGACGCCGCACATGCGCGCTGCATTTCAGCGCGCCAGCCAATGGATCGACCGCACCAGCGGCGTGGTCTTCATCGCACTCGGTATAAAACTCGCAACGGAAAAAGCGGCCTGAGTTTCAGGTCAAACGCAAGCAGGGCAACGATCCCGCATCTTGCCCGACATCAATCAGGAAAACGAACATGGCATATGATGTAGTTGTAATCGGCACGGGCCCCGGCGGTTATGTTTGCGCGGTCAAGGCGGCACAGCTCGGCCTGAAGGTCGCTGTCATCGAAAAGCGCGCGACCTATGGCGGCACCTGCCTCAATGTTGGCTGCATCCCTTCGAAGGCGCTGCTGCACGCGTCCGAAACCTTTGCCCATGTTGCCCATGGCGTCGATTCGCTCGGTATCGAAGTCGCCGCGCCGAAGCTGAACCTTGAAAAGATGATGGGCCACAAGGACGGCGTGGTGAAGGCCAATGTCGACGGCGTGTCCTTCCTGTTCAAGAAAAACAAGATCGATACCTTCCAGGGCACCGGCAAGGTCGTTTCCGCCGGCAAGGTTTCCGTCACCAACGACAAGGGCGAGAGCCAAGAAATCGAAGCGAAGAACATCGTTATCGCCACCGGTTCCGATGTTGCCGGCATTCCGGGCGTTCAGGTTGATATCGATGAAAGCGTCATCGTCTCCTCCACGGGTGCGATCGCCCTTTCCAAGGTTCCGGAAAAGCTGATTGTTGTCGGCGGTGGCGTCATCGGCCTCGAGCTTGGTTCGGTCTGGTCGCGTCTTGGCGCGAAGGTGACCGTCGTCGAATATCTCGACAATATTCTCGGTGGCATGGATGGTGAAGTTTCCAAGCAGTCTCAGCGTCTGCTCGCCAAGCAGGGTCTCGATTTCAAGCTCGGCGCCAAGGTGACGGCTGTTGAAAAGACCGCCGCCGGTGCAAAGGTGGTGTTCGAGCCGGTCAAGGGCGGCGCGGCTGAAACGCTGGAAGCGAATGTCGTGCTGATCTCCACCGGCCGCAAACCCTACACCGAAGGTCTCGGTCTTGCGGAAGCAGGCGTGGTGCTGGACAGCCGCGGCCGCGTCGAAATCGACGGCCACTACAAGACCAATGTCGACGGCATCTATGCGATCGGTGACGTGGTGAAGGGTCCGATGCTGGCGCACAAGGCGGAAGACGAGGGCGTCGCGCTTGCGGAAATCCTCGCTGGTCAGCGCGGCCATGTGAACTACGACGTCATTCCGGCAGTCGTCTATACCCAGCCGGAAATCGCTTCCGTCGGCAAGACCGAGGAAGAACTGAAGGCCGCTGGCGTCGCCTACAAGGTCGGCAAGTTCCCCTTCACCGCCAATGGCCGCGCCCGCGCCATGCAGGTGACGGATGGTTTCGTGAAGATTCTTGCCGACAAGGAAACCGACCGGGTTCTCGGCGGTCACATCGTCGGCTTCGGCGCTGGCGAAATGATCCACGAAATCACCGTGCTGATGGAATTCGGCGGTTCTTCGGAAGACCTCGGCCGCACCTGCCATGCGCACCCGACCATGTCGGAAGCCGTGAAGGAAGCGGCACTTGCGACGTTCTTCAAGCCGATCCACATGTGACCGGCGCTGGAACGGCAGAACGAAAACGAAAGCGTTCCGCCGGCCTGGCTTCTGTTTGCGTGCTGGCTTTCAAAACCGCCAGGGGTGTTTCTGCCCGACGTGCAAATATTAAATTTCATTCATCTGCCAAACCTCGGCTTGCCATGCAGGCCGGGGTTTCACATACTCGTGCCATAGCCTGTCTAACCTTTTGATAAAAGGCAATAAAATGGCATTTTCAACTCAAGTTTCCTTCTCGGTTCCACAGCGCATCATTCATTGGGCGATGGCGCTTCTGATCTTCTTCAATCTGCTGTTTCCCGACGCCATGGCCCATGCCTACCGGCTGATGCGGCGGGGTGAAACATTGACACCGGATCAGATTTCCTCGGCCAATATTCACGCCTATGTCGGTTTTGCCATCCTGTTGCTTGCGGTCCTGCGCCTCTGTCTGCGCTTTTTCCAGGGCGTGCCGCCGCATCCCGCGGAAGAGCCTCGGCCGTTTCAGATCGCGGCCAAAGTGGCGCATTTCACCTTCTACGCCTTGTTCTTCGTCCTGCCTCTATCCGGTGTCGCCGCCTATTATTTCGGTGCCCAGGCCGCAGGCCAGCTGCATTCCGGCCCGTTCAAGGCGCTGATGTGGGTGTTGATCGTCGGCCATGTCGCAGCCGTTCTGGTTCACCAGTTCTACTGGCGCACCAATGTCCTGAAGCGCATGACACACGGCTAGGGCACTTCCGGACGAAAGATGGCTTCGCGCTTTCGCCGGGAATGCTTCGAGCGGCGGTTTGTCGCGTTTCCCGCCCATCGGAAAAAGACGATGGTGGCTCCTGCCGCATCGGGCGGCCGGGGTTCATGGATGCGGAATAACGAAGACATATTGCCGGGCGCTGACTGGTGGGATCGTTTCGAAGGGGAGATGGTGTCACCGAAGTCGTCCTCGCTCGATGTGAGCAGGCTGCTTCTCGACCATCCGCCGCTATGGATAAGCCGCCTTATGACGCTTCGAAACCGTGTCGTTTCGCTTTTCGGCTTGAAAACGGTCGAACTGGCGGCGGGTGCTTCGGCGGGCGGGTTTCCGGTTCTGTCATCCACGCCGGAACGGACCGTGCTCGGCTTCGATGACCGCCATCTCGATTTCCGGATCGTCATCGATCTCGAAGAGACGGGTAGCCGCCAGACGGTGAGCGTCACCACCATTGTCAGGCGCAGGAACCTGTTCGGGCGGCTATATCTTCTTATCGTCGGGCCGTTTCACCGTCGGATCGTGCCGGCGACGATGCGGCCATTCTGCGCCAATGTCCGGCCTGTCCGCATCGCAGAGGGGGGTCTTATTCAACCCGCGTGAGGGTGAAGCCTTCTGCACGCAGGAGTTCGATCACGCCCTCTTCGCCCGGCAGGTGCAGGGCGCCCACGGCCATGAAGACATTGCCCTTGGCCAGTTCGGGGGTGGCCCGTTCCGCCATGACGTGATTGCGGTCGGTGATGATACGTTGCTCGAAGGCGGCGTAACCCTGTTCGTTTTCTGCCACTGCCTTCTTGGGGTCCAGGCTTTTCAGCATGGGCATGGTCATGCCGATATCGCCGGCGACATAGAGATCGGTCATGGTCTTCATCACGTCGTCCATGCGGTCGCCGAGTTCGAGCGTCTCAATCAGCGCTTGAAGATGAAATTCCATCGGCAGTTCGGACATGGCCGTCAGCTGCTCGACCATGGTTTCCAGCCCGACGAGACGTTTTCCATCCGCGAGTGCATCTTCGGCCAATTTCTTGTCGAGAAAGGAGAGGCCGGTGGCCTTGCGGGCAAATTCGCAGGCGGGAAGGGCAACGAAGCTCGAGAGCATCCACGGCTTCATCCGTGAAACGGCATTCAGCGGAATGCCGCGCTCCTTGAGGCCCTTTTCCAGACGCGTGACATTCTCCGGCGACAGGATGTCGGTGATCGACTTGCCGTCCAGAAACATGGTGAGTTCGGGTTTGCTCAGCAGCGAGGTCGCGACCTTCTTGTCGTCGACGATTTCGTCCGATTCCACGATGACAGTTGCGGCTTTTTCGAAGGCGGGGCTGGCAGCGGCAGGCATTTCCAGAACGCGTGGGTCGGTGACATGCATCGTACCGAGAAGATAGGAGGGCTCAGTTCCGGCCTTTTCGATGCGCCAGAAATTGCCCTTGCCATTGGGGATCGCTGCCGCTTCCTGTTCGATCTTCGCAAAAGCCTGCGGATCGGTCTTGCGCATATCCACGAGAATGTCGCTGCCCGTGCAGGTGATCTGTTGCCCTGCGGCTTCCGCTTCACTTAGCGAAAGCAAAGTCATGAGCAGAATGGCGAGGGCCGTGACATGCAGGGCCGCGAGCAGCCACAGCAGGGCGTCGCCGGTTTTGCCCATCAGGGTGGCGGTAAGGTTGTGTGGCTTTATCAGGCTGTGCATGGGTCCAATCCGGTTCTTGTTCGCTTATAGAACGGCGGCTTGGATGTCTGGTTAATGTTTATGGTTAACCATTTCCTGCGTCATGCGCGCGGGTGGGCATTGTCGTAGATTTCCAGCAGTCTGGCGGTATCGACGCCGGTATAGACCTGGGTAGTGGACAGGCTCGCATGGCCCAGCAGTTCCTGAATGGTGCGCAGATCGCCACCACCAGCCAGAAGATGGGTGGCGAAGGAATGGCGCAGCGCATGTGGCGTGGCGTTTTCCGGCAGGCCGAAAGCGCCACGCAGCTTCTGCATTTCCCGCTGTATGATGGCGGGCTGCAGCTTGCCGCCGCGTGCGCCGAGGAAGAGGGGGGCATCCGCCGCCAGAGCATAGGGGCAGAGCTTCCTGTAGGCATCGACTGCTTCCGTCACCACTGCCAGCAGTGGCACGATACGCGTTTTGTTGCCCTTGCCGGTGATGCGCAGGCTGCGGGCACCGGACGGAAAATCGGCTGGCGTCAGACCGAGTGCCTCGGAAATGCGGAGGCCGCAGCCATAAAGCAGCGAAAGGACTGCCGCATTGCGGGCGGCGATCCACGGTTCCTCGTTCAATTGTGCCTCGGCCGTGGTGATCTTCAGGGCCTGCCGGTCGGTCAGCGGTTTTGGCAGGGATTTCGGCTGTTTTGGCGCGCGCATGGCGGTGGCGCCGGCCGCATTGACGAGGCCTTTTTTTTGCAGGTGGTGAAGAAGGGAGCGTAGTCCGGCCAGATGCCGGCCGAGTGAACGCGCACCAACTCCCTCCTTGCGTCGGTTGGCCAGAAAGGCGCGAAGATCGACCGGGCGCAAATCGGCAATATCGGCGATGGTGGCGGGCTTGCCGGTGTAACCGGTGAGAAATGTCAGGAACTGGCGGGTATCGCGTTCATAGGCTTCGACGGTGTTGTCGGAAAGACGGCGCTCGCCGGCAAGACCGGCGAGCCAGGACTGGCGCTCGTTCAAAAGATCGGGTTGCGCAAATGTCAGGATTTCAGTCACGGGGTGCTCCATTCCATGCTTTGAAGCTATGCCTCTATGGTCAGTATTTGGTTAAGAGATGGACTTTGCGGGATGGGCCCACTACATCCGGGCGGTTTCCTTTTTCATCTCGCCGGGGCATGGTCGCCACATCATGGCAAAAGATTCGTCCGATCTGTTTGGGGCTTTGTTCGACCCGCCGTCGCCCGTGCGCACGGTGCCCGTTCTCGTGCCCATGCCGGCGCCCGGGCCCTACAGCTATGCGGTGCCTGAGGATATGGTGGTCGAGACCGGCTCGGTCGTGCAGGTGCCACTCGGTCCCCGGCAGGTCTTCGGCGTGGTGTGGGACGATGCCGGCGAAAAGGGCATCGATCCGAAGAAATTGCGGCCCATCACCAAGAGTTTCGAATGCCCGCCGCTGAAGGCGGAGATGCGCCGTTTCGTTGACTGGGTTGCCGCCTATACGCTTTCTCCGCCCGGCCTGGTGGCGCGCATGGCGCTCAGAGCGCCTGCCGCCTTCGATCCGGAGCCGATGATCGAGGGGCTTCGACTGACGGAAGGCCGGCCGGAACGCCTGACCCCCGCCCGCGAGCGGGTGATGGAACTGGCGGCGGAAGGGCACGGCTGGACGAAGAGCGGGCTTGCTCATGCCGCCGGCGTTTCGACCAGCGTCATCGACGGCCTTGTCAAACAGGGCGTATTCGAGACGGTTTTTCTGCCAGCGCCGCCTGTCGTGGCCGAGCCTGATCCTGACTTTGTCGAGCCGCGTCTGGAGGGCCCGCAGAAACAGGCCGCTTCGGAAATCCTTGAAGATGTGCGCAAGGGTGGTTTTCATGTCTCGCTGATCGATGGCGTGACCGGTTCGGGCAAGACCGAGGTCTATTTCGAGGCGGTGGCCGAGACGCTCCGTCAGGGCAAGCAGGTTCTCATCCTGCTGCCTGAAATCGCGTTGACGGCGGCCTTTCTTGAGCGTTTTCAGGATCGTTTCGGCGCGAAACCGGCGGAATGGCATTCGGACCTGTCGCCGCGTATGCGTGAAAAGGTCTGGCGGCAGGCGGTGACGGGCGAGGTGAAGGTGGTGGCTGGCGCGCGCTCGGCACTTTTCCTGCCCTTCGACAATCTCGGTCTCATCATCGTTGATGAAGAGCACGACCCCGCCTACAAGCAGGAAGACCGCGTCTTTTATAATGCCCGCGACATGGCCGTCGTCAGGGCGCGGATCGCAGAATTTCCTGTCGTGCTGGTGTCGGCCACGCCGTCGGTGGAAAGCCAGGTCAACGGCAGTTCGGGGCGCTACAACACCATTCACCTGCATACGCGCTTTGGCGATGCGGCCATGCCCGATCTGCACCTTGTCGATATGCGCCGCCATCCGCCGGAAAGGGGAGGGTTTCTCTCGCCCGTCCTGCTGCGCGGCATTGGCAAGACCATCGAAAAGGGCGAGCAGGCACTTCTCTTCCTCAATCGCCGTGGGTATGCGCCGCTGACGCTTTGCCGTGTCTGCGGCCACCGTTTCCAGTGCCCGCAATGTTCCAGCTGGCTGGTGGAGCACCGTTTCCGCAATCAACTGCAGTGCCACCAGTGTGGCCATAACGAGCCGACACCTGATCATTGCCCGGAATGCGGCACCTTCGATCATCTGGTGGCCTGCGGTCCCGGCGTGGAGCGCATTGCCGAAGAGGTGGAGAAACATTTCCCCGAGGCCCGCACCATCGTGCTCTCCTCCGATCTCATGGGTGTCAAGCGCCTGCGGCTGGAGCTGGAGGCGATCGTCAAGGGCGAGGCGGATATCGTCATCGGCACGCAGCTCGTCGCCAAGGGGCATAATTTTCCGCTGATGACGCTTGTCGGCATCGTTGATGCCGATCTGGGCCTTGCCAATGGCGATCCGCGCGCGGCAGAGCGAACGTTCCAGCTGCTCTCGCAGGTGACAGGGCGCGCCGGGCGCACGGGGTTGAAGAGCCATGGTCTGCTGCAGACCTACCAGCCGCAGCATCCCGTCATGCAGGCGATCGTTTCGGGTGATGCCTCGGCCTTCTACGAAAGGGAGATCGTGGAGCGGGAAAAGGCTGTTCTGCCGCCCTTCGGCCGTCTCGCCTCGATCATCGTTTCCGCCGATACGCGCGGAGAGGCCGAAACCCATGCGCGGGGTTTAAGGGCCGCAGCGCCGCAGGTTACCGGCATCATGCTGCTCGGCCCGGCGGAAGCGCCGCTCGCGCTCATCCGCGGCCGCCACCGTTTCCGCCTCCTGGTGCATGGGCGGCGCAATTCCGATATGCAGTCCTTCCTTCGCACATTGCTGGCCAATGGCCCCAAAGAGCGCGGCAGCGTGCATGTTCAGCTCGATATCGATCCGCAAAGTTTCCTTTGAACTTTGCCGCCGGGGCGTTTTCCCGCTGTCATGACCGTGTCATAACGCAGCAGGCAGTCAAAATGATTTGGGGACCGAGATGGAGTTTTATTTTCCCGCCGAGTTCGGCGAGCAGCTGGCTTTCGGAGCGGCGGTGGTTTCGGCCGTGATGGGCCTCTTTTTTATGTTTGCGCCGGGTATTACGCTGCGTGCCTTTGGTCTGCAGCCGTCGGGTGAGCGCAGGGATGGTTATGCGCTCGTGCGCTCATCGCTTGCCGGCTTCTATCTCGGTCTCGGCGCCGCTGCCCTGCTTCTGGCGCAGCCCATGGTCTATCTCGCCTTCGGTGCGGCTTTCGGTCTCAGCGTATTCGGCGGCATTCTCTCCATTCTCTCGGACGGAGGCGCAACCATGCGGAATTTCATACTCCTGGTTGTACACTTTCTGCTCGCTGCACTGTCGTTGAGCTACGTGTTCGGGCTGGTCTGAAGCGGGCTTTTTGCCTTTTGTGACGCACAGATGCCGCATCCTGAGCGAAATCGGAAAATTTAAACGCATTCCCCCTTGCCCAAACGGCGCTTTCCGCTATTACGCGTGTTGCGAGTCCCGGCGTCCTATGCTAGACGGACCGCGAAATTGGGAAAAGACAGGGGGGAATTCCGGTCTTTTTCGGGGAAATTGAAACGATTTCAAGAATTTGATGTGATGGATCCCCATCGCTGACGATCTTGGATGATTAGCAGGGAAAAAGTGCCCGTGGCAGACACCTCCCAGGGAACATCCGGTGTAGCGGAAAGGTATGCGTCGTCGCTTTTCGAGCTTGCTTTGGAAGCGGGTGCGGTTGAAGCGGTTGGGGCCGATCTGGACAAGTTCGGCGCACTTCTCGACGAAAGCGACGATTTGAAGCGTCTGGTTGCGAGCCCGGTGTTTTCCGCCGAGGATCAGTTCAAGGCAATCACCGCGATCTGCGAGAAGGCCGGCATTGCCGGTCTTGCTGTTAATTTCCTCAAGGTCGTTGCGAATAACCGCCGTCTCTTTGCCGTTCCCGGCATGATCCGCGCCTACCGTGCCATTGCCGCCGACCACCGCGGCGAAATCACCGCCGAGGTCACCTCGGCACATGCGCTCGACGAGGCGCAGGAAACTGAACTGAAAGCGGCGCTGAAGAGCGTTACCGGCAAGGATGTGACGATTTCCGTTACCGTCGATCCGTCGATCCTCGGCGGCCTGATCGTCAAGGTCGGCTCTCGCCAGATCGATACGTCTCTTCGCACCAAACTTTCCACCCTTAAGCTTGCACTGAAAGAGGTTGGCTGATGGATATCCGCGCCGCGGAAATTTCCGCAATTCTGAAAGATCAAATCAAAAATTTCGGCAACGAGGCGGAAGTCTCGGAAGTCGGTCAGGTGCTTTCCGTCGGTGACGGTATTGCCCGCGTTTACGGCCTCGACAATGTTCAGGCCGGTGAAATGGTCGAGTTCCCCGGCGGCATCCGCGGCATGGCACTCAACCTTGAAGCCGACAACGTCGGTGTGGTTATCTTCGGTTCGGACCGTGACATCAAGGAAGGCGACACCGTAAAGCGGACTGGCGCTATCGTTGACGTTCCCGTTGGTCCGGAATTGCTCGGCCGCGTCGTTGACGCGCTTGGCAACCCGATCGACGGCAAGGGCCCGATCAATGCCGCCAAGCGTTCGCGCGTTGACGTCAAGGCTCCCGGCATCATTCCGCGCAAGTCGGTTCATGAGCCGATGTCGACCGGCCTCAAGGCTATCGACGCGCTCATCCCGGTTGGCCGTGGCCAGCGCGAGCTCGTCATCGGCGACCGCCAGACCGGCAAGACCGCGATCATTCTCGACACGATCCTGAACCAGAAGGCCATTCACGACAATGGCCCTGACGGCGACAAGCTTTATTGCGTCTACGTCGCTATCGGTCAGAAGCGTTCGACCGTTGCCCAGTTCGTGAAGGTTCTGGAAGAGCGCGGCGCGCTGCAGTACTCGATCATCGTTGCCGCAACGGCTTCCGATCCGGCTCCGATGCAGTACCTCGCTCCGTTCGCCGGCTGCGCTATGGGCGAATATTTCCGTGACAACGGCAAGCACGCTCTCATCGGTTACGACGACCTTTCCAAGCAGGCCGTTGCCTATCGTCAGATGTCGCTTCTGCTGCGTCGTCCTCCGGGCCGCGAAGCTTATCCGGGCGACGTTTTCTACCTTCACTCCCGTCTTCTCGAGCGCGCTGCAAAGCTCTCCGACGAAATGGGCGCAGGTTCGCTGACGGCTCTGCCGGTCATCGAAACCCAGGGTAACGACGTTTCGGCCTTTATTCCGACCAACGTGATCTCGATCACCGACGGCCAGATCTTCCTTGAAACCGACCTGTTCTACCAGGGCATCCGTCCGGCCGTTAACGTCGGTCTGTCGGTTTCGCGCGTTGGCTCTGCCGCTCAGATCAAGGCGATGAAGCAGGTTGCCGGTTCGATCAAGGGTGAACTCGCCCAGTATCGCGAAATGGCCGCTTTTGCCCAGTTCGGCTCGGACCTTGATGCGTCCACGCAGCGCCTGCTTAACCGCGGTGCCCGCCTGACCGAGCTTCTGAAGCAGCCGCAGTTCTCTCCGCTCAAGACGGAAGAGCAGGTTGCGGTGATCTTCGCTGGTGTTAACGGCTACCTCGACAAGATTCCGGTCGCACAGGTCGGCAAGTTCGAGCAGGGTTTCCTCTCCTACCTCCGCTCGGAAGGCAAGGCGATCCTCGACACCATCCGCACGGAAAAGGCTATCAGCGACGATACCAAGGGCAAGCTCAAGGGCGCTCTTGATACCTTCGCCAAGTCTTTCTCTTAAATCAGGGCTCTTTTACTCGGACGGATAACGGATGCCTTCACTAAAGGATCTGAAAAACCGCATTGCCTCCGTGAAGGCGACGCAGAAGATTACCAAGGCGATGAAAATGGTCGCCGCGGCGAAGCTTCGGCGCGCCCAGGAAGCTGCGGAGGCCGCCCGGCCTTATTCTCAGCGCATGAGCGCCGTTCTTGCCAACATCGCCTCGGCGGTCGAGGCAGACGTTGCTCCGGCGCTGATGACCGGCACCGGCAAGGACGACGTGCATCTGCTCGTCGTCTGCACGGCTGAACGTGGTCTTTGCGGCGGTTTCAACTCGCAGATTTCCCGTTTTGCCCGCGATCATGCCCGCAAGCTGATTTCGGAAGGCAAGACGGTCAAGATCATCACGGTTGGCAAGAAGGGTTACGACAGCCTTCGCCGCGAATTTGCAGCCAACATCATCGAGCGCGTCGAACTGCGCGAAGTGAAGAAGGTCGGTTTTGAAAACGCCGACCAGATCGCCAAGAAGGTGATCTCGCTCTTCAACGCGGGTGAATTCGACGTCTGCACGCTGATCTATTCGGAATTCAAGTCCGTCATCAGCCAGATCCCGACCGGCCTGCAGCTCATTCCGGCCGCTACGCCTGTTGTGGAAGCGGATGAGACGACGCAGAACGCCGTCTACGAATATGAGCCGGATGCGGCTTCTATTCTGGAAGACCTTATTCCGCGCAACATTTCGGTTCAGGTTTTCCGGGCTCTGCTCGAAAACGTTGCCGGTGAAATGGGCGCCAAGATGAGCGCGATGGACAATGCAACGCGCAATGCCGGTGAGATGATCAACAAGCTGACGCTGTCCTACAACCGTCAGCGTCAGGCTCAGATCACCAAGGAACTCATTGAAATCATTTCGGGCGCGGAAGCGCTCTGAGGTAAGGAAAGAGGGTAAGGATAATGGCTAAGGCAGCTACCCCCAAGAAAACCGCAGCGGTGAACGGCGCGGGCAAGGTTACCCAGGTTATCGGCGCTGTTGTCGACGTGGCGTTCGAAGGCGAACTGCCTCCGATCCTGAACGCGCTCGAAACCGAGAACAACGGCAACCGCCTCGTTCTGGAAGTCGCGCAGCACCTCGGCGAAAACGTCGTTCGCACCATCGCCATGGACTCGACCGAAGGTCTGGTTCGCGGTCAGGGCGTCGTCAACACCGGTGCACCGATCTCCGTTCCGGTTGGCCCGGAAACGCTCGGCCGTATCATGAACGTCATCGGCGAGCCGGTTGACGAAGCCGGTCCGATTGTCACCGCTTCCAAGCGCGCGATCCACCAGGACGCTCCGTCCTATGTCGAGCAGTCGACGGAAGCACAGATCCTCGTCACCGGCATCAAGGTCGTCGACCTTCTCGCACCTTACGCAAAGGGCGGCAAGATCGGCCTGTTCGGCGGCGCCGGCGTTGGCAAGACCGTTCTCATCATGGAACTGATCAACAACGTTGCCAAGGCACACGGCGGTTACTCGGTATTCGCCGGCGTGGGTGAACGTACCCGCGAAGGTAACGACCTCTACCACGAAATGATCGAGTCGAACGTCAACAAGCTTGGCGGCGGCGAAGGCTCCAAGGCCGCGCTGGTTTACGGCCAGATGAACGAACCGCCGGGTGCACGCGCCCGCGTCGCTCTGACCGGTCTGACGATCGCTGAAAACTTCCGTGACGAAGGCCAGGACGTTCTGTTCTTCGTGGACAACATCTTCCGCTTCACGCAGGCTGGTTCGGAAGTGTCGGCTCTGCTCGGCCGTATTCCTTCGGCCGTGGGCTATCAGCCGACGCTGGCAACCGACATGGGCCAGATGCAGGAACGCATCACCACCACGACCAAGGGTTCGATCACCTCGGTTCAGGCGATTTACGTTCCCGCCGACGACTTGACCGACCCCGCGCCGGCCACCTCGTTCGCGCACCTTGATGCAACGACGGTTCTGTCGCGTTCGATCGCCGAAAAGGGTATTTACCCGGCTGTTGACCCGCTCGACTCCACCTCGCGTATGCTGGACCCGATGATCGTCGGCGAAGAGCACTACGAAGTGGCTCGTAAGGTTCAGTCGACCCTGCAGCGCTACAAGGCTCTCCAGGACATCATCGCCATCCTCGGCATGGACGAACTGTCGGAAGAAGACAAGCTGACGGTTGCCCGCGCCCGCAAGATCGAGCGCTTCCTGTCGCAGCCGTTCTTCGTTGCTGAAGTCTTCACCGGTTCGCCGGGCAAGCTCGTTGCGCTCGAAGACACGATCAAGGGCTTCAAGGGCCTGGTCAACGGCGAATACGACAACCTGCCGGAAGCTGCCTTCTACATGGTCGGTTCGATGGAAGAAGCCATCGAAAAGGCGAAGAAGCTGGCTGCCGAGGCTGCCTGATCATGAATTGGCGGGCGCGCGGTTCATCCGCGCGCCTTGCCGACAATGGTGAAACCGGAACGGCTTTCGCCTGCGTTGTAAAAGACAAGTCCGTGACGCCCGCGTAATTGAAAAGAAGTGAATAGCCATGGCTGACAGTTTCAAATTCGATCTCGTTTCCCCGGAGCGTCTGCTCGTTTCCGAAACGGTTACGGAAGTCGTCATCCCGGCTACGCTGGGTGAAATGACCGTTCTGGCCAATCATGCTCCGACGATGACGACGATCAAGCCGGGTCTGGTAACGGTGAAGTTCGCTTCCGGCGAGACGCACAAATATGTCGTCTTCGGCGGTTTTGCCGATATTCTGCCGACCGGTTGCACGCTTCTCGCCGAATCCGCCGTTTCGGCCGATGATATGTCTCCCGATACGCTGCAGAAGCGTATCGATGCGGCCAAGGCCGAAATCGAAGAGGGCAATCATCACCACGAGCACCTGACCAAGCTTGAAAAGCACCTTTACGAACTGACGAACCTGCATGAGGTTCTCGTCGCTGCTTGAAAGCACCGGGCGGGTTCGAAAGAATGACTGCCCACAAAAAACCTGAAGCAGAAAGCGGCCGTTTCGGTCGCTTTTTTGTTTTCGGCTCCGAGCTGAATGAGACCCACGCCTGCTTATGCCAGGAGCCTGTGAATGGCGCTGGCTCGCTCGCAGAACGGCTGAATGGGGGGGACGCCTGAAGGCCGCTCAGCGAGGAAATACAGAGCGCATCCCAGCCTTCCGTTTCAACGCTCGTGATGGGAAACCGATTCCGATTTTCAGCACAATGGGCTAGATGTGAAGTCGGAAGCAATCCTGCCCTCCGATCGCAAACGGGGCAGCGGCTGGTTTCGTCATGGAGGGAGGATCGGCATGTCGGTTGAGGCAAGTTTCCGGAGGGTCGCGAGAACCGCTTTGCGCGACGGGGCAAGAGCCGAGGGCGAACGCGCGGTGCCTGAGGAAGTGCCGGTGGCCTTTTCTTATGGCGGCAGCACGCATGCGGTGATGATGGCGAGCCCTGCCGATCTGGTCGACTTCGCCCTTGGCTTCAGCCTTACGGAAGGCATCATAACGTCGCGCGCTGAAATTCGCTCCATTGAAGTGGTCGAGGCCGGGCAAGGGTATGATGTTCAGGTGGACCTGCAGGATGCTAAGGCCGATGCCCTGCGGGCGAGACGGCGGCACATGGCAGGCCCGGTCGGTTGCGGCCTGTGCGGCATTGAATCCATCGAACAGGCGGTGCGCACGGTGCCCGATCTAAGCGGCGTTGAACTCTTCGTCAACGGCCATGATATTGTTGCTGCGGTGAAAACGTTGAGCGAGGCGCAAAGCCTCAATCGCGAGACGCGGGCCGTTCACGGTGCTGGTTTTTATAGCGCGCAGGAGGGGCTGCTTGCCGTGCGCGAAGATGTCGGCCGCCACAACGCGCTCGACAAGCTGGCAGGCGCGGTGATCAACACCGAAATATCTCCGCCTGCCGGCATTGTGGCCGTCACAAGCCGTCTGTCGGTGGAGATGGTTCAGAAGACGGCAATCCTCGGTAGTCCCGTTCTGGCGGCCATCTCGGCACCGACGGCGCTCGCTATTGAAACGGCCGAGCGCGCGGGTGTTACCCTCGTCGCTCTGGTTCGGGGTGAAGATTTTGAAATCTTCACCCGTGCGGACCGCATCGTTCTTTAGCGTGCAGGCCGACGACTCCCGGCGGCCTGCCGGTTTCCGGGAGCTAGAACTCCGCCCATTCGGCCGCGGCATTTCCATGAGACCTTGGTGCGGCATATCGCGCCTGCGGTGTCGGCAGTCTGGTGATCACGGCCGGCTTTCTGTCGACCGGCCGGGCGGATGATACGGATGTCTCGTGCGATATTCTGAATTGCCGCAGCAATTCATGCAGATTTTCCGCTTCATTGGCGAGACCGTGGCTGGCGGCGGTGGTTTCCTCCACCATGGCGGCGTTTTTCTGGGTGGCCTGATCCATGACGTTGACGGCCTGATTGATTTCCCTGAGGCCGTTTGCCTGTTCCCGGGAGGCTTCTACGATGGCGGAGACATTGGCGTCGATTTCCCCCATCTGTGATTGAATATCCCTGAGGGCGCCACCGGTCCTGCCGACGAGGTCCACCCCATTGGCGACCTGTTCGCGAGAGGTGTTGATGAGGGATTTGATCTCCTTGGCCGCAACCGCCGATCGTTGCGCCAGCTCGCGAACCTCCTGCGCGACCACGGCGAAACCCTTGCCTGCCTCACCCGCACGGGCGGCTTCCACCCCCGCATTGAGGGCCAGGAGATTGGTCTGGAAAGCGATATCGTCAATGACGCCGATGATATTGGTGATCTCCCCGGAGGACCGGGAAATTGCGTCCATGGCTGAAATTGCGTGCTGGACGATGTCGCCGGAATGTTCGGCATGTTCTTTCGTCCGCAGCACCAGCTTGCCGGCCTCCCCGGCACGCTGGCTGGCATCGGTAACGGTGGTGGTGATTTCCTCCAGTGCCGCCGCCGTCTCTTCCAGTGAGGCGGCCTGCTGTTCGGTGCGCTGTGAAAGCTGGTCGGCGGCGATGCGAATTTCACCCGAGCCGGAAGCAATGGTAGAGGCATTATGGGCGATGGTCTGCATGGTGACCTGAAGCTTGGCGACCACTTCGTTAAAATCCTGGCGCAGTTTCTCCATGCTGGGCACGAAGCTATTATCGAGGCGTTGTATGAGATCGCCCTCGGCCAGCGCGCGCAAGGCTTCGGCAAGAACGGCGATGGCGCTCATGCGCGGGGTTACGTCAGTGGCGAATTTCACCACTTTCACCACCTTGCCTTTATCATCCAGCACAGGGTTATAGGCAGCCTGAATCCATACCTCCTTGCCGTTCTTGCCATATCGGACAAATTCGTCCGAGATGAATTCCCCCGCCGCCAGCCGTGGCCAGAAATTGCCGTAGGCCGGTGACGCCGCATAGGCAGGATCGCAGAACATGCGATGGTGCCTGCCCTCGATCTCCCTGAGGTCGTAATCGACGGTGGTACAGAAATTCGGATTTGCAGTGATGATGGTTCCGTCGGGCAGAAATTCGATGGTTGCCTGGGAGCGGGAAAGCGCCTCCAGTTTGCCGGCATCTTCCACGGCCCTGATTTTCTTGGCGGTGATATCGGTGGCGATCTTGACCACCTTATAAGGTTTGCCGGAACGGAAAACCGGATTGTAGGAGGCTTCTATCCAGATCACCGATCCATCCTTGCGGATGCGGCGATATTCCTTGGCCTGAAATTCACCGCGGGTGAGAGCGTCCCAGAAGTCCTGATAGGCGCGCGAGGCGACGAAATCTGCGTCGCAGAACATGCGGTGGTGCTTGCCGATGATTTCGGCGAGGTCGTAACCCAGCGCCGTGCAGAAATTCCTGTTGGCGGTGAGAATATTTCCCTTGAGATCGAATTCTATGACCGCCTGCGATCTGGATATCGCATCGAGCATGTTCCGGTTATCTGCACTCTTCCCTAACCCCAGCATTGGATGTCCCCCGAATATCGGCCCACGGCGCGGCTGGCCGCACAGAGGATGCGGTCCGCGCCGTCTCATGTTGAACAACGAACAGGTTTTGCCGCCAATGGCAGCAATGCAGGCAATTCTCGTTTTCTGGCCTGGGTCAGTATCGGACCTGCGATATAGGGTGCCGGTGCGGCACTGATCTTCGGCTTTTAATATTAGATATCTATAATATTAAAATGTTCTTATTTACTAAGTGAAAGAAAAGGAAAAACAAAACCGCCGGAGAGGTGCTCCGGCGGTTGGATCTAACTGTCGATAATCGCGGCCAGCGGGTGTTGCCGCCCGATATGCGGGCTCAGGCCGCGAGATCTTCTGCTTCGGTTCCCTTGAACATCTTTGCAAGGTTCAGGAAGCAGATCATGCCATGTTCGTTGGCGATGATGCCTTCGGAATAGGACTTGTCGAAAGAGGCCGAAATTTCCGGAACCGGCTGGACCTGATTTGCCGGGATCGTGAGGATATCGGACACGCGGTCGACCAGCATGCCGATGACCATATTGTGCACTTCGGCCACCACGATGGCGCTTCTTTCGTTGGCGACGGTGCTTTTCATGCCGAGCTTGTGGGCCAGATCGATGATCGGAATGACCGAGCCGCGCAGGTTCATGACGCCGATGACGTCTTTCGGCGCGTGGGGAATGGGCGTGGAAGGCGCCCAGCCGCGGATTTCGCGGATGGTCGTCGTCTTCACGCAGAATTCCTGATCATGCAGGCGGAATGCGATGATTTCGAGCGTCTCACCGCCAAAATTGGTAGAGTTTATCATTGCCATCAGAATTCTTCCCAATGCTCGCTGTGGAGGCCGGCGCAAGTGCACCGACACTTGCATATGCGGGTTTGGCGTTCTGCCTGGTGCCTGAACAGCCGGAAACAATATTTCCGTCTTCAATGGAAGAGTCGTATCATGAGATGGTTTCGCAAACCTAAATGCGACCGGTCTCAATATTCCTTCTCATAAAATATGCCGGCCGCGCCTTCGCCATCGCCGCCCGCTTCGCCACGCAATTTCACGCCACGCCCGACATCGAGGTTGATGATCGCCTTCGCGCCGGATTCGCCGCTCTGCTGCAGCTCGAGATAGGTTCTCTCGTTGAGATATTTGCCGGCGGAAACCCGGGCCTGGCCTTCGGAATCCGTCGAGATATCGAGATCGTCGACACCGAGATTGCTTCTGAGCTTGTCGAACAACGAGGTGGAGCGACCGCCGGCCAGCTGGGCTGCGGCATCCGCCAGCCGGGCGATCTGCAGGGCGGAGAGTTTCGACATGGACTGGCCAAAGATCAGCTGCGCCATGACCTCATCCTGCGGCAGGGCAGGGGCCGAGGAGAAGGCGAATGTCGGGTCGTTGGCATTGCCGGAAACCGCAACCGTGACGGTGGTTGAACCAACCGTCGAGTCCGCTTTCATATCGAGGACAGGAATGAGGCCGCCACCGAAGCTGATATTGCCGGTGGTGAAATCAAGACGGCGGGTGAGAATTTCGAGCCTGCCGCGGCGCATTTCAAAACCGCCGGAGATGACGGGAACGGCAGCCGTGCCGCGGATCGTGAGATTGCCGGTCAATTCCGCATCGATGCCACGGCCGCGCACGAAGATGCCGCTCGGCGCGTTCACCTGCAGATCGAGATTGATGGTGGACGAGCTGCCGCTGCCGCCCTGATCGCCGCCGAGCGCCTTCGCCTGCGCGCGTACCTTGGGCGGGGCGTTCTTGTGCTTGACGTCGATTTCCGTCAATGAGGCCGGGAGTTTCTCCGGAATGGTGATGGCGCTTCTGTCGAGCGTCAGATTGCCGCCCAGCACCGGTGAATTCAAGAGCGGGCCTTTCAGTGTCAGCGTACCGCTTACCACCGTGGTCACCAGCGTTCCGTCATTATAACCGGCGCGATCCAGCGTGATCGAAATGTCTGCGGGGAAGCCCGCGCCGCCGGCTATGCCGACGCTGCCGGTTCCCGAGATCGTGCCGCCGCCCGCCAGCTTGCCCGCCAGTCGGGAAATGACGGCGCGATCGCGATCGAAGGTGATGGTTGCACCCAGCCCATTGATCGTCAGGTTTCGGCGCACGTCGGTCAGGCGCGTGCCGTCAGTGGTGATGTTGCCGGTCACGACCGGTGCCGTGGCGCTGCCGGAAATTTTCACGTCGATGGCGGCCGTGCCGTCCACATCGAGGCCCTGGGCGGCAGTCTGCGCGGCTACGGCGGAGAAGGGCAGCCTGCCGGTAAAGGCCATGGAAAGCGGGCGATTGCCGGCAATGCCAAGGGAGCCACCGCCCGCAAGCGACATGCCACCCTGACCAGTCACATTCGTATCGATCTGCAGCGTGCCGCCGGCAAAGCGGCCGTTTGCCTTGATGCCGAGCGCGGCAAGTCCCGCGGCGCGGGTCTGCGACACCTCTGCATTCGTCCAGTTCAGATTATAATCGACTGTCGGGTCCGATGCGGCACCTTTGGCGCTGACGGTGCCGGATATGCTGCCCGCCGCATCCAGCCCGGCGGCGAAGGCGTTTGCGAGACTGGCGGGAAGCGAACGGATATCGGCGTTGATATCGAGTGACGATCCGGCGGTGCCGTTGACCTCAATACGCCCGTCGCCGGTGATGATGGTCAGGTCGGAGATACGGGCGGTGCCGTTCTGGATGGCAATGGTGCTTGATTTTTCGAGCCGCACCGCAATGCCCTTGGGCGCGGCGGAAAAGGCGTCGAGCCTCACCGTCATCGGCGCGCCGCCTGTGTCGGCGCTGCCCTTCACTACCAAGGGCGCATTGTCGTAGCGGCCGTTGACGTCGAATGCGGTCGTTGTGCCGGAATGGCCGATAGTGGCATTCAGGCCGGAAATCGAGGCTGCGCCGGCATTAACGCTGTCGGCACTGACCTTGCCGTTGATGGCAAGCGCCTGCAGGTCATCGATGGAAATATCGGCGGCCAGCTTCGAGATAACCGTGGTTCCCTGACGGATGCTGCCGCCATTCGCCTTTATCGTCGCGGCGATCCGACCATTGGCGTTGCTCAAGGCGATATCGCCGGCAATATCCCCGTCCGCCTGCTGCGCGGCAAGTGCGGCCAGCAGCGCAAGGTCCGGGAAATTGAAGGAGAGATTGCCTGTCGGCAGGAATTGCTGCGAAAATTGCAACTGCCCGTTCAGCAGGTTACGACCTACTGCGACATGCAGTTCGGGGATAGCCGTACCGTTTTCGGTCTGCACCACATTGGCGTTGGCGTCGATCTTCTGCCGGTCGAGGCTGCCGCTGGCGGTGAGTTTTGCCTGCGGTGCCTTGGGATCAGCCTTGCCAGCGGCGCTGACTTTCAGCGCTTCGAGGGTTCGCCCGGCAAGGATTGCGCTTTCAGAACTCAGGGTGACGTTGAAATCCGGTGCGGAGACTGCGCCACTGGCTTCGATTGCAAAATCGGCAATGCCCTTGGCCTGCGGTGTCAGCTTTTCGAGAGCGGGGAATTTGCCCGTCAGGCTGGCGTTCAACGCCTCGTTTTCGAGGCTGACATCGCCTGCCGCCTCTATCGTGCCGGATTTGACGGTGAGGTTCTGCACGCTGATGCGCCCGCCGACGGTCAGGTCGATATCGCCCTGCAGGGCGATTGTGGTGTCGAATTTTTCCGCCAGCGCCGGAGGCAGGGTGGCCGGCAGCGCGAAGAGCTGCACGCTGGATGTCAGCCGATTGCCGGCGAGGTTGAAACTTCCATTCAGCGTTCCGCCGACGCTGGCGCTTTCCAGCGTCGTGCCGTCAAAGCCGATGGCGGAAGAGGTGAGGCTGAGCGGCGCCCTGATGGTGAGAGGTGCCCGTACCAGCCGGTCGATATCCGGGCTGACGAAGGACGATTGCGCTACCGAGAGGACGGTTGCGATGGTGCCGCTGCGGCTGGCAATGTTGAGATCGGTGCTTTCGGCCGTCAGCTTGACGTCGTCAAGCCGGCCCTGTGGCAGGGCAAGGCTGCGCAATGACGCCGTGGTCTTGAGATGTGCGGCGTCTGCGCCACCCTTCAGGGACAGATCGAGACCGTTGATGAGAGCCTGGACTTCGCCATTCTCCAGCGGCCAGCGGAAATCCACGGGGCCGGCGGTGCCGATGAGATTGGCGGCAAGATCGTTTTGGCCGTTCGGATCGATGGTGCCGGAAGCGGTGAGCAACAAGGTGCCTGTTTCCAGCGTGCTGCTGCCGATTTCGATGCGGCCCTGCGGCGAGAGCGTGGCGTTTGCGTCGAGCTTCGTCTCACCGGCAAAAAGCTGGCGGAAGGCGGGCGGAAGAAGCAGGTCCGGCTGGCCGCCGCCCGCGACCTCGATACGGCGCGTTCCGTCATCTCCAAGGATGTGGCGGCCGGTGAGATTGATCACCTGGTTGCCGGAGACATTGCCGCGGAGCGTGCCGGTCCAGTTGGAAAGCGGCCCTTCGCCGTTCACGTCGATTGCCACTGCGGGTGTGCCGGGAAGCGAAAGCAGCGTGGCAAGGAGACCGCCTTCGGGCTCCTTCATCTCCGCCTTCAGCTTCAGGACATTTTCATTCGGCAGAAAGGCGATGTCGGCATTGACGGCGGCATCCGCCGCATTCACCCGATGCGCCGTGAGGGACAGCCGGATATCGTCGCGTGCGGCCTTGAGATTGCCTTCGGCGGTCAGTTCGAAAGGCGTGCCGAGAAGTGATTGCCCGAGGCTGATATCGGGGAAGCTGAAATTGTCGATACCGATTTCAATCGGTAGCGAGGAACTGCCAGAGCTTTTGGTCGTCGTCTCTTCGGCCGCAAGGGGCTTGCGCTCGACATCGATCGATCCGGCCGACACGTGATCGGCATGAAAGGTTCCCGCAAGAAGCGAGAGCGGCGACCAGTCGACGGCGATCTGGTTCACGCGGGCATAGGGTCCCTGTCGATCCGAAAGGGTGACATTGTCGAGCCGCAAGCGGCCGGTCAGAAGACCGCTGGGGGGAGAGATTTCGATCGTCTGATCGGGCGTCGATACGAGCGATGAAATCTGCTTTGCGGCAATTCTTGCGCCCATCGGCGTAAAACCGACGAACAGAACCGCAAGCAGCACCAGCACCACGCCGCACAAGGCAACGTAGCCCAGCCATTTCAGCAATCGAATCAACGTTTTCATCAAAGGTAATCTACACTCTGTTGCAAGGGTGTTCGATGGCGGCGTTTAAAAAGACTGGCCGATGCCAGCATAAATGCCGAAACTGTTACCGCCATCATATTTTTTTAGCGGCGTGGCGACATCGAGACGCAGAGGCCCGAAGGGCGTCGCGTAACGCAGGCCGATACCGGCACCCGCCCGGATATCGGAAAAATCAGGGGTTACATCCTCCGAAACCACACCAGCATCGATGAAAGGCACGATGCCGATCGTATCGGTGACCTTGATGCGCGCTTCGATGGAACCCACGACATAGGAGCGGCCGCCGGTCGCATCGCCTGCTGCATTATAGGGCGATATTTCCTGATAGCTGTAGCCGCGCACCGATCCGCCGCCGCCAGCATAAAAGCGCCGGGTGGTGGGTATGTCCTGCAGGTCGCTGCCGCCGACCAGTACACCGCCGGAGAGCTTTCCGGCCATGATCAGCCGGTCTTCGGCACCAAGTCCCTTGTAGCCGGTAATCGAGCCCTCGAAAGAAGAAAAGAACGTGCCGTTCAGTGCCTCATAGCTCGGCTTGGCAGCCACCGACGCGCGAAAACCTTCGGTGGGGTTGAGCTTGTCGTCACGTGTGTCGCGAACAAATTCCAGCGGTATCGAGGTGGTCAGGTATTCGTTCTTGCCGAAGGCGTCTTCGGTGTCGGCCCATTGTACCTCAAGGCCGGCTGCGGCAGTGTCGGTGTCGTTCAGCTCATAGGCGAAACCGGCCGTGCCCGTCAGCGTCTTGGCTTCATAGGTGTCGGGGTGTTCGGTCTTGGCGATCAGGCTCGTCTTGAATGTGGTGCGCGGATTGAACATGCCGGGCTTGGTGAAGGTGATGCCGGCCGAATAGTCCATGCCTTCCACGCTTGACGCTTCGGCGATGCGTGAGACCGAGCCTTCGATACGCAACGATTCCGCCTTTCCAAACAGGTTCCGGTGACCCCAGTAACCCTGGAGGCCAATGCCTTCGGTGGTGGAATATTGGGCGCCGACGCCGAAATAGCGATGCTTGCCTTCGGATACTTCGATGGTCAGCGGAATGGAGCCGTCACGCGCCAGCGTCCCCGCTTCCTTGATTGTCAGGCTGGAGAAGACGCCCAGCTGGCGTAGCCGGTCCGCGGCCTTGCGCAGTTTTTCCGGCGAATAAGGTTCGCCGCCATTGAGGCGCGAATAACGGCGGATGAAGTCGCCATCGACGGTTTTTTCGCCAGTGACGGTGACCTCGCCCAGCGGCGCAACAGGCCCACCTTCGGCTGCCATTGTGATGTCGACCGTATTTGTCGCGTGATTTGCGACCGCCTCGCGCTTCGTCAGCTTTGCGAGTGGCCGGCCTTCCGCCTTCAGGTCGTCGATCAGCTTGTTGCCGGCGCGGATGATCGCCAGAGACCCGGCATCGCCGCCGGTGACGAGGCCGTATTCTTCAAGGTTGCGGCCCGTCACATCGCCTTCAAGGCGGACGCTGCCGAGCGTGAACTTCGGACCTGGCGTTACCGTTATGACGACCGGTACGGGTGCGCTGTGATCGAAGACCGGATTGGGTGGCAGAGCATCCACGTCCCTGCCGGCGACGGTGACCTTGACGATACCGCCATACCGGGCGTTTTCATAAAGCGCCGCGATCAGCCTGTCGCGGTCGTCCCTGGCCTTTATGAGAAGGCCAAGGTCGCCGGAGGCGGGCTTGTCCTTGTCGGCGAGAAGAAGCGAGCTGTTTTCGAGGCTGCCTTTCAGCGCCTTGTCGGCTTCACCCGCGTCGAGCGTGACGGCGTATTTGACGGGGTTGATAACCTCCACCTCCGGTTCTTCCGAACCCCAGAGGCGCATACCGAACAGTTTGAAGGCAAAGGCGTCACGGGTAAACGCCGGATACAGGGCGAACGTGAAAGCAACCGCAAGTGCGGTGCCAGCCTTCCGATACGCAATACCTGTCTTCGGGTTAGTTCGTGTTCTTCGCATATGCTGCTTTATGGTTGAGCATTTATTGTCGCTCTAACCCGTTTCCTGTCCGTTAACATTGCAATTTAATCATAAATAAACGGCTTTGAGGACCCTTCGACTGGCGTTTTGCCGCCCTAAACGCAAAAAGCCCCGGATGACCGGGGCTTCTGTGCAACGGTATTTCGCGCAGCGATTAGCGGCAACGTGCCGTGTAACGCTGACCGTACTGGTCGCGATAATAGCAATAGCCCGGCTCGGAAGCGTTGCCGATCAGAGCGCCGCCTACACCGCCGATTGCCGCACCAACAGCCGCGCCACGAACGTTACCCGTGATAGCGCCGCCGAGGACCGCACCGGAAACGGCACCGATCGAAGCACCCTTTTCGGTCTGCGTGCAGCTTGCGAGCGACAGGCCGACCAGCGCAAATATGATTGCCTTCTTCATGAAACTCTCTCCAACGTTACAATGAGCTCTTCGGCTCGGTAGGCGTCCCATATTTATCTGCGGCGACTGCTACCTCCGACCGCCACAGATAACTAACAATTCGATGCCGTTAAGGGAAGCCTCATGTTTCGGGGATTCCTCCGCGCGTAAATCGATTGCGTGCCAGACAACGGGACTAGGCGAAAAAGGTTCCAAAATTCGTGGTTTTTTGATGTGAATCAATTTTGTACTTTTCATCGGCGGCTATAAACGGTTTATTGGAATGGTTCAAAACAACGGCGAATTGACGCAGACGCGGTTAAAGTGGCCCGAAAGGGTTGACGGTCCGGGTGTCGGAGCGGAAAACGGTCTGGTCAATTCTGGAGCATGGCATGGACTTCGAGGCATTTTTCACGACGGAACTGCAAAGCCTGCATTCTGAGGGACGTTATCGCGTTTTTGCGGATATCGAACGCCAGCAGGGTAATTTTCCCCGCGCGACACGCTATAACGCCAATGGCGAGCGCAGGGACGTAACGGTCTGGTGCTCCAACGACTATCTCGGCATGGGCCAGAATCCGAAAGTCATCGAAGCCATGAAAGCCGCCATTGATCACTGTGGCGCGGGTGCGGGAGGCACCCGGAATATTTCTGGCACCAACCACTACCACGTCCTGCTTGAACAGGAACTCGCCGACCTGCATGGCAAGGAAGCGGCGCTGATCTTCACCTCGGGTTATGTGTCCAACTGGGCGACCCTCGGTACGCTTGGCCAGAAAATTCCGGGCCTCATCATCTTCTCGGATGCGCTCAACCACGCATCGATGATCGAGGGTATCCGTTACGGTCGTTGCGAACGGGTGATCTGGAAACACAACGATCTCGAAGATCTCGAGGCAAAGCTCAAGGCTGCCGATCCGAACGCGCCGAAGCTCATCGCCTTTGAATCCGTCTATTCGATGGATGGCGATATCGCGCCGATCAAGGAAATCTGCGATCTGGCCGACCGTTATGGCGCCATGACCTATCTCGATGAGGTTCACGCCGTCGGCATGTATGGTCCGCGCGGTGGCGGCATTGCCGAGCGCGAAGGGCTGATGGATCGCCTGACGATTATCGAGGGAACGCTTGGCAAGGCCTTCGGCGTCATGGGCGGCTATATTACCGGTTCTACGGCGGTCTGCGATTTCATCCGTTCTTTCGCCTCAGGCTTCATCTTCACGACGGCCCTGCCGCCGTCGCTTGCTGCCGGTGCCATTGCCTCGATCCAGCATCTGAAGGCAAGCCCGTTCGAGCGCGCCCGCCATCAGGACCGGGTGCGCAAGCTGCGCGGCCTTCTCGACGCGCGCGGCATTCCGCATATGGACAATCCAAGCCACATCGTGCCTGTCATGGTGGGCGATGCCGCCAAGTGCAAGTGGATTTCGGATATCCTGCTCGACAATCACGGTGTCTATGTGCAGCCGATTAATTACCCGACCGTGCCGCGCAAGACAGAGCGCCTGCGCATTACCCCGACGCCGCTGCATACCGATGCCGATATCGAGCAGTTGGTCGGTGCGCTGCATCAGCTCTGGTCGCATTGCGCACTGGCGCGGGCGGTGGCGTGAGGCCTCCACTTAAATAAAAGTAGATAGGGCCGCGTTTACGCGGCCTTTTCTTTGGTGGAGATCAATTCACGAGCGTGGCGGCGGGCTTCTTCGTCGGCCGCGAAGACATCTTCAATCGTGGTGGCGGAGCGGCCGTCATGCAGGCGGTCCATGACCGTTTCGACGATTTCGGCCATGTCGAGGAAGCCGATACCACCCGCGACGAAGGCGTGAAAAGCGGTTTCTTCCGCTGCGTTCAGGGCGGCACCCTGCAAACCGCCACGCTCCAGCGCCATGCGGGCGAGCCGCAGCGCGGGGAAGCGGGCCTCATCCGGTGCCTCGAAATCGAGCCGTGCCAGTTTCGCGAAATCCAGTCGTTCCACGTTGAGATTGCCGCGCCGGGGATAGGTGAGGGCATAGGAAATGGCGGTGCGCATATCGGGCGAGCCGAGCTGGGCGATATAGGAACCGTCGCTGTAACCGACCATCGAGTGCACGATCGATTGCGGATGGACGATCACCTCCACCTGATCGGGTCTGAGATCGAAGAGGTATTTCGCCTCGATCATTTCCAGCCCCTTGTTGAACATGGAGGCGCTGCCGATGGAGACCTTCAGCCCCATCGACCAGTTGGGATGGGCGCGGGCAATATCGGCCGTGACATTGGCCATTTCGTCGCGCGACCAGGTGCGGAATGGCCCGCCAGAGGCTGTCAGAACGATGCGCTCCACTGCCTGTTTGTGATCGCCCGTCAGGCACTGGAAGATCGCGCTATGTTCGCTGTCGACGGGGATCAGCCTGCCGCCGCCCTGTTTGACCGTGCGCAGAAAAACATCGCCCGCCGAGACCAGACACTCCTTGTTGGCAAGGGCGATATCCGCGCCGCGCCTGGCGGCTGTCAGCGTCGGGTCAAGGCCTGGCGTTCCGGCAATCGCTGCCATCACCCAGCCGGCGTCCATCGAAGCGGCTTCTTCAAGGCCGGATTTGCCGGCCGCGACTTTTATGCCGGTGCCGGTAAGGGCGGATTTCAATTCTTCATATTTGTCATCTTCGGCGGTAACCGCAAGCTTCGCACCGAACTCGCGCGCCTGTTCCGCCAGAAGCGCGATATTTCCCGCACCGGTCAGGGCCATGATCTCGAACTGATCACGGCCGCCCAGCTGACGCACGACATCCAGCGTATTGGTGCCGATCGAACCCGTCGAACCCAATATGGTCAGCTTGCGTGGCATTTCACTGGCATTCGTCATTTTCAGTCCGTCGATCGGTTGCGGTTCGCACCCTTTGGTGCATGCCGTTCTTCCGAAACCGCTGCACTTTTTCGGGCTACATGCATTAGCCTCTACTCGCGAAAACCAGCCATAACAAGGACAAACGCCGGGCTATTGTTTTTGCGGATGGCAAAGCCATATGCAAGAAAACGATGAGAGGACCTTGATGCGACGATTTCTAGTTTCCAGCGGGTGGATTTTTGCGGCAAGCCTTGTGCTGGTGCTGGTCTTTATTCCTCTCGATCCACGTCTTTCCGAAAGCGCGCAGGCCCTGCCCGGAACGATCGTCTCCTTCAATCGCGCCATCACCGATTTCGGAACCTTCAGCTGGATGCTCTATTCCACGGGCGCCCTTGCCATTCTTGCCTATGTCGGCGCACGGGTTTTGCAGGCTCAGACCTATGCAGGGCGCTTGAGAACCGCATGGCGGCTTCTTGCCTATTTCTTCCTGACGATCGGCACGGCGAGCATTCTCGTCCATACGCTAAAATTCCTGATCGGGCGGGCGCGACCGGAGCTTTTTCTGGAAATGGGCGCGTATAGTCTCACGCCGTTTACCGGTGACAATCTCTATGAAAGCTTCCCTTCGGGGCATTCGACGGCCGCCGGTGCCTTTTTCGGTGTTTTGGCCATGCTGGTGCCGCGCTTCCGCTGGGCGTTTCTTTTGCTCGCCCTCGTCATCGGCGTTTCGCGTGTCATCGTTGGCGCGCATTATCCAAGTGATGTCGCCGCCGGGCTGCTACTCGGCATGTGGACGGCCATGGCCTTCGCTTTTATCTTTGCCCGGTCCGAAATGCTGTTTCGGTTCGATGCCTATGGCTGGCCGCAGCCAAAAAATGCAAATCTTCCGGTGACGGATCCACGATAGAATGTTGAACGGGGCGGAAACGGAGAGATGTGATGGAAGAAGCGAAAGTCGCGCCGGAAAATGACGGTAAGGCGGTTCAGCACATCCGGACCTCCGTTGCCATTGCTGGCGGTGGGCCGGCGGGTGTGATGCTTGGCCTGCTGCTTGCCCGCAGCGGTATCGATGTGACGGTGGTCGAGAAGCACGGGGATTTCCTGCGCGATTTTCGCGGCGATACCATCCACCCCTCCACGCTTGAACTGATGGAGCAGCTGGGTTTCATCGATGAGTTCCTCAGTCTGCCGCATACGCGCGCGTCGCGGCTGAATGCGGTTATCGGCGGCGAGCGTATCACGATCGCGGATTTTTCCCGGTTGCCGGTCCACCATCGTTTCATCGCCTTCATGCCGCAATGGGATTTTCTCAATTTCATCGTCGGCAAGGCCGGGCAATATGAGAACTTCCGGCTGCTGATGAATGCGCCGGTCACCGGCTTGATCGAGCGCGACGGGCGTGTCGGCGGTCTGATCGTCAATACAGCGGATGGGGTGATCGAGATTGCCGCCGATCTGGTGGTGGGCGCGGATGGCCGTACTTCCATCGTCCGGGAGGCGGCGGGGCTGGAAATCCAGCGGTTCGGTGTTCCGACCGAGGTGCTGTGGATGCGCCTTTCAAAACAGCCGGGCGATTCGACCGAAACCATGGGTCATGTCGGCTCGCGACAGGGTTTCGTGATGATCAACCGCGGCGATTACTGGCAATGCGGTTATGTGGTGCGCAAGGGCTTTTTCGCGGACATAAAGCTGCAGGGACTTGAGGCGTTCAGGGAGAGGGTGGCGGAAATCTGCCCTTTCCCGCGCGAGAGGCTTGACGAGCTTACCAGCTGGGACGACGTGCATCTCCTGACCGTTCGCATCGACCGGCTGCAGCGCTGGTGGAAGCCCGGCCTGATCTGCATTGGGGACGCGGCCCATGCCATGTCGCCGGTTGGCGGTGTCGGCGTCAATCTGGCCGTTCAGGATGCCGTTGCTGCGGCCAATGTGTTGGTGCCGGTATTTTTATCCGGCCGGCCCGTTGGTGATGATGATCTCGCCGCAATCGAGAAACGACGATCCTTCCCGACCAAGGCCACGCAATTTCTGCAGCGAATGATGCGCATCGGCCGCAAGAAGGGGCAGGTGGAGGAGGCGGAAAAGCCGAAAGGTCCACCGGCGCTTGTGCTGGCGCTCATGCGATTTCCGCTTCTTGCCCATTTGACCGGGCGGCTGGTCGGGCTGGGCTTCCGCCGGGAAAAGATCGAGACCTAAGGCCGCTCAGGCAGGAACGGCGATTTCCTTCTCATATTTCAGTCCGATGACGGCTGAACCGATCAGCCCCGGCTCGATCCGGCAAATGGCAGGCACGACCAGCGGGCGGTTGAAACGCCGGAGAACGCGGCCCCTGACCGCTTCGTCCAGAGCGGCCAGAAGCTCTCTTGAATTCGAAAGCCCGCCGCCGACCGGCACGATGGTTGCGCCGGTGACGTTGATCACCATCGCGAGTGGCGAGGCGAGAATATCAACGAGAATATCGATGGTTCGTGCGGCCTGCGCATCGCCCGCCTGCCAGGCGGAGATGATGTCCTCGCTGGTCATCTCCCGCTGGTGAAGATGCAGATGCAGCTTTTCCATGCCACGGGCGCTGCCGATGGCATCAATGCAACCGGTGAGGCCGCAGCCGCACTCAAAACGCGGCAGCGCTATCGGCGGATTGCCGGCCAGGGTTGCGGCCACCGGCCCGTGGCCCCATTCGCCGGCGAAACCGCCATCGCTGTTGATGAGCCTGCCATCGATGACCAGCCCGCCGCCGACACCCGTCCCGAGGATGACGCCGAAGACGACACGATGGCCCTGTCCGGAGCCGATTTCCGATTCGGCGATCACGAAACAATCGGCATCATTTGAAACGATGACGGGAAGGTTGAGCGCCTTTTCCAACTCGTCCTTCAGCACCCTGCCATGGATGCTCTGAATATTGGCAACGGTGGCCTTGCCGGTTTCGGGATCGATGACGCCGGCAATCGACAGCGACACGCAGGCGGGTGTGCCGCCGCTATTGTCGATGACGGATTTAAGGCCGGCCGCGAAGTCCTCGAAACTGGTTTTCGGTGTCGGTATGCGCGGCACGGGGCGAATATCATCCGGGGCATAGGCAATGGCCCCCTTGATGGTCGTTCCGCCAATATCGAAACAAACGATCATTGTTCAGGCTCCGGAACGGGCGGCATCGTGGATTTTTTCTCCGCCGATCCATGTGGAATGCATTTGAAGATCAGGTGTCAGCACGACGAAATCCGCATCGGAACCGGGCAGGAGTTTCCCCTTGGCCGTAGCACCGATGGCTTCTGCTGGATAAGCGGAGGCCATTCTCAAGGCCTCCTCCAGCGGCGTGTTCATTTTCTCATGCATGAAGCGGATGCAGGACAGCATGTCGATATCAGCCCCCGCGAGCGTGCCATCGGCAAGCGTCAGGCGTCCGCCATTGCGATAGACGCGCCGGCCGTTCAGTTCGAAGCCGTCATCATCCGTGCCGATGGTGGACATGGCATCGGTGACGAGGAAGATGCGGGCCGGGCCGTTCTTGGCGCGCAGCGCAATGCCGATCGCGGCTGGATCGACATGGAAACCATCGGCGATCAGCCCGCAATCCAGTTTTCCGTTCGAAAGTGCGGCTCCCACCAGCCCCGGTTCACGATGGCCAAGCGGGCTCATGGCGTTGAAGAGATGGGTCACCATGGAAGCGCCGGCATCAGCATAGGCCATCGCCACATCGAGGCCTGTGTCGGTGTGGCCGAGGCTGACGACGATGCCGGCTTTTCGGAGCGCTGTAACCTGCTCCCTGGTCACGTTTTCCGGGGCAATGGTGGTCAGCACGAAGGCAAGTTCCGCCTTACAACGGGTCAGAACCTCAAGATCGGCTGCCTCCATCTTGCGGATCAGCGCCGGATCATGGGTGCCCTTGCGTGCGACGGAAAGATGCGGACCCTCGAAATGCAGGCCGAGGAAACCCGGCACATTTGCCTTACCGGCGGCGATACCCGCCTGTGCTGCTTTGGAGCTCACATCCGGCCGGTCGGTGATGAGCGTGACCATCAGCGCCGTGGTGCCGAATTTTGCATGGGCGGCGCAGATCCGGGCGATGCCATCCACATCCGGCTGGTTGTTGAACATGACCCCGCCGCCGCCATTGACCTGAAGGTCTATGAAGCCCGGCGCGATCAGCAGCCCGTTCGCATCAATCACGTCGGCTTCGGTGGGCACTTTGTCTGAGATGTCGGTGACATGTCCGTCACTGGTCAGCAGTACCTTGCCATTGTGCCAGGCGGCGCCATCGAAAATGCGGGCGCCGACAAATGCCTTTATGCCGCTCATTGGGTTTCCGTTACCTTCTTCAATGCCGCCGGCGCATCCGGGTTGAAGCCGCGCGCGCGCGACAATTGCTCGATGAAGCCGTAAAACGGCGCGATCAGCAACAGGGCATCGGTCAGCGGGTGGTTGGTCTCGACGAAGGGCAGGGGCTTGGCCGGGCTGCCTTTTGCAGATGTGACGAAAACATTTGCGCCTTTGTGGGCAAGACCCGCGGCAATGTCCGTCACGGAAGCCTCCGCGCGGTCGCGTGCGGCAAAGGCGATGACGGGGAACTTCGGCGCGACCAGCGAGACCGGGCCATGCATGACTTCCGCCGAGGAGTAGGCTTCCGCATGCAGTTCGCAGGTTTCCTTGCATTTCAGCGCGGCTTCTGCGGCAATGGCAAGGGCGGGGCCACGGCCCAGCATATAAAGCGATTCTTCGCCTTTCACCGCCTCGGCAATCTGGCTCCAGTCGAGGGCAACGGCTCTTGCGAAATTCTGCGGCAGGGCGCTGACGGCCTTGGCGAGCAGGTTGTCTTCCGTCCATTCGGCAAGGATTGCGAGGCCAGCAACGATGGAGTTGACGAAGGATTTGGTGGCGGCGACCGCTTTTTCCGGTCCTGCTTGGATGTCGATGGCCTGATTGGCTGCATTACCAAGCGGAGAGGGCAGGGTGTTGACGAGAGAGACGGTGAATGCACCGCCCTTGCGGGCACTTTCCGCTAGCGCAACGATATCAGGGCTTTTTCCGGACTGAGACACGGCGAAGGCCGCCGCCCGTTCCAGCCGCAATTTCGTCTGGTAGATGGAGGCGAGCGAGGGCCCGAGCGACGCCACCGGCAGCCCGGTCTGCAATTCGATCGCATATTTCAGGAAATGTGCGGCGTGGTCGGAGGAACCCCGCGCAATTGTGACGATAACGGCTGGATCACGGGCCTTCAGCTGGCTGCCGGCTTCCTGAAAATCATTTTTCGCATTGTCCAGCAGACGGGCGACGGCATCGGGAATCTCGTTGATTTCCTGGCGCATCAGGGTTGTCATCGTTTTGTGTCCTTGGTCGGTGTGTTTCACTCGGAGGTCATCGTCAGTTCGGCGACGAGGTCATAGGCGTCGCTGCGGTAGAGGGCGCGCGATATTTCCATGAGGCGCCCGCTTTCCAGATAGGCCATGCGCTGGACGGATAGTGCGGCGGAGCCTGGCGGAACGCCGAGCAGCAGCGTTTCCTCATCCGTCAGATTGCGGGCGGAGATGCGTTGAATGGCGCGAACGGGGCGGATGCCGTTTTTTTCAAGCTCGAGATAAAGCGAGTTTTCGACCAGCTGCGGGTCGGGCAGAAGATCGCCGGGCAGGCTCGTCACTTCGAGCGCAATCGGCTGATCATTGGCAAGGCGCAGGCGGGTAAGCCGTGCCACCATGGCCGATTGTGAAAGGCCGAGCGTCATCATCTCGTCGCCGGTCGGGTAAAACAATCCCCGGTCCAGCCAGCGGGTGCTTGCCGTCATTCCCCGCCGGCGCATGTCCTCCGTAAACGAGGTGAGCTTGGTCAGCGGCTGCTGCATGCGGGTGATGGGCTTGACGACGAAGGTGCCGGAGCCGTGTCTGCGAACCAGAAGACCATCACGCACGAGATCATCCACCGCCTTGCGCACCGTGACGCGGCTGACGCAGGCGCTTTCTGCAATATCACGCTCCGGCGGCAGGGCGTCACCGTGCTTCAGGCGGCCGCCATTGATGGCGTCTTCAATCGTCTGACGCAGTTTCAGGTAAAGCGGGCCGCCGCCTCCCGATTGCAGGTCGTCCAGATTAAGCACTGCCCCGTTCATCCATAACCTCTGTCACAATCGATCTGGCCATGTCTGGCTATATCATACGGGCCGCAATCGGCAATACCAAAATAGAACCATTACCAAATTTGTACGATTAATCGGTGTTTTATTCGATCGTTTGCCGAATAATCAGGCTTCATGCTTGATATTTTCGCATTAACCAAAAAAATTTTCCAGTTGTGGATATTGCTATAGACGATTGGCATTTTTTTGGTATTGTTTTTGTATCGGTGGCGATCGGCGCTCTGTTCGGCACCCGCGTTGCCGGAAAAAATCGGCTTCTGATTCTCAGTCGGGCGCATGAAATCGAATTTAGCTTGACCGTCTTGAAAATTAATTTCATCGTGACGGGAAATTATCGCAGATAACTGAATGGCCGGCGTAGAAACGGTCACTTCTGCGAAAATGAATTACGAATGAACAGGGAACAAAGTTCATGAAGGTGGGAATTATCGGACTCGGATTCCGTCTCGGTTATCTGGGCTACGTTTTTCATGAAATCGACAAGGATTTCGAGATCGTCGGTTATGTCGATCCCGCTCCGGCCGGTCTGCCGGGTCTGCAGGAAAAGGGCATTTCGGTCGGCAAGGCGTATGACAGTCCCGAGGCGCTCATCGCCAACGAGAAATTCGATCTTCTGATGATCGGCTCGCCGAACCATATGCATCTAGAACATATCCGCATCGGGCTTGAGGCCGGTTGCACCATCTTCAGCGAAAAACCAATCGTCGTCAGCATCGAGGAAAGCCTTGAGCTTGCCCGGTTGCTCAACAAGCATGGCCACGAGCGGCTGTTGGTCGGCCTTGTCCTGCGTTATTCGCCGCTTTACCGCGATCTGCGCGCCGCGCAGGCCGAAGGCAAGCTCGGCGATGTCGTTTCCATCGAGGCTTCGGAACATATTCCGCCCTATCATGGTGCGTTCTTCATGCGCGACTGGCGGCGTTACGAGCATTATTCCGGCTCCTTCATGCTGGAAAAATGCTGCCACGATCTCGATCTTTATAATGGTGTCGTCGGTGCAAGGCCGCGGTTCGTATCGAGCTTTGGCGGGCGCAAAAGCTTCACGCCTGCCAATGCCCCGCAAAATGACGGTATCAACGACATGGAGGTCTACCATCGCAAGCCGAGCGGCTGGATGGGTTCCGAAAAGGTCTTCGACAGCGACGGCGACATCATCGATTACCAGACGGCGATCGTTGAATATGAAAATGGCGCGTCGCTTGCCTTCCATACCAATCTCAACGTTCCCGACGATTTCCGCCGTTTCTGCGTGATCGGCGCCAAGGGTATGGCGGAGGGCGACTTCGTGCGCGGCTTCCTCAACGTGCACAATGCCCGGACCAACGAGAAGACCGTGGCAAAGACCTATTCGGCGGCAACCACGCTTTCGCAGCACTACGGTGCCGACGAACAGATGGCCGAGGACGTCGTCGCCCATATCGTCAAGGGCACACCCCTGCCGGTTTCCGCGCTCGATGCGATCGAGGCCGGTATTCTGGCGCTCGCCATGGACGAGGCGCGTCACGGCCGCAAGGTGGTCGATCTCCAACCTGTGTGGGATGAATATGACCTGGCGCTCCATGGGCGGCCGAAATCCCCCGCCGCGAAGTCGGCTTGAGGGGGCTGCGCGATGGATGCAAAACGTAGCGCAGTCGTCTTCGCCTGGTGTCTTCTTCTGCCGGCGCTTTTATATATCGCTCTAATCGTCGCCTATCCGCTCGTGGATACGTTCATCCTGTCGTTCACTGATGCGTCGCTTAAAAAAGTGACGAATTGGGTCGGCTTCATCAATTACGAGAAGATCTTCAACGCGACGTTTGCCGATGTCATCACGCGGACCTTTATCTGGACGTTCTTTTCCGTTTCGATAAAGATGATCATCGGCACATTTGGTGCAGTGCTTCTGAATTCGGCGGTACCTGGCCGGGCACTGTTTCGTATCCTGACAATGCCGCCATGGATCGTGCCGATGGCTATCGGCATCTTCATGTGGGGCTGGATGTATAACGGCCAGTTCGGCATGATTTCCGGCGTGCTGCAGAATCTCGGTCTGGTAAACGGCCCGGTCGCGTTCCTTGCCTATGGCAATACGGCCTTCTGGGCAACGATCATCACCGATGTGTGGATCGGCGTGCCGATGGTGACGCTCTATCTGCTGGCCGCCATCCAGTCCATTCCGCAGGACCTTTACGAAGCGGCGTGGACGGACGGGGCAAGCCGCGCCTATCGCTTCCGCCGTATCACGCTGCCGCTGATGTTGCCCGCCATGATCACCATGTCGGTCCTGTCACTGATTTCGACCTTCAATTCCTTCGATATCATCTGGATTCTCACGCGTGGCGGTCCGAACGGCGAAACCACAACCATGATCATCGATACCTACAAGACGGCGATCGGAGCTTACAAATATGGTGAAGGTGCCGCGCGCGCCGTGCTGATCTGCATCTTCCTGTCGATCTTCACCTTCTTTTATTTCCGCATCACCAGCCGTTTCTCGCAGGAGGCCAGCCGATGACCGACAAAAATGCGATGATCAACCGCTACAGATGGTATGAAGTTGTCGGGATCTATTGCGGCGTCGCTGTGTTCCTCACCTTCGTGCTGGCACCCTTCGTGGAAGGGTTTCTGGTTTCGCTGAAACCGCTCAGCCTGCTGTTTTCGTCCCCTTACAAGTTTTGGCCCGAGAATGGCTCCTTCGAGGCCTACCGGACGATGTGGGTCAGCGTGCCGGGTTTTGCGCTTTATATTTTCAACTCCTTTTTCATCGCGGGGAGCATTACGCTCATCGTTCTGGTACTCGTGATACCCGCTTCATACGCGTTTGCCCGCTTTAACTTCAAAGGCGCGGGTCTGCTGCTAGGAATATTCCTTGCCGTGAAGATGTTTTCGGGCGCCGTGCTCCTTATTCCATTGTTTCGCCTCATGCGCTCCATTGGTGTATTGAATACCTACTTCGCGATGATCATTCCCGGAGTCGCTTTCATAATTCCGACGGGCATCCTGCTCCTCGTGACCTATATGCGCCGCATACCCCGAGAGTTGGAGGAGGCGGCTTATGTCGATGGCGCAAGCAGGCTCTACACCCTGCGTCGGGTTGTCTTGCCCATAGCAACGCCGGGTATAGCGGTCGTCGCAATCTCATCGTTTATCGAGGCCTATGCGCAGCAATTCATCTACGCGCTGACGTTCAATTCCAAGACCGAATATATGCCGCTGCCAGTGGGTCTGTTTGCCTATTTCGGCCGGCAGGAGGTCGTCTGGAACGAACTTATGGCAGCGAGCTTCGTCGGTATCGCCCCAGCGATGATCGCGATTTTCCTGATGCAACGATATCTCGTCGGCGGGCTAACCGCAGGCGCGGTGAAATAACCAACAACCGGAACGACTACCAAAAACGGGAGACTACTATGGCACTGAAACATTACGGATTGGCGCTCTGCGCTTTCGCACTTGCCGGTTCCACCGCCCTTGGCACGGTGACGGCGCATGCCGCTGACAAGGAGATCAGCTGGATCTATTGCGGCGACAAGATGGATCCCATCCATGAAAAATACATCAAGGAATGGGAAGGCAAGAACGAGGGCTGGAAGGTCGTGCCCGAAGTCGTCGGCTGGGAGCAGTGCCAGGACAAGGCCACCACGCTTGCCGCCGCCGGCACCCCGGTCGCCATGGCCTATGTCGGCTCGCGCACGCTGAAGCAGTTCGCGCAGAACGATCTCATCGTTCCGGTGCCGATGACGGAAGATGAAAAGAAGAGCTACTACCCTAACATCGTCGACACGGTCACCTTCGAGGATACGCAGTGGGGCGTGCCGGTCGCGTTCTCGACCAAGGCGCTCTACTGGAACAAGGACCTGTTCAAGCAGGCCGGTCTCGACCCGGAAGTGCCGCCGAAGACCTGGGCTGAAGAAATCGCCTTCGCCAAGCAGATCAAGGAAAAGACCGGCATTGCCGGCTATGGCTTGCCCGCCAAGACTTTCGACAACACCATGCACCAGTTCATGCACTGGGTTTATACCAATAACGGCAAGGTCATCGATGGCGACAAGATCACCGTCGACAGCCCGCAGGTTGTTGCAGCGCTCACGGCTTACAAGGACATCACGCCTTATTCCGTCGAAGGTCCCACGGCCTACGAGCAGAACGAAATCCGCGCCATCTTCCTTGATGGCAAGGTTGGCATGATCCAGGCCGGATCGGGTGCCGCAACCCGCCTGCAGGAAACCAAGATCAACTGGGGCATCGCCACGCTGCCGCTCGGCCCCGAAGCCAAGGGTCCCGGCACGCTGCTCATCACCGACAGCCTTGCGATCTTCAAGGGAACCGGTGTCGAAGAAAAGGCGACCGAATTCGCCAAGTTCATCACCTCACCCGGTCCGCAGGGCGAGTACGAGTTGCAGGGCGGCGCTGGTCTCACCCCGCTGCGTCCGTCGGCCAAGGTTGATGAATTCGTCGCCAAGGACCCCTTCTGGAAGCCGCTGATCGACGGTATCGCCTATGGTGGTCCCGAGCCGCTCTTCACCGACTACAAGGGCTTCCAGGACGTGATGATCGAGATGGTGCAGTCTGTCGTCACCGGCAAGGCAACACCGGAAGATGCCGCGAAGAAGGCTTCCTCCGCTCTCGAGCAGTATAAATAATCCGCATCGGCATGGTTGCGGGCGCGTGTCGTCCGCAACCGGCTATTTCGCCGCGAGAATGATCGCCGCCTTCATGGACGCGTCCTCTCGTGTTTTTTCAACGGTTCCGATCCGACACGGTTTTCCCCCGTGTTTCGGAACGTCTCTGAACGCAGCCTGATGTCGGCTGGTGACGGGAGAGGCAAGTTTTGGGTCAGCTTTATCTCAACAACGTCCGCAAGAACTATGGACATTTCGAAGTCATCAAGGGCGTTCAGCTCGACATCAGGGATGGCGAGTTCGTCGTTTTTGTCGGCCCTTCGGGATGCGGCAAATCCACATTGCTGCGTATGATCGCCGGCCTTGAGGATATTACCGCGGGCGACGTCGTCATTAACGGCGTGAAGGTCAATGAATTGCCGCCGGTCAAACGCGGCATCGCCATGGTCTTCCAGTCCTATGCGCTCTATCCGCATATGACTGTTTTCGAAAACATCGCTTTTCCGCTGCGCGTCGAAAAGATGGAAGAGAGCAAGATCAAGGAAAAGGTCGAGGGGGTTGCCAAGATCCTGCAACTCGACCAGCGCCTGCAGCAGCGCCCCGGCATGTTGTCCGGCGGCCAGCGCCAGCGCGTCGCGATCGGCCGCGCCATCGTTCGCGAGCCGAAGATATTCCTGTTCGACGAGCCGCTGTCCAACCTCGATGCGGCACTTCGCGCCGACATGCGCATCGAACTTACCAATCTTCACCGGACGCTGCAGGCGACGATGATCTATGTCACCCACGATCAGGTGGAAGCCATGACCATGGCTGACCGCATCGTGGTGCTGAACGCCGGCGAAATCGCCCAGGTCGGTGCGCCGCTCGAGCTTTATCACAAACCGGCAAACCTGTTCGTGGCCGGTTTCATCGGCAATCCGAAAATGAATTTCCTGAAGGTCACCTGCAAGTCCGTCAGCGCCGAGGGCGTGACTGTGGAATATGAGGGTCAGACGGTAACGGTACCGGTGGAACCTCGCGCCGGCCTTGAAGGTAGGCAACTGACGCTTGGCATTCGCCCGGAACATACCGGTCTGGAAACGGCTGACCTGAACGTGAAGGTTGCGCCCAGCGTCATCGAGCGGCTGGGGGTGAACACGATCGCTTATGGCGTCGCCCCTACGGGCGAGAACTATTGCGCGCTGCTTTCCGGTTCTGCGCCTGTCGTCGTTGATGAACCGATCGTCACCGGCATCAAGGCGGCGGATTGCCATCTTTTCGATGAAAGCGGCATTGCGCTCGAACGGCGTGTCGACCTTTCCGTCCTCAAGCTGATCCAATAAAGGGCAGGAGCCGGGCCATGACATCCGTTTTTCCGTGCCCGGCTTTTTCTGACGCGATGCGTTTTCGGCGGTTTTCATCCGTCTCCGCCAGACGCAAAAACAACGCCGGGCTTTCGGCCCGGCGTTCGCAACATTCCCGCATGTCTGCTCTGTCAGGCCATGGGATTGGGCATGTAACCGGTGAAACCGCTGATCTTCCAGCGTCCCTCATGCAGCCGGCAATAATAGAGCGTCTGCCATTTCATGACGTCGAAGCTGCCGTCAGCCTTGCGAAGTCCTCCGTCGAACTTCTTGCGAACCAGCGCGGTCTCACCCTCCACTTCGATCTCTTCGAGCGTTGTGGTCGTGAAGATCGCATTGCGCGGATCTTCGGCGAATTGCTGGGTCTGGAAATCCTTCGCCTGTCTCAGCCACTCGTCGCGATAGGCGGTGAGCGAAGGGAAGGACAGACGCCAATTGTCCGGGTTCGCATCCCGATTGGCATTGATGCCGAGAAAACCGTCCTCGACGAAATCATCCGCGACCTTGGACCAGTCCGCGGTGAGGAAAGCGTCGATGTCCCGCGTCACCAGCATCTCCCAGATGGAATGACGGGCAATGTCTGTTTCGGGAAAGGGGTTTTTGAAGGGGTCGCGCATGATTTGTGTCCGTTGTTGAAATTATTTTCAGGATTTGGAGATTTCTCTGGCGAATATTGTTGGCATATGCTCATCTCGCAATCAACAGAGAAAATTATTTTCAAATCAGGGATATGCAGCGTGTCGTCATCGGGATGGAAGGCGGTCGATTCATGGGTGTGTACGGTTGACGGGCGTCCTGGATTAGGGTGCATCGGTAACGGGGCCAAGGCTTGAGTTTTGGCGGAACGGAGACCGGTGAGCATGGATATTTTCGCAAGAATACAGGAAGACAGGGGACAGTTCTCGCAATCGGAACGGCGGATCGCCGATATTCTGGTTTCGGACTTCGAATTCGCCGTTAACGCCTCGATCATCGAGCTTGCCGCGCGCGCCGAGGTTTCCCCGCCGACAGTCACGCGGTTCTGCCGCAGGCTTGGTTGCCAGAGTTTTTCGGATTTCAAGGTCAGCCTCGCCAAGACCGCTTATGTCGGTATTCGTTATTTGACCTCGGAACCATCGAGCACCGGACCGTCGGATGTTGCCGAAGAGGTGCTTGCCAAGGCGCAGGAAGCGCTTTTCCTGCTGCACAGGACGCTCGATCCTGCCCTTGCCGAAAAGGCGGCGATCAAGATCGCCAATGGCGGCATGATCTACGCCTTCGGTGCCGGCGGCAATTCCTCGATGATCGCCTCGGAAATCCAGAACCGGCTGTTCCGCCTTGGCCTGCGTGTCTCCACCAGCGCCGATCACAGCATGCAGCTGATGATGACGGCCGCCGCGCGCAAGGAAGACGTGATTATCGGTTCGTCCTTTTCCGGCCGCAACATGGAGCTGGTGAAGTGTTTCAGGCTGGCGCGGGAAATGGGGGTGACCACCATCGCGCTGACCCAGAGTGACACGCCGCTTGCCGCGGCGGCCGATATCGTCGTGGCCGTCAATGTGCCCGAGGGAAACAACATCTTCCGCCCGACCTCATCGCGTTACGCCTATCTGGCGGCCGTCGATATTCTGGCGACGCTTGCCGCCTATCACCATCGGCAGAGGTCGATGGTGACGTTGCGCCACATCAAGCAGCAGCTCGTGGAGCATCGCGATTCGGATGACAAGCAATTGCTCGGTGACTGAGTGCGGACGATGAAAAACACGGACCGTTTTGCCTGAGACCCCGCCCCGCGGTGGATTGGAAAGCTTCAAGGGAGTTGTAGGAGATGCAGGACAGGAAAGACCAGCTCGCTATCGTGACCGGTGCGGCAGGTGATATTGGCCGGGCGATTGCGGCAGCACTTTCTGAAAGCCATGCGAAGGTGGTGCTCGTCGATATCGATGCCGACGCCTTGTCCAATGCGCTTTCCCAGCTTTCCGGCCCCGGCTTCGTCGCGAAGACCTGCGATGTAACCCATCCACAGGACCTTGCGCGGCTGGCCGCCGAGGTTTCGGAACTGGGTGATGTCGCGACCCTCGTTAACAATGCGGGTGCTGCAAGGGCCGTCAGCCTGCATGACACGACCGCCGACATATGGCGCAGGGATAATGCCCTTAATCTGGAAGCGCCGTTTCTCTGCTTCAGGGCTTTCGAGGATGCGCTGAAGCGGACACAAGGGTCTGTGGTCAATATCACCTCCGTCAATGGCATGGCGGTGTTCGGCCATCCGGCCTATAGCGCGGCCAAGGCCGGGCTGATCCATCTGACGAAGCTGATCGCCGTCGAATACGGAAAATTCGGTATCCGCTCCAACGCCGTGGCGCCCGGAACCGTGCGCACGCAGGCATGGGAAGCACGGGCGGCCAGCAATCCGCAAGTCTTCGAGGAGGCGAAGCACTGGTATCCGCTGCAACGGATCGTGCGGCCCGAAGATGTGGCCAGCGCCGTCGCATTTCTGGCCGGTCCGCAGGCACAGGCCATCAGCGGCGTGTGCCTGCCGGTCGACTGCGGGCTGACGGCGGGGCAGGCGCCGTTGGCCCGGACTTTTTCGCAGTCTGAACACTACTGATCGAAGCCTTTCACGGGCTCAATACGCAATGGAGGGGAGCATCATGGCGCTCGCAAATTACCGTCTCGAAAATTCATGGCATCCGCTAGCAGAGTCCGCATCCGGCGGCTTTACATTCACGCTGGTCAATCTTTCGCGTGAGCCGCTGAAGGATTTTCGCATCGTCTATACGTCGCTGACGCGGACGGTGGACAAGCCGGTTTGCGGCAATGCCGTTTATCTGCGCCGCAATGCCAATTTCCATGAATTTGCGCCGCCAGCCGGTTTCGTGCTCGAAGCGGGGAAATCCTGGCGCTTTACCGTCGATGGCCTCCTGAGGCCCGCGCGGCATCGCACCGACGGGGCGAAATCCGCCTATGTCAGCCTTGCCGATGGCACACATCGCGCCGTTGATGTCGGCGATTTGATGCTGGATGGGCGTCACAGCGAGCCGGCTCCGGTGCTGCTCCCGGAAGGAAAGCTCGACCTGCCTTTCGCCATCCAGCCATGGCCTGCTGAAATCAATGCCGAACCGGGCGAGGGCTTTCCTGTCGCGCTTTTCCCGACGGAAGACGCAAGCACGGAAGAGGTTCTTGCGGTGGAAACCGTGCTTTCCCTGTTCCGCAGGCTTTTTGCCGTGGGACATGTGCCCTTCAGCCTTGCACCGGTTCATGAGGGAAAGCCGCTTCATTTCAAACAGCATAGCGGGCTGGAAGCCGAAGGTTATCGTCTCACCTTTTCCGGAGAAGCGGTTGTTGTGGAATATTCGGCCGCTGCCGGTCTGCAATATGGCCTGACGGTTCTGGCGCAACTGCTGCATGGCGCGCGCATCGATCCCCAATTCCGGTTCCCGGCGTCCGGCAGCATCAGCGATGCGCCGCGTTACAGCTGGCGCGGCTGCCATCTGGATGTCTCGCGGCAATTTTATCCGACCGGCGATGTCGTGCGGCTCATCGATATTCTCGCATGGCTGCGCATGAACCGGTTCCATTGGCACCTGACGGATGACGAGGCATGGCGTCTGGAAATCAAGGCCTATCCGCTGCTGACCACCGTGGGTGCGACCCGTGGTCCGGATGCGCCGCTTCTGCCGCAGCTTGGCAACGGGGCCGAACCGGTTTCGGGCTATTACACCCAGGACGACGTCCGCAGGGTCGTTGCCCATGCGGCCGCGTTGAATGTCGAAATCGTGCCGGAAGTCGATATTCCCGGTCACAGCACGGCGGCTCTCGTCGCCTATCCGGAATTGACGGATGGGCAGGAAGCGCCCGACAGTTATCGCTCGGTGCAGGGATATCCGAACAACGCGCTCAACCCGGCCATCGAGCTGACCTATGAGTTCCTCGGCAAGATATTTGACGAGATGGTGGAGCTGTTCCCGTCGCGGCTGATCCATATTGGCGGCGATGAGGTTGCGGATGGTTCATGGCTGGCCTCGCCGCTTGCCAAGGCATTGATGGAAAAGGAGGGGCTGGACGGCACCTTCGGCATCCAGTCCTATTTCATGAAGCGCATTCAGGGGATGCTGCATGAGCGTGGCCGCCAGCTTGCCGGCTGGGACGAGGTTTCCCACGGCGGCGGTGTCGACCCGGCTGGAACATTGCTGATGGCATGGCAGAAGCCGGAAGTCGGTCTTGAGCTTGCAAAACAGGGCTATGACGTGGTGATGACACCGGGTCAGGCCTATTATCTCGACATGGTGCAGGATGAAGCCTGGCAGGAGCCGGGTGCAAGCTGGGCCGGCACCGTTCCGCCCTCGCATACCTATGCCTATGAGGCCGTCGGCGAATTTCCCGAGGAATTAAAGGAGCGGATGAAGGGCGTTCAGGCCTGCATCTGGTCCGAACATTTCCTCAACCGCGCCTATTTCAACCATCTGGTTTTCCCGAGGCTGCCGGCCATTGCCGAGGCGGCATGGACGCCGAAGGCGCAGAAGGACTGGCTGCGGTTCTCCGCCATCGTTCCCTTGAGCCCGGTTTATTAAGGGGGAAGGTGCCATGCGTATTGCCGTTGGTGGAATCCATACCGAATGCAGCACCTATTCGCCGGTGCTGATGGGCGAGCAGGATTTTCGCGCCTTTCGCGGCGCGGAGCTTCTGGAAGCCGAATACTTCAATTTTCTCGGCGAAGGCGGGGCGGAAGTGCTGCCGCTTCTGCACGCTCGTGCGGTGCCCGGCGGCCCGGTGTCGCGGGTGGCTTATGATGCATTCAAGGCGGAGTTTCTTGACCGTCTCAAGGCTTGCCCGCCGCTCGACGGGCTTTATCTCGCCATGCATGGCGCGATGAATGTCGAAGGCATGGATGATGCGGAAGGGGACTGGATTTCCAGCGCTCGCGCCGTGGTCGGGCCGGATGTGATCATTTCCGCGAGCTACGACCTGCATGGCAATGTCAGCCAGACGATCATCGATCAGCTGGATATATTCGCCGGCTACCGAACAGCGCCACATATCGATGTGCGCGAGACGATGGTGCGGGCTTGGACGATGTTGCTCAGGGCCCTGAAAACGGGTGAAAAGCCCGGTGTGGCTTGGGCGAAAATTCCTGTTCTCCTGCCCGGTGAAAAGACGTCCACCGAAGATGAACCGGCCAAAAGCCTTTATGAGGTTCTGCCGGGCTATGACACCCGGCCCGGTATTTGGGACGCGAATTTCATGATCGGTTACGTCTGGGCCGATGAGCCACGGGCGACGGCCTGCGCGGTGGTGACGGGATCGGATCGAGAGGCCGCACAGGCCGTCGCGGCCGAAATCGCGCAATCTTACTGGGACGCCCGGCAGAATTTTCGTTTCGGTCCTGTGACCGAGCCGCTCGAGGCCATTCTGGATATTGCGGAAAAGACGGTTACCGGCCCGATCATTCTCGCTGACTCCGGCGACAATCCAACCGGTGGCGGGGTGGGCGATCGTGCCGATGTTCTGGCGGCGCTGATTGCGCGCAACTGGCAGGGTGCACTCCTGGGCGGCATCACCGACAGGCCTGCGGTCGAAGCCTGCTTTGCGGCAGGCGAGGGGGCGAGCCTTTCCCTGAAGATCGGCGGCAGTCTCGATCCGCAAAGCCCTTCGGTCACTGTCGAAGCCACGGTCCTGAAATTGGATGATTCCAGCGCTGCGGATCAGCGGCAGGCGGTGGTAGGCATCGGCGGTATCACCGTCATTCTGGCGGCGCGACGCAGGCCCTATCACATGATTTCGGATTTCACCCGTCTCGGTTTCGATCCGAAGGCGGTGAAGCTGCTGGTCGTCAAATCGGGTTATCTTTCACCGGAGCTTGCGCCGATCGCCAATCCCAACCTGATGGCGCTGACGGAAGGCGTTATCAATCAGGATATCGAAAACCTTCCCAATCGCCGCCGGGATGGGGATTTTTACCCATGGAAGCCGCATTTCGATTATATGCCCGAACCCATTCTTTCGGCCCGCTGGCGATGACAGCGGTCCGGTAGCTTTTATCCAGCGATCCGGCGGGGCCGGATCATCTCAGGCGAATATCCATGCCGTCGGCTCTTTCTATCGTCATCAATAATCCGTCGATCCGCATCGGGGCGCTCGCCATCCTGTTTTTCGGATTCTCGAATGCGGCGACCGCACCTTATCAGGCGGTCATCGGCATTCGCGAAATAGGGCTCAGCAACACCGTTTATTCCCTGCTGATGCTGTTTGCCGCCATCATCAATGTCAGCGCCAGCGTGCTGATGGGCATTGTCGCCGACAGGCTGGGCGAATATCGCAAACCCATGCTGTTCATCGCACTGTTCGGTGTCAGCGGTTATATGCTGGTTTATCTGGCCGGCAATGCCACGGCCTTTGTCAGCGCGAAGCTCATTCTCCTGCCGATTTTCGGGGCGATGAACTCGCTGATCTTCGCGCATGTGCGCGCCGATGCCCGCAATCTTTCGACGGGCGACATGATCGCGGTGAACTCGATCATGCGGGCGACAATCTCGCTATCATGGGTGCTGGTGCCGGGTATCGTCGGCATTTTTCTCATCAGTTCCGGCAACATGCTGACGGCCTTCCTTTTTTCCGGCCTCTGCGCACTTGTCTGTTTTCTGCTCGTGGCCTTCTGCCTGCCCCGGGCGGCCACGCCGGCGGTGGCGAATACCGAAGCGCGTTTCGGCCTGCGTGCCTCGCTTGCGGAAATCGGATCGCGGCGAGTATTGTTGCGGATCATCGCCATTGCGCTCATCTGCTCGATGCTGCATCTCAATGATTCCATACGTTCGCTCATCATAACCGGTCAGGCAAAGGGCACGGTCGCGGATATCGGCATCGTGGCGGGCATCGTTGCCGCGCTGGAAATCGTTTTCATTCTCTTGTGGGGCTGGATCGAGAAGAAGGTGCCGCAAACGCTGACGCTGGCGGCGGGAGCGGTGCTTTATGCGGTCTACCTCATTCTGCAGGGGCTTGCGACGGCTCCCTGGCATATCTATGCGCAGACCGTCATCAGCGCGCTGGGGGCCGCTGCCATCATCAGCATCCCCATCACCTATCTGCAGGAGTTGATCGCGGACCGGCCGGGGCTCGGAAGCTCGCTGATCGCGGTCAATATCTTCCTCGGCGCAGGTCTTGGCGCTTTGATTTTTGCCCTCGGAACGATGGTCTCCACTTATTCGGGCACCTCGATATTGGGGGCCATCGTGGGTCTTGGCGGTGTTTATATGCTCTACACGCTTGATGGGACGGGTCGCCGCAGGTAGAGCGTCGGACCGAAAAGTGTGGACGGTTTTCGGATGGTCCGGCGCGAAAACGGGACACATTCAAATGAAAGAGGTTAGGATGATTCTCGAGATTTGCGTGGACGATGTGGCCGGTCTGGAAGCGGCGGTCCGGGGTGGGGCCGATCGGATCGAGCTTTGTGCTGCGCTATCGGGTGGCGGTGTAACGCCGTCCGCCGGCTTCATGCAGCGGGCGGCGTTCTGTGGAGTGCCTGTCAGCGTGATGATCAGGCCACGTGCCGGTGACTTCGTGTTCACGCGTGACGAAGCGGATGTGATGAAACGCGATATCGACGCGGCACGCGCTGCAGGCCTTTCCGGCCTGGTGCTCGGCGCATCGCGTGGCGACGGCTCGCTTGATATTGCCTTGCTTGAAGAGTTACGCGGCCACGCAGACGGGCTGGATATGACTCTGCACCGCGCTTTCGATGTCGTTCCGGATATGGATGAAGGGCTGGAGGCGGCCATCGCGCTCGGTTTCCCGAGAATTCTGACCTCCGGCGGCGCGCGTTCGGCGCTTGAAGGGATTGAGGCGCTGGCGCGTCTATCCGAGAGAGCGGCCGGTCGGATCGTCATCATGCCGGGTGCTGGCGTGCGTCCGCAGAGCGTGCAGGCATTGCTGGATCGCTTTCCGATTACCGAGATTCACGCATCCTGTTCCGCCGTCCCGCCTTATGACCCGGAAAGCCGGGTGGCAAAGCTCGGTTTCACCGGCGATGGCCGCAAGGGCACGGATGAGGCGGCGGTTCGCGAATTAAAGGCGATCCTCACCGCTCATCATAAAGGCGGCGCAGAACTCTAGCCGTACCGGCCGCGCCATCGAGATCGAGGTGGATCGTGTCCGGTCCGGGTAGAGCCAACGCCGCGGTGATGGCTTCGGCCATGGATTGCGCGGAGATATCTTTCTCCTCCAGCACATGCGCGAGCCCCAGCCGTGCCAGCCGTTCGGCACGGGCGCTCTGTTCGGTTTCGCCCCCCACCGCGAAGGGGATGAGCAGCGAGCGGCATTTGGCCTGAAGAATATCGCAGACGGTGTTGTAACCCGCCTGTGAAACCGAAAGCCGTGCGCCGGCGAGCAGGCTCGCGAAATCCTTGCGGAAACGGAAGACGGAGACATTGTCCGGCGCCTCAGCCGAGATGGCATCGAAATCCGCTTGTGGCATGTTGGGGCCGGTGATGAGGCACCAGCTTTTGATAGCGTCCAGCAGCGGCGCGGCCTCAAGGGCGGCCCGGACAAGTGCTGCACCAACCGCGCCACCGCCTGCGGAGACCACGATATCGAATTTCTCCGCCGGTTGCGACGGTGGCAGCGGGGCAACAAGGCCGGTATAGACGATGCGTTGGCTGATTTCGCCGGCAAGGGGGAAGGTGTCCTCCAGCCGGGCGAAGCCGGGGTCGCCATGCACCAGCACCGCATCGAAATGTTTTTTCACCAGCGACACGGTTTCCTCGTCCCGGCCCGGCTTGGTTTTTTCCTGCAGGATGTCGCGCAGCGATGTCATGACCAGCGGGCGCGGTTCGCTGTCCTCGATCTCGTCCAGAAGTGGCAGCAATTCGAAACGCACCTGCCTGCGGCCGAAGGGAAAAGCCTCGATGATGACGATATCGGGTTTCGCACCGTGATAGGCGCCGATCAGCATGTCGGTTCTGAGTTTCCTGAAGGTATCGTCCACCGGCTTGCCGGAACTGTCGACAAGACCGGAGAAGTTGCCGTCGCTGACTGCGATCGGCGGCAATTCGACATGGCGGATGCCTTCGCCCGGAAAGCCCGGAACCGGGGTGCCGCCTGTCACCAGAACGACATCGAAACCATTCGCCTGCAGGGCATTGGCAATGCGGCTGGCGCGGGCGATATGGCCGATGCCCAGAAGATGCTGGACATAAAAGAAGACGGAGGGGCGCTTTTCCGTGTCATTCATGGCGTCTTTTCCCACTCGGTCTCGAACAGGGCCTTCAGTTCGGCAATGCTGGTGCGGTGATCGAAGGCGGTTCGAACGCGGTTTTCGGCGGCAGCGCCCAGACGCTGGCGCAATTGCGGATCGGTGATCGCGCTGCGCAGAGCCTCTGCGAAGGCTGCGGGGTTTTCCGGCTCCGTCAGCAGTCCGTTTTCACCAGAGACGAAAAACTCCGGAATGCCCGAAATATTGGTGGAAATGCAGGTCAGCGCCTGACTGGCCGCCTCGACCAGCACATTGGGAAGGCCGTCTCGGTCGCCATCGCTGGTGATGCGGCAGGCCAGCGCGAAGAGATCGGCTTCACGGTAGTTCTCCAGCACCTGCTTCTGGTCCATGGCGCCGGTCCAGACGATCCTGTCGGCGATGCCGAGTTCGTCGGCGAGTTTCTTCAGCGCGGCCAGTTCATCGCCGCCGCCGATATGGGTGAAGCGCCAATGGATATGCTGCGGAAGAGACGCCAGCGCCTGCAGCAGAATATCGATGCCCTTTTTCTTGACTGCCCGGCCGACACTTAAAATCCGGACCGGATCATCCGCGTCGGATCCGTCTCGTGCCGGACGCGGTGTGTCGAAATGGGGAAAACGGGTGAGATCAAGCCCATGATAGCTCAGATGAACATTCCGTTTTGCTCCGGAAAGGGTTTGCAGGTGTTGAAAACCACCGGCGGTGCAGGTTACGGCCCAGCGGGCGCTTTGCAGCTTGGCGGCAAGGTCGCGGTCGTTCGAGGTCCAGATATCCTTGGCATGGGCGGAAATCGTCCAGGGTGTGCCGGTGATGAGATGGGTATAGGCGGCGACCGAGGCGGGCGTGTGGATGAAGTGGACATGCAGCCACTCGGCATCCGCAGGCCATTCATGCGCCAGCACGGCGGCCTGCCCGAAACGGCGGAAACGGTTGCGGCTGAGATCATGTGGCAGATCGCTGAAGAAGCGGCGAAGCGCGCTGGTGAAGCCCGGTTTCTTGCGGCAGGCCCATAGCGCCTTTAAAACCCGCAAGGGTTCTTCATGCAGATATTCCGGCAGATAGGTGACGGGTGCACGGATTTCATCATGGACGGGGTGGCGTTTTTTATCCGTCGGCCGGCGCATGGACATGAGTTCAAGTTTCAGCCCGGCCTTTTCAAGCCCCAGAAGTTCCTGTGCTATGAAAGTCTCGGACAGGCGCGGATAGCCCTTGAGGAGCACCACGATTTTTTTTGTATCTGTCACGTTGCGCGTGTCTCTTTTGAAGCGGTGTTGGTCGGGGAGCCGGTCACGCGGTCAGCGTGATCGGCGCCTTTTCGCCCTCGGGCGGCAGCCATTCGGCGATCCGGCGCGATATGTTTTCCAGACCGTCGAGCTTGAGATTCCGTGAATTGACGGAAGGCGGCGCGCGGTTCGGCAGCGCTTTCAGAGCCGCGGCCATCTTGGCGGGATTTTCGGCGTCTTCCGGCAGAAGCATGTCGAAAAGACCAAGCTCCGATGCGCGGCTGGCGCGGATAAGCTGCTCTTCCCGCGGCACCGTGCGCGGCACGACGAGGGCGGGCTTGTCGAAGGACAATATTTCGCAGACGGTGTTGTAGCCGCCCATCGACACGACGGCCTGGGCGCCGGCGACGAGATCTTCCATGCGGTTGTCGAATTCGATGATCTCTATATGCGGAATATCGGCGACGCTGCTCATGAAACGCTGACGCTGATCGGCCGGCATATAGGGGCCGAGAACCACCAGCGCCTTGTGCGTCAGTTCCTTGTCATGGCGATAGGCGTTGATGACATCGTCGATCAATTCGCTGCCATCGCCGCCGCCGCCGGTGGTGACGAGAAGGTAGTCACCTTCCGGTCGATGTGACACGGTTTCGGCCTGCGTTTTGGAGCGCTGCAGGAAGCCGACGAAATCCATCTTGTCGCGAACGGTCTCAGGAACATCAAGGCCCGTCAGCGGGTCGTGGAAATCCGGTGGGCCGTAGACCCAGACATGGTCATAGAACTGGCCGATCTTGGTCATGACGTTGTTGCGCTTCCACTCCGCCTCGAGCAGTTGCGGCGCATCCATGACATCGCGCAGGCCGATGACGAGCTTTGTTCCCTGTCCCTTGAGATAGGCAAGGGTTTCCTCCACTTCGCCGCGCAGGCCCATGGGCTCCTTGTCGACGATGAAGATGTCAGGCTTAAAGCTCTCGGCGGTGTGATAGATGATGGAGCGGCGCATCTTCAGGGTTTCCTGAAGGTCGATATGCCTGTCCATCGAGGTATATTCGCCGTTGCGCAGCTTGATGACGCTCGGGATTTTCACGAAATCGACGCGGGCGCGATAATCGAATGCGCCGGCAATGGTGGCACCCGAAATGATGAGGACATTCAGGCCGCGATAATCCTCCACCAGCGCATGTGCGATCGTGCGACACCGCCGCAGATGCCCGAGGCCGAAGGAATCGTGGCTGTACATGAGGATGCGCGCGTCGTTTAAACGGGAGGTCATGGGCCACACCTCTTGTTGCCTTTCACGGTAAAGGCGATGGCGGAAGGGCAGTTCATCAAGGCGTATTCCATTTTATCTGAAGGGGTCCGCAGCATCACGTAGTCCGTCACCGAAGAAATTAAAGGCCAGAATGACGAGGACGACCGGGATCGTCGGTATGAGAAGCCATGGATATAGCGCAATGACGCTGACGCTGCGCGCCTCCGTGAGCAGAATTCCCCAACTTGTGATCGGCGGGCGAAGACCGAGGCCGAGGAAGCTCAGTGCGGTTTCGCCGAGAATCATGCCCGGTATCGTCAATGTGGCCGAGGCGATGAGATGCGACATGAAGCCAGGAATAAGATGCCTGCCGATGATGCGCGGTGTGCCAGCACCCATCAATTGTGCAGCCAAAACATAGTCTTCCTCGCGAAGTGCCAGCAGTTTCGAGCGCACGGCGCGCGCCAGCCCCGTCCAGTCCAGCATGCCGAGAATGATGGTGATGCCGAGATAGACGAGGATCGGGCTCCAGGTCACAGGCATGATCGCCGCAAGCGCCAGCCACAGCGGAATGCTTGGAATGGATTGCAGGACCTCGATGATGCGCTGGACAATCAGATCGAAGGTGCCACCGCGATACCCTGCCAGACCGCCGATCACAATGCCGAGAACGAAGCTCATGGCGACGCCGAGTAGGCCGATGGTGAGCGAAATGCGGGCGCCGTAAATGATGCGGGACAGCACATCGCGTCCGAGGCGATCCGTGCCGAACAGGAACATTTCACCGCCTTCTGCGGGGCAGACGAAATGGGTCCTGCCCTCGAACATGCCCCAGAAACGATAGGTATCGCCCTTGCAGAAGAAACGCAGCGGCTGGATATCCGTCGGCACATCCCGGTAGACGCGTTTCAGATTGTCCATATCGAGCGTCATTTCCCGGCCGTAAACAAAGGGGCCGACAAATTTGCCGTCGTTGAAGAAATGAATGGCCTGAGGCGGGGCGTAGATATGTTCGATATTGCGGGTGTGGAGATTATAGGGCGCGAGGAATTCGCAGATCAGGATCGAGAGATAAAGCACCAGCAGAAAGGCGCCGGACCAAACCGCGATCTTGTGCTGGCGGAACTGCCACCACATGAGCCGCAGTTGCGACGCCTTGCTGAAGGCCGCCATTCCAGAGGTATTGGGCTCGATCAACGATGGATCGAAAGGCGCGGTCGATACGTAATGGGGCAGCGCTTCGCCCGGTTTCGGGATGGATGAAGTCATTTGACGTTACCACCTCCGAAGCGGATTCGCGGGTCGAGTATGGCAAGGGCGATATCCGATACCAGAACGCCGATCACCGTCAGGAAAGCGAGGAACATCAGGAACGAACCGGCCAGATACATGTCCTGGCTCTGCAACGCCCGGATGAGCATCGGGCCGGTGGTTTCGAGCGACAGGACGACAGCGGTTATTTCTGCGCCCGATATGATCGCGGGCAGGATTGAGCCGATATCCGAGATGAAGAAATTCAGCGCCATGCGCAGCGGATATTTGGTCAGCACCTTGAAGGGGTGCAGCCCCTTGGCACGGGCGGTGACGACATATTGCTTCTGCAATTCATCGAGCAGGTTGGCGCGCAGGCGGCGGATCATGCCGGCGGTGCCGGCCGTTCCGATGATGAGGACGGGTATCCAGATATGTTCAAGGATCGACTTGAACTTCGCCCAGCTCATCGCCTGGTTGAGATATTCCCGATCCATCAGATGGCCGATGGATATGCCGAACCAGATATTGGCGAAATACATCAGGATCAGCGCCAGCATGAAGTTGGGAATGGCGATGCCGAGCAGACCAAGGAAGGTGAGCCCGTAATCTCCCCAGCTGTATTTATGCGTGGCGGAATAGATGCCGATCGGGAAGGCGATAAGCCAGGTAACGATAATGGTAACGAAGGAGACCAGAACTGTCAGCCAGAGGCGATCTCCGACCACGTCACTGACCGGCAGCTGATATTCGAAGGAATAACCGAAATCACCGACCAGCATGCCGGTGGCCCAGCGGAAATAACGGATCGGCGCCGGTTGATCGAAGCCATAGCGGACGCGCAGTTCCTCGATTTCGGCGAGGTTTGCCGTTTCGCCCATGGCGCGCAGTTCGGCGACATAACTTTCGAAATAATCGCCCGGCGGCAATTCGATGATGGTGAAGACCAGCATCGAGATCAGGATCAGCGTGGGGATCATGACGAGGATGCGCTTTAAAATATACCGCAGCATATCAGGCGTCTCCGTCGTACCAGAAGGCATCCGGCATATAGACGCCGAGATAGGATGTGGGTTCGTAACCGAAGAGTGCCTTGTCCGGCACGTTTCGCATGCGTTTTACGTGGACGACGGGTTGCAGCGCGCCGTTGACGATGCCGATGGAAAACACCTGCTGCGTATAGATCCCAAGCATTTCCAGCCAGATCGCCTCGCGCTCCTCCTCGGTGACGCTTCTGCGCCATTTTTTGAGGAGATCGAGCAGATGCGCTGCTTCGGCCAAGTCCGGCTCCTTGCCTTCGCGGCCGCCGGAAAGATAATGCACGCCCCAGACGGGCCATTGCAGCTGGTCGTCGCCGGTGGGGGCAAGGCCCGAAGGCAGCATGTCCGGTGTGGGCACGCCGTTGTCCATGCCCATCCATACCGACATCAGCACTTCGCCGCCCATGGCGCGCTTGCGGAAGACATCGCGCTGGGTAGGGCGCACGGAAACCGCCACGCCGATATGCCGCCAGTGATCCGTCACCAGTTCCATCACATCGGTTTCGAGCGTGCTTTCGCCTGTCGTCTCGACAATGATATAGACCGGCCGTCCGTCCGGCAAAAGCCGGATGCCGGCATTGTCGCGTTTGTCGAGACCGGCCTCATCCAGCAGCCGGTTGGCCGTCGCCCGGTCGAAGGCGCTCCAGGCGTCTGCAAATTCCTGCCGGTAAAGCGGACTTTCCGGCAGAACGGTATCGGCGCTCTCCTTTGCCAGCCCGTAAAAGCAGACCATGTTGATCTCATGCCTGTTTATCGCGAGCGACAGCGCGCGGCGCACGCGCACATCCTGGAAACAGCCTCGCCATACCGGGTCGGCGCAATTGAGATTGGGCAGAAGCGCGATACGCGACCCCTGAGAGCGCTTGTATAGATTGACCTTCAGCGGGAAACGCTTTTCCGCATCCTTCAGGAAGGTGTAATCGGCAAAATCGAGGCCGAAATATTGCAGGTCGCTGTCGCCGGATGCTGTCTTGGCCGAAATGATATCGGAGGACGTGACGTTGAGCAGGAAACGGTCGAGATAGGGTAGCTGCAGCCCGTTTTCGTCGACACGATGGTAATAGGGATTGCGTTCGAAGACGAACTGTTCAGCCGGTGGCGCGGTGGTGTTGCGCCAGGCATCCAGTGTCGGCAGGTCGGGGTTTTCCGGGCGGACCTGCCGTGACATCTTGATATGCAGCCCGCTCCAGTCATCCGTCTTGTTTTTCTTGATGAGCTTGGCGAGGTTTTCCGCCGTCTGATATTTGACGTGGAACTGTTTCATATAGGCGGCGGGTAAAAACAGCCTCGCCGGGGAGGCTGCTGCAAGCTTCGCCAGAAAATCCGGGTTCGGACTGTCCCAGCTGTAACGCACGGTCAGCCGGTCGATGACTTCGATCAGGGGCGGCTTGTCATTGACCAGCAGTTCGATGGGGGGGCCACCCTTGTGGATTTCCCTGTTGAGAGCGACATCCTCCCAGAAATAACGGAAATCCTCTGACGTGAAATCGCTGCCGTCGGACCATTTGTGGCCTTCGCGCAGCTTGAAGGTGAAGATGCGCTCTTCCTGGATGTCGTAGCTTTCCAGAATGTCCGGATGCAGCTCGAATTTCTCGTCATAACCGACAAGGCGGGCATAGTTGCTGATCGGCATGAGCCGGATGTCGCGCTGGCCGCCGATCAGCATGCGTACCGAGCCGCCGTGTTTTCCCGGCTCCCGGCCAATCGATTTCATGTCGATGACGCGCGGATTTTTCGGCAGGCGTTCTGCAACATCCGGCAGTTCGCCCTTTTCCCGCTTTTCCTTGAAATAGGCCGGATCGGTATAGGCGGCCCGCGCATAGGCCGGCAGGAAGACGGAGGCCAGCAGGGCAAGAGTGGTGCGGCGCGTGATCAAGGGCGAAGCTCCCGGATGTCGGCATTGCCGTTGGCAAGGACGAAATGGCCGTCGCCGAGATCGGCGGAAATCATCTCGCCGTCACCCTCGTCGCGGAACTGCTTGCCCCAGTCGAACTTGCCGGTTGCACTGATCTTGCCGATCGTGCGGAAATCGAGGGGACGGTCGAGATCGGGGAATGGCACGGCTGCCAGCAGGGATTTCGTATAGGGGTGAACCGGAGAGCGCATCAGGAGTTCCCGCGGCGCAAGTTCGACGATGCGGCCTTCGCACATCACGGCCACGCGGTCGGCCATATAGTCCACCACGGCCAGATTATGCGAGATGAAGAGATAGGTGAGACCGAGATCCTGCTGAAGATCCTTCAGCAGGTTGAGAATTTGCGCCTGTACCGAGACATCGAGAGCGGAAACCGGCTCGTCACAAATGAGAAGCTCGGGACCGAGCGCCAGCGCTCTTGCGATGCCGATACGTTGCCGCTGGCCGCCTGAGAAACTGTGCGGATAGCGGTTCAGCGCGCTTTCGCCAAGGCCGATGGCCCTGACGAGGTTGCGGACCTTCTCCGCCCGGTATTTCGCATCGCCCCGCCCATGGATTTCCATCGGTTCGCTCAGGATGTTGCCTACGGTCATGCGCGGAGACAGCGAGGAGATCGGGTCCTGAAAGACCATCTGTATCTTCGAGCGCAGTTCCTTGAGATCGCCATCTCTCGCATTGAGCACGTCGATATTGCCCTGCGGGCGGTGGAAGGTGACGGCACCTTCATCCGGGCGAACGGCGCGCATGAGGATCTTGCTGACGGTGGTCTTGCCGCTGCCGCTTTCGCCCACGAGCCCAAGGCATTCCCCCCGGCGGATTTCAAAACTGACGCTGTTGACCGCCTTGGTGGCGTTGGCGTCGCCTTTGCGAAACCAGCTGGATTTGCGGGTCGTGAAGGTCTTGCTGATATTGTCGACGGTGAGAAGCGGGCCGGGTGTCTTGTTCACCGCCGCGGTTTTCTTGCCGACAAGGCTTTCATGATCGACCTTGATTTCACGCAGCGCCTTCAGCCTCTCGCCGGGCTTCATGTCGAAATGCGGTACAGCGGCCATCAGGCCCTTGAGATAGGGATGGCTCGGCGCCTTGAATATGTCATCGACCGTGCCGGCTTCCATGATCTCGCCCTGATAGATCACGGCGACCTCGTCGGCGATATTCGCGACGACGCCGAGATCATGGGTGATGAGCAACATGCTCATGTTCAGCCGGCTTTGCAGATCACGCAGCAACTTGAGGATTTGGGCCTGGATGGTCACGTCCAGCGCCGTCGTCGGCTCGTCGGCGATCAACAGGGCAGGGCGACAGATCAATGCCATGGCGATCATGGCGCGCTGGCGCATGCCGCCGGACAATTCGAAGGGATACATGTTCACGACCTTCTTGGGCTTGGAAAACCCTACGAGATCGAGCGTTTCATACATTTTTTCGGCGCGCTCTGCCGGCGACAGGATGCTGTGGATTCTGAGCGCCTCATCGATCTGGTTGCCGATGGTGTGCAGCGGCGAAAAGGAGGTCATGGGCTCCTGAAAAATCAGCCCGACGCGGTTGCCGCGTATGGAGCGGATTTCCCGGCCGTCCTTCGGCAGTTGCAGCAGATCGACGGCGCCGGCGGCGGTATTTTCCGGATCGGTGAACAGCACGCGGCCGTTGACACGTGCGGTCTTGGGATGGATACCCATGATCGTCTGGCCGATGACGGATTTTCCGGAGCCGGACTCTCCGACCAGTGCTGTTACTTTTCCCGGAAGAATACGGAGGCTGGCACCCCTGACGGCATCAATCGTGCCACCCATAAGAGAAAACGAGACCCGCAGATTTTCAATACGGAGCAAATCTGCGCCTGCGCTCATGCCAAAGGGTTCCTTGCCGTCTCTTTATCGTTGCCTTGTGACAATTGCTCAGGAGGGCTTAAAGCAACGTTATCGCAGGGTTTGTTGTCTGTCTATGCTTCTGAAACATCGAATTGTTTAGCAAATTCAAAGCCGGCTTCCGAAATAGAGTGGCTTGCCTGACGGCTGCCGTTTCGTGATATGTTAACGGGCGCTTTTGAACGAGGATTCATGTCCGACAAGAAATATTACGATGCCCAGCTGCAAATAGCCCGTCAGTTGCAAAATGACGGCCAGTATGCGGAGGCGCATGCGCTTCTTCTATCTTTGGTTGCGGCAAAGGACGGATATCTTATGGGCGAACGGACGGTGCTTGGCCTGCCGCGCAGGCTGCACGCGGCGCGGCTGCGTCTTGCCAAGGCTGAAGGCGATATGGTCGCCAAAATCGGCTATCAATATACGCTGGTGCCGCCGCCGCAGCTGCTGGCGAAATATGCACGGTTTTCCCCACAGGAGTGCCGCACGATCGGCCTTAAAAGCAGAGAGGATGTGCCGCGGCTCATTCACCAGATATGGATCGGCGAAAAAGCCCCGCCGATATCCGTGGAGGCCTGGGCTGCTCATGCCGCAAGGCATGGATATGACCATCACCTCTGGCGGGAGGCCGATCTTGAGCGCGAAGGCGTGTTTTCCAACGCCGTCTTCAAGGCCATGCTGGATCAGGGGGACTATCCGGGTGCGGTGGATGTGGCCCGTTATATCGTGCTGGAGCGATTTGGCGGCATCTATCTCGATTGTGACTGGTATCCGGCGCGGGACGATATGAGTTTCGATGCATTCCTGCCTCTGGCGGGGTTGACGGCATTCGATGAAAAAACGCCGCGTGACACGGGGCAGGGCAGCATGCTGCTTGCCAATTCCTTCATCGCCGCCCCGGCCGGACATCCCGTTTTCCGCAGGATGCTGGAGGCCTTTCCCGGCATCCTCGAAGACATGCCGCGTGCGCCGGCCTGGTGGTCGACCGGGCCGTTGATCTTCACCGTTATTGCCCGGGCGGGAAGCATCAGCCTTGCGCCGGCGGGATTTGTCGCCGCGTCCCTTGCCGACCGCGCGCCGTTCGAGGACGTGGAAGCGGTCAGGCGGGAACTTGCCACTGAGGCGAGCGGGTTGCTGATCGCCTGGAAGTCATGGTGAGATTTCGTCGACGAGGTCTTTCGAGGAACGCCACAGGGCGGCGGGGTGCCGGTTGGTTACTTCGAAAAGCCGCCTCAGAAAGCCCCATACGGCGTCATCATGCACGAGATGATGGGTAAGGATGCCCGTTGTACCGCCGTTTTCAACGGTGCGTATGATGCGTGCGGCGGTTTCGGCGAAAAGGATATCGTCGTCGCGACCGCCACGGCTGCCGTGCCAGTCGATCACATCGACATGGGTGTTCAGGCAGGGCGGGAGGGTGGCCTTCTCCGGGCCGAAAACGGACAGGGCGCGATAGCCGAGCCCCGCCAGTTCCTCGATGGTACTGGCATCCACGCGGTTCCACGGTGGCACGAGCATCGGCACGAAACGCCCGCCATGCAGGTCGTGGAGCTTGTCCAGCCCGGATTGCAATTCGTCAAGAACGAGGGAAAGCTCGCGGTGCGTTCCGAGTTCCTGTTTCTTTTCGCCGCTCCCGGCATAATTCGTGTGCGACCAGCCGTGCACGGCGACATGGGCGATATCCGATGCGTCGAGATGCTGGGCGAGCCTGTTCGTTGTCATTTCGGGAATGACCGCGAGGGTGACCGGAACGGAAAAGCCGCGGCAAAGATCAAGCAGCGTATCGAGTGCGGATGTCGGTTCCACCGCATCGTCGTCCCGAAGCCAGAGATGGGCCTTTATGCCGCGTCGATCGCATTCGTCCAGTGCCGCAACGAGTTTTTCCAGACTCATGATCTTCGTGCCTTTGCTTGCAGCAGGATATGGTTCAGCGTTGTCGCGGCGTTTTCCAGAGATCGTTCATTGACGACGAACCGGCGGGCCGCTTTTGCCAGTTCCTCGCGCTGCCTGTTATTGCCGAGCAGGGTTCTGATCGCGTCGGCATAGGCGGCTTTATCATTTTCCGGTGTCAGTAATCCTGTGATACCGGATTTTACCACTTCGGGAACGCCGGCCACTTTTTCGGCCACCACCGGCAGACCGGCGGCCTGTGCCTCAAGATAGGCAAGACCATAGGCCTCGCCGTGGCCTGGCCAGACATAGAGGGATGCTTTTGACAGAAGCGTGGCGATTTCGGGTGCGGTTTTTTCTCCGTGCCAGACGAGGCGCTTATCGGGAAACGCGCTGAACATGGCCTCTACAGCCGCGCGTTCCGGCCCGTCACCAATAACATCCAGTGTCCAGTCGAGATCGTGCGGCAACAGGGCGAGCGCTTCGGAAAGTGCGCGATAGCTGTCCAGCTTGTCGCCCGTTCGCATCATGGCGATGGTGACGAGTCTTGCCGGTGTCGGATGTGGAACAATTTCAGTAAAATTTCCGGCATCGATAAAGGGTGACAACATAGCCCAGTGCAGTGCCGGTTGAGCGCGCAAAAGTCCTTCACGATCCCGCTCGGTGAAGCAGATATTGACGGCTGCTGCATTCAATGCGGCCAGCAATCCGTCCTGTATCGCCTGCCAGCCCATGGCATTGCGCTTCGGCGAATAGGAGGCCTCGGCGGTGACGTAGGGAATACCGAACCGTCTGGCGAGTTCCGGCCCGAGCAAATCCGGGGCCTTGTAATAGGGATGGTAACAGAACAAGAGGTCCGGTGGCCCATCCCGCCGCCAGCGATCGGTGATCGTTTCGATTTCAAGTTCAGCGCTGCTGGTGAGCGAGCGCCGTGCGGGGTCGTCCGCCTGTTTCAGAAAGCTGCGCAGTTCGGAGGCGACGAAGACCTCGTGACCGCCCATCGTCATTGCCCGCATCAGCAGGCGGGCCATCAACCGGTCTCCGGAGGGAACGGGATGGTTGGGCGATTTGAGCGGCGAATAAAAGGCGATCTTCATGCCGAAGGTTGTGCGTTGGCCGTAGCATCGGCGTCAACCGGAATTTGAAAGGGCCGAGCCTTGACAGCCCGGCCATTCTTGCCCAACTGAAAGGCATCTTTTGCACATGCGCGGAGCGTGACACGCTTTGACTTCCCCAGATATCTTCCGGAACCTGCTTTCCAGCATCGAAAACAAAAGCGCCAGGGCGGGTGTGATCGGCCTTGGTTATGTCGGCCTGCCGCTGGCCATGACGGTGGCGAAAGCCGGTTTCAAGGTCGTTGGCTTCGATATCGACCCCGGTAAAATTACCGCGATCGACGCGGGCCGCAGCTATATCGAAGCGGTATCTGACGAGGTGCTGGCAAGTGTGAGGCAGGATGACCGTTTCGTCGCCACCTCCGATTTTGCCAGACTGGCCGAATGTGACGTGATCGCGATCTGTGTGCCGACGCCGCTGACGAAATATCGCGAGCCGGACCTCTCCTATGTCGAAAAGACCTGCCGGGAGATTGCCGCCTATCTGCGCAAGGGGCAGCTCGTGGTTCTGGAATCGACCACCTATCCCGGTACGACCGACGGGGTGGTGAAGACCATTCTGGAAAGCAGCGGACTGGCCTCCGGCGTCGATTTTTTCATCGGCTTTTCGCCGGAACGGGAAGATCCCGGCAATCGCGATTTCGAGACCTCGACCATTCCGAAGGTTGTTGCCGGCGACGGCGAGGCGGCCGGAAAACTGATGATCGCCTTCTACGGTTCGGTGGTCAGAAAGATCGTGCCCGTTTCGACAAATGCCACGGCCGAGGCGGTGAAAATCACCGAAAACGTCTTCCGTGCCGTCAATATCGCGCTCGTCAACGAACTCAAGGTCGTTTACGAGGCCATGGGTATCGACATATGGGAAGTCATCGACGCGGCGAAAACCAAGCCGTTCGGTTTCATGCCGTTTTATCCAGGCCCGGGTCTCGGCGGCCACTGCATACCGATCGATCCGTTCTATCTCACCTGGAAATCACGGGAATATGAATTGCCGACGCGGTTCATCGAACTTGCCGGTGAAATCAACACCGGCATGCCGCGCCATGTTATCGGGCGGGTTGCGGAAGCGCTCGATATCCATTCCGGCAAGGCGCTCAGCCGTTCGAAGGTTCTGGTCGTCGGCCTCGCCTACAAGAAGAACGTGCCCGATATTCGCGAAAGCCCCTCGCTGAAGCTCATCGAACTTATCCAGGAGCGGGGTGGCGAAGCGGCCTATTATGATCCGCATGTGGCGGAAATCCCGAAAACCCGCGAATACAGCCACCTGATGGGCATGAAATCGGTGCCATGGGACAGACAGACCATCGGCGCCTTCGACGCCGTTCTCGTCGCGACTGATCATGACAATGTCGATTATGCCGCTCTTTGCGAATGGTCGCCGCTGATCATCGACACACGAAATGTTTTCGCGCGGCGGGATATTGCCGCAAAACACATTATCAAGGCCTGATACGGACGGATCATGAGCAGACTAGACAGTTTCATTCGCCGGTTGACCGCGCAGCGGGATATTCTCAATCACCTCGCGGCCGATCTCGAATTGCCAAATGAGGGTGTGCTCATGGAAATCGGTCTCGGAAACGGGCGGACTTTCAATCACTTGCGGGAACTGTTTCCCGACCGTCGCATCATTGCCTTCGACAGGGCCATGGGTGCGCATGCCTCGTCCGTTCCGGCGCAGGAGGATCTTGTGATCGGCGAGATATCGGAAACCGCTCCTGCTTTCATTGGCGTGGATGCGGCGATGGTCCATGCCGATATCGGCACGGGTTATCCGGAAAAGGATGCGGTTACCCTGACATGGCTGCCCGAGCTTGCCGCGGGCATGCTGGCGAAAGGTGGCGTTGCCGTCAGCGGTCTGCCTCTCGATCATCCCATGCTGAAGCCTTTGCCGGTGCCGGAAAGCGTGCCGACGGACCGATATTTTCTCTATCGCAAGATTTGACGTCATACAGCCCCGGCAGCGGAAACGCCGGGGTGGTTCAGAGATAACGTTCGCTTTCTGCTCTTGAGAGCAGGAAAACCTTCATCTGCGAGTTACGCCCGCGAATGGAGATCTGTTCGCTTCTGAGATCGTCAATATCCTGACCCGCCTGAATGATGGCCGGTTCGGAGACGACGATGGCGGCACCGAATTCCTTGGCCTTGGATTCGAGCCTGCTTGCGACATTGACGGTGTCGCCTATGGCCGTCAGGGTTTTTGCGGCGCCGTATCCCATAACGCCTACGATGCTCGGACCGAAATGAATTCCGACGACGACCTCCAGACGGACGGTGAACTGTTTCTCCAGTCCCTCATTCAGGATTGCGATATCCCGCAATATCACCGCCGCCGCTTTCATGGCGTTGCGACAGGCATGTTCCGCGTCCTCGCCAAGCCCGAAAAGGGCCATGGCGCCATCGCCGATGAATTTGTCGAGATGGCCACCCGCCTGCTCGACGGCCTGGCCGACGATGGTGAAATAACGGTTCAGAAGGAAGACGACGTCATAGGGTAGTTTCGCTTCGGACAGCGTGGTGAAGTTGCGCAGATCGCAGAAGAGGATGGCGATTTCCTCTTCCCGGCCGGGGCGGGCCGGCTGCGCGTCGGCTGGCAGGTCGCTCTGCTGGGGCGGCGAAACGAGAAGTGCGACGCCGAGATCGCTCGTGGGGCGCAGCTGACAGCCGAGCCGCACGTCCGAATCGGCGTGGATGCGCCTCAATGTGGTTTGTTCGATGTCGCCGGGCGGTGGAAGCGGGCCCTTGTTGTCCAGTATCTTGACCCGACAGGTTGAGCAGCGTCCCTTGCCGCCGCAGACGGAGTAGTGCGGTATGCCCGCAAGCCGGCTGGCTTCCAGAATGCTGAGCCCGGCTGGCACACGCGCCTGCGCACCATGTTCATAGCGGATTTCGATTGCCGTCAGCCGCTGCCGCCAGCTGCGCACGCCGCGAAGGGCGAAGACCAGCATTACCGCGCCGGCAAACAATGCCTCCACCGTTCCGGTGACGAACCTGATCTGCGTCTCCATCTCGCGTTGTAGCGGTAATTCGTCTTTTTGAATGGTATTGTCGACCAAACCGGGAGGAAGCGCGTATTTTTCGTCGATCTCCGCCAGCCACCGGCCCGCATCGCTGAAGCCCAGCAGTGCCAGAAGCGGCAACATTACCGCCACCGTCATGAAGAGCCCGGCTATGCGCGGATACCAGTCCCGGTAACGCAGCCAGAAATAAAGGCCGATACATCCGTGGACCCAGATCACGATCAAGGCGAGGCTTTGCCAGGCACCTTGTATCGGATTGTTGATCCACAGCCTGCGGATGACCGAATAATAACCGACATCAATGCCATAGAGCATATGCGACACGCGGATATTGACGGCGTGGCCGATGATCAGAAACGGGATAGCCAGGCCGAATATGACCTGAAGCGCTTCGCGGAGCGGCATCCGCAGCGTCCTGCGCAGATAAAGCGAGCGCAGAACAAGGCAGACATGCACCAGAACCGAACCATAAAAAAGCAGGCTGCTGACGGGGTTGAGCCAGATCAGGCTGAACCATTTTCGCGCCCGTTCGGCGGTGTCAATGGAGATGAGGGCAAGAGAGTGATTGAAAAGATGGGAAAATACGAAAGCAAATATGATGAGGCCGGATAAAATCCGGGTGCGTCTCAAATTGGTCTCCGAAAAGAAACGGATCATGCAAATCCCATCATGTGGCCATTCGGTACAGAATCATCATCTGGTGTGACGTCTTAGTGCGTTGCATCTCATGGCAATATCGTGGAGCAACGCGATCCGCTACGGTCAATTGTGCGTGTTCGAATGTCCGTGCGAGCCGGAATTGTCAGATTCGGCATGCGAGAACCGTCAAATATTCACAAGCGCCAAGAGGCTGTCGCGGTCAGATCTGGATGACCTGACCGTCCATCGCCGCGAAGGCGCCGTCGAAAAGGGCCTTCGCCTGTTTCTCGATACTGTCCAGTTCCTCGTCGCTGCGGCTTGGGGCGTGGTGGATGAAGCCGACATTTTTGGCGTCGGCCAGTTTGGCGAGACGGAGTGCCTGTTGCCATGATGAATGGCCATAACCGCGATAAAGGCCCATTTCATCATCGGTGAACATGGCGTCATAGAGGAAAAGATCGACATCTCGGATCAGATCGAGCACGGTTTCGTCAATGCTACCCGGCTCGTGTTCGGTATCGGTGATGATGGCGAGGGATTTTCCTTCCCAGTCCAGCCTGTATCCGACGGCATTGCCGGGATGATTGAGCATACCGGTCCTGATTGAAAGGCCAGGGCGTGGGGTGAGCGTGTCGCCGGGCATGAAGTCCCGTGTGGCGATCTTTGCGCAGCAAATCTCCAGCGGCACGGGAAACCAGGGCGGGCTCATGAAGTCCTTGAGCATTTCCCGCGTTGTCATCGTGCCGGCAAGATGGCCCGACCAGATGGCGACGTCGTTGCAGCTGTTATAGAATGGCTTGAAGTAGGGAAATCCGACAATATGGTCGTAATGGCAATGCGAGAAGAAGAGGTCGACATCCGTGATGCCTTCCGCCCGTAACGCCAGACCGGCGGGATGAAGGCCTGAACCTGCATCGAACAAAAGAACGTGATCTCCGCATCTTACCTCGATGCAGATGGTATTTCCGCCATATTTTCGGAAGTTTTCACCTGAAACAGGAAGCGTTCCCCGCGCGCCCCAGATCTTTACCCGAAAATTTCTATTACTTTCCCGACTTGCTGTGTCGGAATCGAACGCCATGACACACCCCAATAACAACGGAATCTTGCACGCTTTCCTCCCATGAAGCCCGTTGTCTCTATAGATTCTTATATCCGCCGTTTTTTGGCGGATGCCTTTACCCCTTATTCAGTCAGCATTTCATTTATATTGCAATGGTGCGACATTTATTTTTCCAATATCGCCCTTCAGGGTAGCAAGGAATTGCAGCTCATGTTCTGGCGCTTGCGCGCGCTTTGCTGAGTTCCGCCGTCGTCTGTGTCAGGCGTTCGGCGAGGACGCGCATGACTTTGATGGTAATATCGGGGAAATCGGACATCAGCTTGAAGAACTGCTCCTTGCCGATGCGCAGGGCTTCCACATTGGTGGAGGCGCGCACGGTGGCGGTTCTGACGCTGTCGCAGAGGATGGCGATTTCACCGACGATGGCGTTGCCGGTCATCTCCGCCACTTTCAATGTGCCCGATGGTGAATCGACCAGAACATCCACCTTGCCGGTCAGAAGGACGTAGGCCGCATCACCGACATCCCCCTGCCGGAACAACACGTCGCCGGTGTGATAGGACACGCGGTCGGATGCGAAAGCGAGCAGTTTAAGTTTCGACGGTTCCATTTCCGAAAAAAACGGGACGCGTTTCAGCATTTGAATTTCGTCTTTAAACAGCATTGCCTTACCCTATTCTTGTTCCACCTCGGCCGCGTTCTTGGACTTATGTTGCGACCATGTCCTTGAATGTACCGTTTTCCTCGGCGAGAGTCTCGTAACTTCCGTCGGCGGTAACCAGTCCCTGGTGGACGACGATGACCCGGCCGAACATGCGCGAAAGGCTTGCGTTCGACAGAACCCATATGATTGACGGGTTATTGTTGTTCTGTTTCAGGAGTGTGATGACCCGTTCGACAATTTCCTCCTGTTGTCGTGGATCAAGGCCGGGAAGGGGGCGATTAAAGACATAATAGTCGGATTTGCGGATGAGCGCCCGCGCGAGATTGAGCTTCTGGCGCTGGAGCGGGCCGAGCCGCTTGCCGCCGGCGCCGAGATTGAAATCCAGGCCGACCGCCAGAACACGCTCGTATACGCCCTGTTTGCGCATCACATCCGCCACGATGCGGGTAATGCGCCGTGAGGCATCGGTATAACGATGGCTGACCTTGCCGAAGAGAATATTGTCCAGAAGGCTGGTGGCGCTCATGTATTTCGTCGGATCGTAGATCTCGATCACGTTCTTCAGACTGTCGGGCAGGTTTTCATGGAACATGTGCCGGACTTCGACGATCCTGTTCATGATTTCCGGCGACAGCAGACCGAAACGCTGTCGGGGCTCGATGTAGAAGAAGCTCAGCCGCAGCATCGCGCGCTTTTCGCTTTCATTGGCATCATCGAAACCGCGTCCCTGCAGGCGCTGCAGCATTTGCTGATAGACCGGGATGTCATCGGGCGTCATGAATGTCAGCTGCTGGAAGAAAGGGTGGTCGCCCGGCAGATCGGCGAAGATTTCGACGATGTTTTCGGCGATCGTGTATCCCATCTCGAACAGGGTCTTGACGAGGCCGGTTTCGCGCATCAGGGAGCGGAAATAGTCGCTTTCGATGATGGTCCGGATCGTCTGGGAGGGGTCCCGCATGGTACCGAACAGCAGGTTTTCGCCGACCGTCGCCTCGCTGTTGTAGCTTTCAAGCTCGAAGGGCGCGATGAGGCCGCTCAGATTTTCCTTTTCCAGTTCGGCGCGCAACACATGCCGCAGTTCCACGATACGGGCGGCAAGATGCAGGTCGGTCAGAGGATCGATCGATGAGCGCAGCGCAAATTCCAGAATGTCCTGTGACAGTTCCACGCTGTCGAGGACGGCGAGAATGGCCCTGATGAGATTTTCCGGACTGCTGTCGCCGGCGGGGCTCGAAGCGTAGTCGATCCATTCGCTGTTTATGTCGATCAGCGGATTGCCGGCCATCTTCGCTTCGCGGATTTCCCACTTGCGGTGTTCCAGCGCCGCACCCTCGTAATTTTTGTCCGCGAGCGGGGCGTGCTTCAGGCCGTAGAGCAGATTGTCCATCAGGCTGGCATGGAAAAAATAGCTGTCCGAAGAGACATAGGAGATGCGACGTCCTGTCAGCGATTCCGGCAGCTCCAGTATGTCGACATCGTTGATGCTGATCTTGCCGGAGGCTGGCCAGAGCGTGCGACCGATCGCATCCGCAAGGGCTTCGCCCCCCGCGCCGCCTACGATGGCGATGACTTCACCCGGCTCGATCTTCAGCGACGCCTGCTCCAGAAGCCGGCTGCCACTGTCGTCTTCCAGTGTCAGATTGGTGACGACGATTGGTCCCGTGATGGCTGCGACGGCCCCCGGCGACAGTTTCTGCACGTTCGGTTCGATCATGTTCGGGGCGTTGAACTGTTCGAACACCTGCTCGTATTTCACCTGCACGTCCTGGCGCGCCTGATCCCAGTCGATCAGTTCCTTCAGCGGTCCGGGCAGTTCCTTATAAGCGTTGATGACGGCGACCAGCTGCCCGACATCGAGGCTGCCCCTGAGGGTGAGATAACCGCCGAGCGCATAAAAGAAAAACGGGGTAAGCTGTGCGAGGAAGTTATTGATGAATTTGACCAGGAACTTCCACTGGTAGAGATCGTAACGGATCTTGAAGATGTCGCCGAGCCGGTGCGAGGCATCGGCGCGCTCGTAGTTGGAGGTATCATAGGCGTGGATCGTGCCGATACCGTCCACCATTTCGCCGATGCGTCCGGCAAGCTGGCGGGCGCTCAGCTGCCGCTGGCGACCGAGTTCGATGAGGCGGCGGCGCATCTTGGGAATGATGCCGACCTGTATCGCGGCCATGAAAGCTGCAATCAGGCCCAGCCAGAAATTCTGCACGAGAATGAAGAAGAGCGCGGAGAGCGCCTGCCCGCCGAGAAGCGCCGGCTGCACAAAGGCATCGCCGGTAAATCCGCCGAGCGGTTCCACCTCGTCCTTCACCATGCTGGAAATTTCCGCGCCCTTGACCCGCTTGAAATGCGAGGGCGGGAACCGCAGGATCTTGTCGATCAGTTCGAAACGGATACGCCGCAGCAGGCGCTCACCGAGGCGGCCTTTGTAGGTATTGATGTAATATTTGAAAAGGCCGTTGATGATGACAAGCGCAAGGAAGGTCAGGCTGAGAGCCATCAGCATCGACATGCGGTTGAGTTCAAGCCCGGGGAACAATGTCACGGTGCCCCAATAGGGAATATCGACCGTGAGATGCATGAAAAGCTGCGTCGCGTTCGCCCCTTCGAAGCCGTCACCCTGAATGGGGCCGTTGACGATCTGTTTGGGCAGATCGAAGGCGAGGAAATAGGGGATCATCGATAGGGCGACGATCAGCAGGATGAAAAGCTGCTGCCGCCTCGTATGCGACCAGATGTAACGCGTAAGGCTTTGTTCCATATAAAACTTCTATGACCTGGCGGGGCGGGCCCGGCGTGTTGGTTTGCACGGTGTCAAGACGATCAGGCTGCCGGGTGGCGGAGTCTCCTCCTGCAAATAGGTACGTGACTCGCTATTTATCAGTATATTCAAGCGGTTTCGAGCAAAATAGCATCCGCGGCGAGGCTTGCCGGCCACACTGAAGGATTGTTTTTGCAACCTGTGGGCCGCACCTGAAATAAATGCCACGGTATTTTTAGAATTATCTAATGTTATTGTTTTTGGTGTAGAACAGGCGCTAAGAGACTTGGGTATAGTGATCCCGTAATGGTTGAGCCGGGCACTGGCGCAATAGTGGCAAGGTCGATGGCAATAGATATTTCAGCGCGTGCAGGCAGTGAACCTTCCCTCGACGCATTGCAGCTTTCCGATATTGCGGTGGATGGCATGATTGCGCACCCCGTTTCGTTTGAAGGGCTTGCGGGTATTTTTCATCCGGCGCGCAAAGACGTGAAGCGGGATCGCGCGGTGCTTTTCGTCAGCCCCTGGGGCATGGAAGAGTTGTGCAGCCGCAAGTTTCAGCGGGTTCTGGCCGAGCGGCTGGCCGCTTCCGGCGTTGCCAGCCTGCGGTTCGACTATCTCGGTGCCGGCGATGCGCTCGATCCTGAAGATGCCGGCCGGATGGCGGACTGGTTTTCCGATACGCGGGCCGCGCTGGACTATCTGACGCGTCTTTCCGGCTGTTCCGGAGTTGTCGTTGTCGCGCAGGGTCTCGGTTGTCCGATCGCCGCGCAGGCGCTTGCCGGGTCTGCGGCTGTCGATTCCATGGCCTTTCTTGCACCGGTCGTTTCCGGCCGCGGCTATCTGCGCGAGCTGGCGATGTGGTCGTCCATGATCGATGACGGTCTTGGACTTCTGCCCGGGCAGCGTCTGGCGGAGGCCGGGGCGATTGCCGGAACGGCGATGCCGGCCGGTATTGCGGATAGGATCAAGAAGGTGAACCTCTCCGGTCTCGACGCCATTCCGGCGCGCAATTTTCTCGTGCTTTCGAGACCCGGTCGGGTGACCGATGGTGATTTTGCCAGACATCTTGCGGCCATCGGCGGTGAGGTGGAGGAGGCGGAGTTCTGCGGTTATGATGATCTCGTTTCCAGCCCGACACTTTCGAAAATATCGGGCGAGGTGGTGAACCGACTGGTGGATTGGGTCTTGTCGCAGACCCACGCCGGGAACCCGGCAGCCGTCCTGGAAGATTTCATTATCAATGATCCGCAGCGCGGTCGGGGCTTTTTCGAACAGCCGGTGCAATTTGGCGAGGGTGGGCGGCTTTTCGGCATTTTTTGCGGACCGGACGATCGGCAACCGGTTTCCTCGGTCCTTCTGCTTGGCGCCGCCTATGACAGGCATTCGGGTTGGGGCAGGCTTTCCGTGCAGACCGCCCGGGCGCTTGCACGCGAGGGTGTCGCTTCGCTGCGCTTCGATGCGGCCAATATTGCCGATAGTCCGCCTGTCAAAAACAAGCCGGATCAGGTTCTTTACGATGCCGCGCAGAATGACGATGTCGCTGCCGCGCTCGATTTTCTCGGGCGGCGCAGCAACGGGCCCTTCATTGCGGCAGGCCGGTGCAGCGGTGCCTATCTCGCTTTCAACGGCGCGCTTGCCGATGATCGGATCAGTGCCGTCGCGGCGGTCAATCCGGTGGTTTTCCACTGGCAAAAAGGTCGCTCGGTCGATGAGGCTCTGCACAAGCGGCCGCGCTCCTTTGGGGAATACAGCCAGCGCTTTCGACAGGGAGCGACATTCAAGCGTCTCGTCAGCGGTGATGTCGATGTGGTCAGCGCCGGGCTGAACATCGTCAAGGCGACGTGGAAGAGGCTGTCGACAAAAACGGCGCGGCTCTTCCGTCGGGGTAGCGAGGAAGGGCGCGCTGTTTACAGCGCTTTCGATTCACACAAGGCCAGGGGCACCGCCATCAGCCTGCTTTACAGCGACAATGACGACGGGCTTGAGCATTTCCGTTATTATTTCGATGCCGATGGTGGTGGGCTTTCCACCTATCGGAACGTATCGCTGACCATCATTGCGGATGCCGATCACAACCTGTCGACGCCAGAGGCGAAAAAAATCTTTATCGATGCGGTGAAACGGCTGGCTCTAAAAGGAGAAACGCCGGCTGGAGCCCAGTGATACCACCTCGCCGGAAGGCGGTGTTTCGGCCGCCGTGGCCACCGGCACAAGGTTTATTCTTTTGCTCTCGCCGGGCGCGAGATGGAACCAGTTATCCGAGGCGCCATAACCTTCCGCCGTGACATGGACGGATTGCGCCAGACGATCCGTACCGATCTCAAGCGACCAGATGCCGCTGGTTTCGCTGACCCCCAGTTGCAGGTTTGCGGAATGCAGCGCCTTTTTCCGGCCGAGAGGAAAATGGAATGCATCGGCAATGACCTGCCCGGTTGCGACATTGCGAAGCCGTGCGACGGTGACATCATGGGATGGCGGGCCGAAACGATAGGCATAGGTCGTATCGAAAAAGGCGCCGAACAAGTCGGTTGCGGCAATCGTCTGGTTCTGCCTCGGCGGAAGCGTCAGCGGCCTTTTGGCGTGGACGACGGGCTGTGTGCCGTCGCGCAGGCAGGTGAGTTCCAGCATGGTCTCAAAGCTCTCGCCGGTCTCGTTGACGAGATGAATATCCAGCCCGTTGGTGCCTTCGTCGGAGAGGCTGACCTGTATCGGGCGGAACGCCCGCTTCAACGCGTGCCAGACGGATTTGGGTCTGCCGGCGGCATCGATGATACCCCAACCCGCGCCGGGAACGAGATCCTGCAGGGTCCAGACCAGCGCACCCTGGCAAGGGGAGCCGCTGCGCCGCCACTCACCGAAGGTTGCTTCCATGACCTCGGCGGTCGCGGCCCGCGACATATCAAGATAAAGGCTGCCATCCTCCCGCCGCAGAACGTCCGGTTCGACCTCGTAAAGCAGCTTCAGATAATGATCACGAACATCCTCGAAATCCCATGAGGCACCGCGGTCGCGCGGGGTGCGGGCTTTCCATCGCGGATCGTGCACGGCCACGCCGGGAAGATAGTGGTCCAGTGTTTCCTGTTCTGGAATATTGGCGAAGGCGAGGCATTCGGCGGCAAAGCGCACCTCGGCGCGGCGGGCATCCTCCAGCGGGCGGCAATAGGCGCCCACGCCGTAATAATGGCCGACCCCGGCGTTGGGAAAAAATGGCAATGCGCCGCCGGAGGGGGAATTGGCGACATAGGCTGCGTCCGGTCTTTTCGCGGCAACCAGTTCTGGCAGGATCTCTTCGGTAAGCGCTCCCTTCCATATCTGTTCCGGCAGACCGAGCATCGCGCCCTGCTGGTACATTTCGCTGCCGCCGCAGAAAACGGCGAGCGATGGAGAAAGCGCAGTCGCTTCGAGGAATTGCGAGATTTCGGCCACGATATGCTGGCGGAGGGCATCATCCTTTGCCGGGTAATCGAAATTGGCGAGCATGGCATCCTGCCAGACCATGATGCCGAGTTCGTCGCAGAGCGCGAAGAATTCCGGTGTCTCATAAGCCATGGTGCCGCCGATACGGATCATGTTCATGCCGGCTTCGGCGGCTTTTCTAAGCCATGGCTCATAATCCGGCCGTGTTCCCGGCAGGCGCACGATATCGGACGTCGTCCAGACCGCGCCGCGGCAGAAGACGGGTTGCCCGTTCACTTTAAGCCCGAAACCCTTGCCGTCCCCGCCATGATCGATCTCTATCCGCCGGAAGCCGGTGCGCCCGAGCCGATGCTGTTTGCCGTCCAGCTCCAGAAGGATCTCATGGAGCGCCGGCCTGCCATGGGTTTTCGGCCACCATGTTTCGACATCGGGAATATGGAGTTCGCCGGAGAGTTTACCGCCTTCATCCGTGGAAAGATCGGCACTGTAACCGGCACAGCTCAGCCGTGCCGATGTTATGGCGCGGCTGGTTTCAAGGGCGATGCTGACGGTGCCGCGCCCGGCGGCGTCCAGCCAAGACCCTAGTGTGCAGAGTACGCCGTCCTGCCTTATCAGGCTGATGGGTCGCCATGGACCGGCGGCATGGATTTCCGGGCACCATCCGGGCATGTAGCCCAGTGCAGTGGTGCGGATCAGCCGCAGGCCCTGCGTGTTCATCATCTGCGGGCGCCAGCGGGCGCGCGGGCCGGTTTTTTCGAGCCTTGGAGCAAGAGCCCTGAAGCAGATCGAAAGTTCGTCCGCGCCCGTCAGATCGACAGGCACTTCCAGCCTTTCGAACATGCTCTGGCTGGCGGCGATCAGTTCACCGTTAAAGAAGATTTCGGCAATGGTGGAGAGGCCATCGAAGCGCAGTGTGGCCCGCTCCCGCGCATCGGAAATCATCGTCAGCCGATACCAGGCGTCCCTGTCATTGAGGGCGACGGGGGCAAGGCGATCGAATTTCCCGGCCGCTTCCAGAGCTTGGGCTACCGTGCCCGGAACGGAGACGTGAAGGCTTTCAAGCGATGCCGGAATGTCGGATGGGGTCTCGCAGGCATCGGCCGGCGTCAGTGTCAGCGTCCAGCCTTCACTCAGCAATTCCTCGCTTTCGCCCGGAAGATAGGTCCTCACGCGGCCTCGCTGGCATCAGACAGTTTGGCCGCAAGGCTTTTCATCAGAGCATCCCATGCGTCCGCTGCCGGATCGAGCACGGAGGCCAGCGCATCGAATTTGCGGCGCGTGACAGCGCGGGCAAGCTGGAACTGCACGGTCTTGGCGACCTCGGAGATGCGCAGCGCGTGGTCTCGTGCTTCAGAAAAACCATCCTTGTCCAGCCATTCGAAATGGCTTGCCGCCAGTTCGAAATTGGCGCCGAGTTGGCGCAGCGTGTTGAAGGCATATTTGTGGAAAAAGCCGAAGGGCCTGTCGGCAACCTTTTCCACCTGCGCCGGAAACACGGTTGAAAAAGCTCTGACCGGATTGGCGGATGGCCGCCGCGAAAAATGAAATCTCAGCAACCGCTCGGCCGTCTTGCGAATATGGGTCGGCGAGGGATTACCGTCTGCGAATTTCGCAAATTCGGTGTAGGGCAGGAAAGGTGGGTCGGTCTCAGCCAGATGGTGCTGGAACAACCCGTCGAAATCCTCGCCCGACAGATGGAAAAAGCCGGCATTGTGGAAATAGTCGAGTTCCCGGTTCGCCAGATCGAGCCGGTTGATGGCGACGGTGGTTTTGCCGTGCTCCTTCTGATAACCCACCCCATGGGTGTCGGGCATATAGAAGCTGTCCATCTCGATCAGGCAGATGCGGCCGCGTTCCAGCTGCGCCTCGATGTGGTTTTCCACCCGGTCGAAGATCGCAAGCTCGGTGGCGCGAACGCCATAAAGCGCTTCGAGATCTTCCAGCGGCACCTTGAAGAAGGTGAACTGGTCACCCTCAAAGTCTTGCGTCAGGGTGAAACCGAACATGGCTTCCGGCGGCAGGCCTTTCGAGGCCAGCACCTCGATCCACAAATCAATGTAGCAATTGGTCTCCGGCCACATTCTTTCGGAGGAATGGAGCGGATGTTGCACATAGTTCTTGGGATCAAGGCCCGGAAAAATCTGCCGCATGGATAATCAGCCCCAGAGCGTTTCCACGACCTTTGCAGGCCATTTCTTCACATCCAGACCATGATGCGCAAACAGCGCCAGAGCGATACGCTCAAGGCCGAAACCGACGCAGGCGGTATGGGCGACATCGCCGTTGGCGAGGTTCAGACCCCATTTCTGGCCGAAGGCATCCTGATGGTAGTTGAAGCTCATGCAGGCTGTCGGATTGGTCGTCGATGTGACCGGGATCAGCAATTCGAATTTCAGGTTCTGATCGCGCTGGTTGTTGGCGAGCATCTTGCCGGCACGGCCGAAGAAAGGATCGTTGGCGATATCGATGGTGACGTCGAGCCCGACCGCTTTCATCATCTCGACGCCACGGTCCATCCAGGTCTGGCGGAATTCGGTGACGTCGGATTCGGTGCCCATGCAAACATATTCGCGCATGCGGAAAAGCTGCTGGCGGGCCGGATCCTTGGAGGGCTCATGGCGGAAGCAATAGGACTGGATGTCATAGAGACCACCGCCGGCAGGCAGCGCGCCGCGCTTGGCGATCGTCGGATAAAGCGGATAGCAGGCTGCCGGCGTCAGCACGATGTCTGTTGCTTTCTGGTCCTTGGTCCAGTCGCCGCCCTCATCCATGGTCTTCAGCAGGCTGACATGGTCGAGCTCACAGCCGCAGAAGGAATGAACCGTGCCGGCCAGCTGCGGGAAGCTCTTCATGTAACCGCTTTTTTCAAAATGGGCGCGGTTGATGCCGGGCGGAAAACGGATCGCTTCGGCGCCATCGGCGGCGCCCGTGCGGTCGATCAGCCGCTCGAATGCGGCAATCACGTCCTCGAACTGGCCGCTACGTCCATAAAGGCCGTCCACACCCGTTTCAATCAGCAGGCCTTCTTCGAACAATCGGTCGAGAAACGATGTTTGCATGTCCATGGTCTTATCCCAAGAGGCTGGTGTCCTGCTTGTGAACCAGCAGGAGATTGGCGGAATTACCGAGAATACGGTCGTTGGAAATCATCAGCCGGGCGGAATGCGCATCGCGCAGATGCCGGCCGAGGCTGTAGGGCGTGCCGTTCTTGTAGCCCATGATGCCGCAGACCAGCATGGCGTGGTCGATGATCTCAAGAATGGTTTCCGAAGAGCAGATCTTCACATTGTTCATGGCAACAGCAAAGGCCATGGACATCAGCTTTTCCGGATCGCTCTTGGTGTCCTCGTAAGCCTTGATGCCGGCAATGATGTTGGATTTCACCACCTGCAGCTTGGTGGATACCTCGGCAAGGCGGATCGCGCCGGGAGGGGCGGTGCCGGGTGACTTGCGGGCCGCGGCCCTGACGAAGGACTGGGCGCGCAGCACAGCATCCGAGGCGATGCCATACCAGACGGCGCTCCACAAAAGATGGGAGCTTGCAAGCATGGATTGCGCGGCGATTTCGGCGAAAGGCTTCGGGAAAATCTGCGCCGCCGGCGCTTCGCCGCGAAACAGGAAGCCGTCCGAACAGGTGCCACGCATGCCGAGCGTATCCCAGACATGGGTCTTTTCGAGCGTGTACTGGTTTTTCAGGAAAACGGTCATCACCTGATCGGCCGGCGCGGCATCCTTGTGGGCGCGCGAGGTGATGAGGATCGCATCGGCATTGCTGCCATAGGAAATGACGGTGGCATCCTTTTCCAGCCGGCAGAAGTCGCCATCGACCTCGATCGCGCAGATGGAGTTGCGCAGATTGCCGCCGATGCCGCCTTCGGTGGTGGCGGAGCCGAGCAGAAGCTGTTCACCCGCGATGCGGCGCATGAAGCCCGCATGCCATGCGCTAGCCTCGCCGTGTTCCACCAGGCTGGACAGCTTGATGTGATGCATGGCGAAAATCATTGCGGTTGCCGAACAGGCCTGGCCGAGCCGGGCGCAGATATCGGCGATTTGCTGCAGGGAAGCGCTTTCGCCGCCCAGCGAGGAGGGGATCTGGATGCCCAGCAGGCGTTCCTGCCTCAAGGCATCGACAGCCTCCTCAGGGAAGCGGCCGGTGACATCCACCTCGTCCGCATGTCTGGCGGCAATGGCCGCGACACGGCCCGCGCGCGCGGACAGAGTTTCATCCTGCGGCGCAACGGTCACGTTCATCAGGCAGCCTCTTTACCATCCAGAATAAGCTTAACGGTGTCTTCAATGGCCTTGATGCTGGCGAAGGACTTGCGGTTCAGCAGGTTATCGGGAAATTCGATGTCGAAAGCTTCTTCGATTCCCAGCATCAGTTGCACGGATGCAAAGGAAGAAAGGCCTGCCGCATAAAGATCGGCTTCATCTGCAATCGTATCGACCGGGGTTGGAAGCTGGCCGAATTTGGCCAGTATTTCACGTATAGTCGCGTTCATTCCGACGTATCTCCCATAAATTTCATATCTGCATAGTTTGTGCTTATCGTTACGTGGCAAACGATAATATTCACCTAAACCGTTAGGTTAATTACAACTAACGGCAGCATGCGCCATTCCCGCACCTTTGCCAAGCGGTGATCGGCGGCCTTGACAAAAGCCGGGCGGTGTTTTTTGCTGTGGCCATTCACCAGGGGTGTCCCGTCAAGGGGCTGAGATTCTGCTTTCATGCGCAGTGACCCGTTGAACCTGATCCAGTTCATACTGGCGTAGGGACGGTGCAAAGACCTGATGTCGGGCGGGCGCATGGCGTTTCGTGTCGGCAGTCAGGTATTTTCCATCATTCCGGCTCGAACTGGGTCTCCACTGTCAAACTTTGGAGCCTCAAGATGAATATCGCTGCCAAGACTATCCCGCTGTCGGTTACCACCGGACCGCATGCCGCCTCCACGAAAATCCATAAACCGGGAATTCTGCATCCGCATATTCGCGTGCCGATGCGCGAGATCGCGGTGCACCCGACGGCGGGCGAACCGCCGGTGACGGTCTATGATTCCTCCGGCCCCTATACCGATCCCACACATCCCGTTCTGATCGAAAAGGGTCTGCCGCGACTGCGTCACGACTGGGTCGTGGCACGTGGTGATGTCGAGGCTTATGAGGGCCGGCACGTTAAGCCGGAGGATAACGGCTTTGCCACCGGCGAGCGCCTGACACCGGAATTTTCCGTGCGCCACCAGCCGCTGAGAGCCACGGCAGGTAAAGCCGTGACCCAGCTTGCCTACGCGCGAGCCGGCATCATCACGCCGGAAATGGAATTCATCGCCATCCGCGAAAATCTCGGGCGCGAGGCGGCCAAGGAGAAGCTGGTGCGCGATGGTGAAAGCTTTGGCGCGCATATCCCTGACTACGTGACGGCCGAATTCGTTCGGCAGGAAGTGGCGTCGGGCCGGGCCATCATTCCTGCCAATATCAATCATTCGGAACTTGAGCCGATGATCATCGGCCGTAATTTTCTCGTTAAGATCAACGCCAATATCGGCAATTCCGCCGTCACTTCCTCCATGGCGGAAGAGGTGGAGAAGATGGTCTGGGCAATCCGCTGGGGTGCGGATACCGTCATGGACCTTTCGACCGGGCGCAACATCCACAATATCCGTGAATGGATCATCCGCAACTCGCCGGTGCCGATCGGCACGGTGCCGCTTTATCAGGCGCTGGAGAAGGTCAACGGCATTGCCGAGGATCTGAATTGGGAGGTGTTTCGCGACACCCTGATCGAGCAGGCGGAACAGGGCGTGGATTATTTCACCATCCATGCCGGCGTGCGGCTGCATTACATTCCGCTCACCGTCAACCGCGTTACTGGCATCGTCTCGCGCGGCGGCTCGATCATGGCCAAGTGGTGTCTGCATCATCATCGCGAAAGCTTTCTCTATGAGCATTTCGACGAGATTTGCGACATTTGCCGCGCCTATGACGTCTCCTTCTCGCTGGGCGATGGCTTGCGTCCCGGCTCGATCGCCGATGCCAATGACGCTGCGCAGTTTGCGGAACTGGAGACGCTGGGCGAGCTGACGCAGATCGCCTGGGCGAAGGATTGCCAGGTGATGATCGAAGGCCCCGGCCATGTGCCGATGCACAAGATCAAGGAAAATATGGACAAGCAGCTGAAGACCTGCGGTGAGGCGCCCTTCTATACGCTTGGGCCGCTGACCACCGATATCGCGCCCGGTTACGACCACATCACGTCAGGCATCGGGGCGGCGATGATCGGCTGGTTCGGCACGGCGATGCTCTGCTACGTCACGCCCAAGGAACATCTCGGCCTGCCTGACCGTAACGACGTGAAGGTCGGTGTCATCACCTACAAGATTGCCGCCCATGCCGCCGACCTTGCCAAGGGCCATCCGGCGGCACAGGTGCGGGATGATGCGCTGTCGCGCGCAAGGTTCGAATTCCGCTGGGAAGATCAGTTCAACCTGTCGCTCGACCCGGATACGGCGCGGTCCTTCCACGATGAGACCCTGCCGAAGGAGGCGCACAAGGTCGCGCACTTCTGCTCCATGTGCGGGCCGAAATTCTGCTCGATGCGGATTTCCCACGATATCCGCGCCGAGGCGCAGAAGGAGGGGCTGGAGGCGATGGCCGCCCGCTTCAAGGAAGGCGGCGAGCTTTATATGCCGCTGCCGACGCCTGCGAATGCCGAATAAATGCGCGCCCTTGTCAAGGGAACGGGGGTCGCCGGATTAACGGCGGCCTTCGAGCTAGCGCGGAGCGGCGTTGTTGTCGAGGTCTCGGAGCGCAATGCCGAGCCTTCTCGCGGGGCGTCGTTTTATGCGGGCGGTATGCTGGCGCCCTGGTGTGAGCGCGAAAGCGCGGAAGAGGCGGTTCTGACGCTTGGCAAAGCGGCGCTTGATTGGTGGGCCGAAGCGGCTCCCGGCCTTGTAGTCCGCAATGGCACGCTGGTGGTCGCGCCTGCCCGCGACAAGGCGGAGCTGTCTCGTTTCGCATCGCGGACCAGTGGTTATCGCTGGGTGGATGAGGGGGGGATCGCCGCTCTGGAGCCTGATCTTGCCGGCCGGTTCCTGTCCGGACTTTACTTCCCGGGCGAAGGACATCTCGATCCGCGCCTTGCTTTGAAATCGCTGCATGAGCGGCTTTGCGCCATGGGTGTGCGGTTTCATATGGGCGTTTCGGTGGATGAACAGCGGTTCGACCGGGTGGTGGATTGCACCGGGTCTGCGGCGGTAGGAACGATTTCCAGCCTTCGCGGTGTGCGGGGAGAGATGCTTTATCTCGGCACGCCAGAGATTTCCCTCTCCCGTCCTGTCCGGCTGCTACATCCACGCATTCCGCTCTACATCGTGCCGCGTGAGCCCGGCCGCTTCATGGTGGGTGCGACGATGATCGAGACGGAGGATGACGGGGCGATTTCCGCCCGTTCGATGATGGAATTCCTCAATGCCGCCTATGCCGTGCATCCGGCCTTTGCGGAGGCGGAAATCATCGAGACCGGCACGGGCGTGCGCCCCGCCTATCCCGACAATCTGCCTGACGTGACCGAGGACGGGCGGACCATCTTCATCAACGGCGCGTACCGGCATGGCTTTCTGCTCTCGCCGGCGATGGCGCGGCATGCGGCCGGGATCGTCTGCCAAACTCTTATTCAAAAGGAACACGATCATGAAACTTCTGGTGAATGGCGACGAGCTTGATCTTGCCGCCGAGACGCTGGCCGGCCTGCTTGCCAGCCTCGAATATGAGGGCGAGTGGCTGGCGACGGCGGTCAATGGCGATCTGGTGCATTCGGAAGAGCGCGCCGATTATTTGCTGAAAGCTTTCGACCGCGTCGAAATCCTTTCGCCGATGCAGGGAGGTTGAGGCCATGCTGACGCTTTATGGCCGCGAGGTCTCGTCCCGTCTTCTGCTCGGTACGGCGCGTTATCCGTCTCCCGCCGTGCTTGCCGATGCGGTGCGGGCCAGCAATGCGGATATTCTGACGATTTCGCTGCGTCGGGAAATGGCGGGCGGCAAGCAAGGCGGTCAGTTTTTCGAGCTGATCCGCGAACTGGACCGTCATATCCTGCCCAATACCGCCGGTTGCCACACCGTGAAGGAAGCGGTGTTGACGGCGAAGATGGCGCGTGAGGTGTTTCGCACCAACTGGATCAAGCTCGAAGTCATCGGTCATCACGATACCTTGCAGCCGGATGTCTTTGCGCTGGTGGAGGCGGCAAAAATCCTCTGCGACGAGGGTTTTGAGGTCTTTCCCTATACGACTGATGATCTTGTCGTGGGCGAAAAGCTGCTGGAGGCCGGCTGCAGGGTGCTGATGCCCTGGTGCGCGCCGATCGGCAGCGCCATGGGGCCGCTTAACCTGACGGCACTGAAATCGATGCGGGCGCGGTTTCCCGATGTGCCGCTGATCGTCGATGCCGGCATCGGCCGGCCGTCACATGCGGTGACGGTGATGGAGCTCGGCTATGACGCTGTTTTGCTCAATACGGCGGTTGCCGGGGCACGTGAACCGGTCGGTATGGCGGAGGCTTTTGCCCGCGCGATAGAGGCTGGCCACCGGGCATTTCTGTCCGGGCCGCTGGAACCACGGGATATGGCCGTTCCCTCGACACCTGTTATCGGGAGGGCAGTTTTCTCCTGATCGCGGCTTTTGCCAGAGGCGGGGCATGTCACCTTTTTGCGTTGACAGTGCCCTGCGGCGGCGGGATACCGGGAGAAAAGGGGAACGGCATGGCGACGCGCAACAATCTTCTCACGGATATCGACGGCGTTTCGGTCGGCAATGTCACCGATCTCTCCCTCGGCTCCGGCGTCACGGCGATTGTTTTCGAAAAACCCGCCATCGCCTCCGGCTCGGTTCTCGGCGGTGCGCCCGGCGGGCGTGACACCGGCCTGCTCGACCCCGCGATGACGGTGGAAACCGTGGATGCACTGGTGCTTTCCGGCGGTTCGGCCTTCGGGCTGGATGCGGCGGGCGGTGTTCAGGCCGGGTTGCGCGAGATCGGCCGTGGGTTGCAGGTAGGTTCCACCCGCGTGCCCATCGTACCTCAAGCCATCCTGATGGATTTGCTGAATGGCGGCGACAAGGAGTGGGGGTTGCATTCGCCTTATCGTGAGATGGGATATGCGGCCTTCAAGGCGGCAGGTCGCGAGACTTTCGAACTCGGAACGGTGGGCGCAGGAACGGGCGCGACGACCGCCACCTTCAAGGGTGGCCTTGGTTCGGCCAGCGCCATCAGTTCCGGCGGCTATAAGGTGGCGGCCATCGTCGCGGTCAATGCGCTGGGTTCCGCGACTGTTGGCACAAGCCGCCATTTCTGGTCCGCACCTTTTGAAATGCAGGGCGAATTCGGCGATTGCGGTTTTCCGGAACGTTTCGAACCGGACCATACCGCGCTGCGGCTCAAGGGGGTCAATCTCACTGCGACGACCATCGGCGCTGTCGTGACCGATGCGACACTTACAAAGGCGCAGGCGCATCGCCTCTCCATCATGGCGCATGACGGGCTGGCGCGTGCGATTCTGCCCGCCCATTTGCCGAGCGACGGCGACACCATGTTCGCGGCGGCGACCGGCGACAAACCGCTTGAAGGCGGCGTTCATTTCGCCGAACTCTGCTATCTCGCCACAATCGTGATGGCGCGGGCGGTGGCGCGCGGTGTCCATGCGGCGACGGCGCTGCCGGTGGCGGGCGCACAAAAGGCCTATCGCGATCTTCATGGGCAGGACCGTTGAGCGATGAACGAAACGAGAGCACCACTGAAACCCGTTCTCCGCATTGATTTTTCGCCCGGGGAGCGTCTGGGCCACGGCAAGATCGAGTTGATGGAGCTGATTGTCGAGACAGGGTCCATTTCGGCCGCCGGGCGGGCCATGGATATGTCCTATCGCCGTGCATGGCTGCTGGTCGATGCGCTGAATCATATGTTCACGCAGCCGGTGATCGAATCCCAGCGCGGCGGCAAGCAGGGCGGCGGGGCGGCGTTGACCGCTTTTGGGGCCGAGGTGCTGGAGCGCTATCGCGGCATGGAAAAGCGGATGAACGAGGTCTTGCGTCAGGATATCGACTGGCTGGAGACCAACCGCAATCCCGATGATGCCGTCAATAGGGATCGAGAGCCGCCGATTTTATGATGGCATGCACCGGCTTCCCGGGCTCCAGTTGCAGGCGTTCACGTGACAGGTCGGTGATGCGCGACTGGATGATATCGCGGCCGCAATCCACCTGAACCGTCACCATGCCATCCTCGCTGACCGAGATATCTGCGACATAGCCTTCGAGAATGTTGAGCGCGCTGAGGCCTTCGGGTTTCACCAAAGCCAGCATGACATCGCGAGCCGGTATCAGCACCCGTGCAGGGTTGCCGGGTGCTCCCATTTTTGCCGGAACCTGAAGCAGCGCTGTGCTGAGCCTTACGGCGGCAAGCCCGTGCCGTGTATCGAAGCTTTCGATGTGTCCTGACAGGATGCTGCCCGCTTCCCGCCGCTCCAGATGGCTGCTGAAATCGGGTCTCCCCAGCACATCGGCCGCATTTCCCTGCGCCTCCACCTTACCGTCTTTCATCACCACGATGCGGTCGGCAAGGCGGGCGACTTCCTGGATGGAATGGCTGACATAGACGATCGGAATTTTCGTCTCGTCGCGCAGCCGTTCGAGGTAGGGAATGATCTCGGCCTTGCGCTGTTCATCCAGCGAGGCGAGCGGTTCGTCCATCAGCAACAGTCTGGGGGAAGAAAGCAAGGCGCGGCCGATAGCAACGCGTTGTTTTTCGCCGCCGGACAGTTTGTTCGGACGGCGCTGCAAGAGATGGCCGATGCCGAGCATGTCGACGATACGGTCTTCATGCGCGACCTTCGTTTTGTCTGCGGTGAACCACCTGCCGTAATGAAGGTTCTGTATCACGCTGAGATGCGGGAAAAGCCGCGCCTCCTGAAAGACGTAACCGAAGCGGCGTTTATGCGCTGGCAGAAACAATCGCTTTTCACTATCGGCCAAGACTTGGCCATCAAGAATGATCTGTCCGTTATCCGGCCGCAACAGACCGGCAATGATACGGATCATCGATGTCTTGCCGGAGCCGGAGCGCCCGAAGAGTGCGGTCACGCCGCCTTCGGAGGCAAATGACGCGTCGAGTTCGAAGGAGCCGAGGCGGTGGTGAGTTGAGACCGAAAGCGTCATTCCATGCTCACCCGTTTGCCAATGATACGGGCCAGAAACTCCGAGACGAGCAAGGCGAGCATGGAAATCACGACGGAAACGATGGTCAGCCGCAATGCACCGGCATCGCCGCCGGGCACCTGCGTGAAGGTGTAGATGGCGGCGGAAAGCGTCTGGGTCTCGCCCGGAATGTTTGAAACGAAGGTAATGGTCGCGCCGAATTCGCCCATGGCCTTGGCAAAAGCGAGGATCATGCCGGCGATGATGCCGGGGAGTGTCAGGGGGAGCGTGACGGTGAGGAACACCCAGAACGGGCTTGCCCCGAGCGTTCCCGCTGCCTCTTCCAGCTTGCGGTCCACTGCCTCGATGGAAAGGCGGATGGAGCGCACCATCAGCGGAAAGGCCATGACGGCGCAGGCGAGCGCCGCCCCGGTCCAGCGGAAGGAAAAGACGATGCCGAAATAAGTATCGAGAAATTGCCCGATCGCGCCCCTGCGGCCGAAGAGAACAAGCAACAGAAAGCCGGTGACGACGGGCGGCAGAATGAGCGGCAGGTGGACGATGCCGTTCAGCAGCGATTTGCCCCAGAAGCGGCCGCGCGCCAGTGCCACGGCCACCGCAATGCCGAAGGGCAGGCTGGCAAGCATGGCGATGGAGGACACCCAGAGGCTGAGCCTGATCGCCGTCCATTCTTCAGGGCTGAGTGTCCACCAATGCAATGCCATATCCTGCAATCGTCAAGTTTCATGGCCCACCGGGAGGTGGGCCTGAGACAAGCTTATTTCAAAACGGTAAAGCCTTGCTTTTCGAAGAAGGGCGTTGCCTTGGCCGACTTCAGGAAGTCCAGATAGGCCTTTGCTGCCGGGGACTTTGCTTCCGAAAGAATGGCGACCGGGTAGATGATCGGCGGGTGGCTGTCTTCCGGGAAGGTGCCGACGATCTTCACACCCGGATCGGCGGCTGCGTCGGTCTGGTAAACGATGCCATAGGGCGCTTCGCCGCGCGAGACGAGCAGCAGGGCGGCACGCACGCTTTCCGCGCCGGCGACTTTCTTTTCAACCGAAGACCAGGCGCCGAGCTTTTCCAGAGCGGCCTTGCCGTATTTGCCGGCGGGAACGGAATCCACCGCGCCCATGGCCAGACGGCCATCGCCCACCAGAGCAGCAAGATCGAAGCCCTGCTTGATATCGACCGGCTTTGCCTTGTCTGCGGGAGCGACGAGAACGATGCGGTTACCGAGAAGATTGGAGCGGCTGTCAGCGTCGATCAGCTTCTTTTCGGCGACATAGTCCATCCATGCAAGGTCGGCGGAAATGAAGATATCCGCCGGTGCGCCCTGCTCGATCTGCTTGGCGAGCGCGGAGCTCGCGGCATAAGAAACGGTCGCTTCGTTGCCGCTATCCTTCGCCCATTCGGCATTGATGGCGTCGAGCGCGTTTTTCATGCTCGCGGCGGCGAAGATAGTAACCTTTTCGGCGGCATGAGCCGGCACGGCCACAAACGAGGCCGCCACCCAGAAGGATGTGGCGGCGGCAATGGTCTTGAAGAAGCTGCGACGCAAAAGTCTCATGGTCTGTTACCCCCGTTTCGAGATATTCCAATGAATATATCGATAGGCCTATAGGGCAATCATTATATTTTCAAGGATATATCGATGGGATAGGGAAAAGGCCGCAGCTTTGGCTAATGTGCCTGGTGAAAAGAGTTCGAGGATCTTTCATTCGTCATGTTTGGGCATGCCCGCAACATCGCAGGCATAACAATACCCAACCCATTGGCCTGTGCCCGCAATCCGATCAGAAACGTTCGCCGGCAAAATGGGCGATCTGCGCGCCTGCCTCGTAATAGGCTTCCTTCACCGCACGGAAAGTCTGCGCTTTCGGCTCGGTCAGCGGCAGAGGCAAATCGTTTTCGGTGACCTCACCCAGAATATGCTGCGCGATTACCTTGCCAAAGGTTGTGCCCGGCGCGATGCCGCGACCGTTATAGCCTGAAAAGCCGACGACATTTTCAGCGAATTTGTGGAAGCGCGGCACGGCATTGTCGGTCATGCCGATCTGGCCATACCATTCACATTCGAATTCCGTATCGCCGAGCTGCGGGAAAAGCCGTTTCAGCGAGCGCTTCGCCCAGGCCCGGTGGATGGCGGCGCCGGTGCCGCGTAGAGCACCCACACTGCCAAAGACCAGCCGGCCGGTCTTGTCCATGCGGAAGGATGAGAGGATTTCCTTCGTGTCCCAGCAGCCTTCGCGGCCGGGCAGGATGCTTTTTTGCAGGTTGTCGCCGAGCGGTTTTGTGGCGAAGTTGAAATAGGGCAGGTAGACCTGTTCATCGCGAACGATCTGCCATGGGCCGGTGCTGTAGGCTTCGGTGGCCACAACGATCCAGCTGGCGGTTACCGATCCCTCCGGTGTCTTCACCACCCATTTCCCGCCGCTGCGCTCGGTTGCCACCACGGGGCTTGCGGTATGCATTCGTGCACCTGCCTTTTGTGCGGCGGCAGCCAGGCCGCGAACATAGGCAAGTGGCTGGATCGTGCCGGCGCGTGTATCCAGAAGCGAACCGGAATAGGCAGTGCTGCCGGTCCGCCTGGCTGTTTCCCCGGCATCGAGAACACGGACGGGTGCGCCTCTCGCGGCCCATTGTTCGCAGCGTTCACGGATTTCGGTAAGCCCCTTCTCGCCAACGGCGCAATGCAGCGTACCGTTTTTCTCGATCTCGCAGGGGATTGCGTGTTTTTCCACCAGTTCGCGCACGAGAAGCGGGGCATTGCCCAGCAGGTCGAGAAGGCGTTCGCCATAAACCTCGCCCAGCACACCCGGCAGCTCTTTCGGCATGACCCACATGCCGCCATTGATGAGGCCGACATTACGGCCTGAGCCGCCGAAGCCGATTTCCCTGGCCTCGAGAAGAACGACGTCCACGCCCTTTTCCGCAAGATGGAGGGCGGCGGATTGTCCGGTGAAGCCACCGCCGACAATCACGACATCGGCAGTTGCAGCACCTTGCAGCGCAGGCGTTACGGGTGGCTGCGGGGCGGTCTTTTCCCAGAGGCCGTGCGAGCGGGGGTCATTATACATCGTTCCACCATGTTTCGGGCCAGTTCATTTGATTTCCGTATGAGTGACAAGCCCTTGTTTATGAGACTTTACAAGCGGCTCCACCTGTTGAATATCGACATATCGTCAAGAGTTCATTCCGTGAGGGAATATGGTTCTGCCGCCGCGTCGCTTTTTGCCATCGCTTTCGTTGCTGGCAGCCTTCGAGGCCGCTTCGCGCGCGGGTAGCGTTACGGCTGCGGCGAGGGAACTTGGCCTCACGCAGGGTGCGGTCAGCCGGCAAATACTGGCGCTTGAGGAGCAGCTCGGCGTGGCGCTGTTTCTCCGCGAGCGGCAGACCATCCGGCTGACAAGGGCTGGGGAGGGTTATGCGCGGGAAATTCGCGAGGCCCTGCGGCGCATATCGACGGCTTCGCTCAATCTGCGCGCCAACCCGGATGGCGGGACGCTCAATCTCGGTGTTCTGCCCAGCTTCGGCACACGCTGGCTCGTGCCGCGCCTTCCCGATTTCCTCGCCCGGCATCCGGGCGTTTCGGTCAATCTCCTGACGCGGTCGTCGCTGTTCGATTTCCGGACCGACACCGTCGATGCGGCAATCCATTTCGGACTGCCGCACTGGCCGGGCACCGAACTGGTTTTCCTGATGCATGAAAAGGTCATTCCGGTGTGCAGCCCGGCCTTCAAGGAGCGCCATGGACTTTCAGGGCCGGGCGATCTGCTGCGTGTGCCGCTCTTGCACATGACAACCCGACCGGATGCCTGGGAACAATGGTTTCGCAGCCATGAAGTGCGTTTCGACAATGTGCATGGCATGCTCTTCGATCAGTTTACGACGATTGCGGAGGCGGCGAGCGCAGGCGTCGGTGCGTCGCTCATTCCGTCCTTCATGATCGAGGAGGAGTTGCGAAGCGGCCGACTCGTGGCGGCGGTTGCGGGAGAGGTGGAGAGCGAGGAGGCCTATTATCTTGCCTGCATGCCGGATCGCGCCGGTTATGCGCCGCTCGAGAGTTTCCGGCGCTGGGTCGTGGCCGAGGCCGCATCCGGAGCGAGTGACGGGACGGTTGAGTTTTCGGCGTAAACCGGCGGGCGGTCTTGCAAGACCGGCGCTGGTCAGCCAATAGTGCGCCATGACGTGTGGCAGCAGAAGCCACGCACCGAAAGTTCCAATACGGGAGATGTCCGTGAAGCCCATTTTTGTTCAGCTTCAATGCGAGCCCGGCAAGACCTATGATGTCGCCGATGCCATCTATAAAACGGAGCTGGTTTCCGAGCTTTACTCCACCAGTGGAGAGTATGATCTGCTGTTGAAAATCTACCTGCCGCCAGAAGAAGATATCGGCAAGTTCATCAACCAGAACATCGTCAATATTCCGGGAATCGTTCGTTCGCTGACGACGCTGACCTTTACCGCGTTCTGACGCGGACAAGCCTTGATCCACCGATATCATCGCCGGGAAGGCGCTGATCGGCTCTTGCGGCGATATAGGGCACTTCAATTGACCAGGGTGTATATTTTTCGGGGGAGAGCTTTGCCGGGCTTTTCAACGCATCGGATCAGAGTGTTCCGATGCACCGTGAATGGGGTGAGCCACGGCGAAAGACGAATTGTCATGTAAAATAAAAGCGCGCCATCGGCCCGCAATTTGGGGTCCGATATTTGGCGCGCTTTGGTTTTGACGGTTCCATGAGCGGGCGATGGTTTTCCCGCATCAGGCCGCGGCCAGGTTCCGGTTGCGTACGAGATCGCGAATGGCAATCCGCACGTCGTCGGCGCTGTCGAACTTCTGTTCGTCCAGGTCATGAACGTGGAACTTCACCGCGATGAACTTCAGCCGGTCGTTGTCCGGGATGACGATGCCGACGGGTTCGCCAGCGAATTCAATAACTTGCTTCTGCATAGATATACTCCCGCTGTGGCTACTTCACACAGCATGTTGTCGAACTGATTTTCAGGAAATTGAGACCGTTAAGTCACATTCGACAGCAGCGGGAACACGTGGATTTAAATCCAGCATTCCAGGATTCAAGACCAAGGATTGCGTTGATGTTGATATGTTTTGACATGACACACTCCCTGTATTGGTGTTGATCCGGAATCAGGAGACTCGTTCTCCAGTTCCACACTGATAATCCAGACCAGCACTAAAATCAATGCTGATTGTTATAGGTAGAATATTTTTCTTTATGATGACAGGAGAGGGGCGGAATTGTGAAATTTTTGTTTTCTTGCCCTGCCGCTTCGAAAAGCCCGGCGTCGCGGGCTTTTTATGCTTTTTTTAATCGTCGCCAGATGCCGCCGGGGGGTAGATGTGATCGTTTCCGTTGAAATCGGAAACGGAATAACAGCCATCGATTGTCTTTTTGGCCGCATTTCTGCCAATAGCCGCCTTGCCGTGGCCGCCCGGAATGTCGAGGACATAGGTGGGCTGGCACAGGCCGGAGACATGTCCGCGCAAGGCGGAAACGATTCGCTGTCCCTCTTCGATCGTCAGCCGGAAATGGCTGGTGCCGGGCGCGAGATCGGGATGATGCAGATAATAAGGCTTGATACGAGCCTCGACAAAGGCGCGCATCAATTCGGCAAGCGTTGCCGGATCGTCATTGATGCCTTTCAGAAGCACCGTCTGGCTGACCATGGCTATGCCGGTATCGATCAAGCGCGCCGCAGCACCCCTCGCAGCTTCACCGAGTTCCCGTGCGTGATTCGCGTGCAGGGCGACATAGATGGTCTTGCCGCTCGCCTTCAGCGCATCGATCAGCGCCGTGTCGATACGTTCGGGGTCGACCACCGGCACGCGGGTATGGAAACGGACGATCTTTACATGGGGTATGTCTTTCAGGCGTGTCATCAGGTCGGACAGGCGCCGCGGGGAAAGTACCAGCGGGTCACCACCGGTGAGGATGACCTCCCAGATCGCCGGGTTGGCCTTGATATAGTCGAATGCGGCGTCCAGTTCCTCCGGGCTCATCATGCCGTTGCCCTGAGGCCCGACCATTTCGCGGCGAAAACAGAAACGGCAATAGACGGGGCAGACATGCACCGCCTTCAGAAGGACGCGGTCGGGATAACGGTGAACAATGCCGTGCACGGGGCTGTGGGCATCGTCGCCAATCGGATCGTCGCGCTCTTCGGGAAGATGGATGAGTTCGGCCGGGTCCGGCACGAATTGTCGGGCAATGGGATCGTGCGGATCGCGATTGTCCATCAGATCGGCAATGGCCGGCGTGATCGCCAGCGCATAGCGCTGCGTCACCGGGCGCAGGCCTTCCAGCGCTCCGGCCTCGATCAGCCCCGCCTCGACAAGCGCTTCGGGTGTCTTGATGGTTTCAGGCCTTGTCATCGCCCATAGTCCGCAACGGGTGCCCACATGACGAGATCGATGCGGGGTGCCCCGGTGGCCAGCATCACCAGCCGGTCGAAACCGAGCGCTATGCCGCTTGCCGGTGGCATGATCGCCAGTGCTGCGAGAAAATCCTCATCCAGCGGATAAGTCTCACCATAGACCCGCTGCTTCTCGGCCATTTCCATTTCGAAACGCCGCCTCTGCTCGGCAGCGTCGGTCAATTCGCCGAAGGCATTGGCAAGTTCCACGCCGCAGGCATAAAGCTCGAAACGTTCCGCTACCCGTGCGTCCTTCGGGGACTTGCGGGCAAGGGCCGCTTCACTGGTGGGGTATTCATCAAGGATCGTCGCGCGGCCGAAACCCAGTTCCGGTTCCACCCGCTCGACGATGACACGGCTGAACATGTCCGCCCAGGTGTCGTCCCCGGCCACGCGGATGCCGGCATGGGTGAGGTTTGCGGCAAGATGTCGGCTGTCGGTTTCGCCGTTTCGGCCGATGGTGGCCAAAAGGTCAATTCCCGCATAACGCTCGAAGGCTTCGGCGACGCTCAGGCGTTCCGGCTCAAGGAAGGGGTCGACGCTGCGGCCACGATAGGTGAAATGTTTGGTCCCGGTGGTTTCGGCCGCCAGCGCCAGAAGATTGGCGCTGTCCTTCATCAGGCTCTCATAGGTTTCGCCGACCCGATACCATTCCAGCATGGTGAATTCCGGGTGGTGCAATGGGCCTCTTTCCCGGTTCCTGTAAACGTGGGCGAAACAGGAAATGCGTTTTTCACCTGCGGCGAGCAGTTTCTTGCAGGCGAATTCCGGCGAGGTATGGAGATAGAGCGGTATGGCATCGCCGCCCGGCGTCAGACCCTCAGTGGCAAAGGCGTGCAGATGCGCCTCATTGCCGGGCGAAATCTGCAGGGTGGCGGTATCGACCTCGAGAAAATCGGCACGGGCGAAATAGCCGCGGAATGCCGACTGGATCGCGTTGCGGCCAATGAGAAAAGCGCGGCGGTCGGCGTGGACATCGGGCGTCCACCATGGCGACATTATCTCTTTGCTTGCGCGCATCTTCTCTTCTTTTCCGTCTTCTCTGCGGCGTCCCATTGCGGATAAATAGCCCGCAAAACGCCTGATCGCGTCATTTAAAGCAATTCCGGGCGGAAAACCGCTAGGCACTCTTCCGCGAATTGCTGTAGAAGGCTGGCAATTCGCGCGGATTTAAGGTAGTTGCGCCCCAGAAAAAAGACAAAACGTCTGCCGGGGCCGGTGCTGCCGCGCAGTCCTTTACGACGCATTTCATCGAGTTACAAGGAAGTCATATGGTCAAGGTTATCGCCTCATCCGTCCGCAAGGGCAATGTTCTCGACGTGGACGGCAAGCTTTACGTCGTTCTCACCGCGCAGAACTTTCACCCCGGCAAGGGTACGCCGGTCACGCAGGTGGACATGCGCCGCATCGTTGATGGCGTGAAGGTCTCCGAGCGCTGGCGCACCACCGAACAGGTCGAGCGCGCTTTCGTTGAAGACCTGAACTTCCAGTTCCTTTATGAAGACGGCGAAGGCTTCCACTTCATGAACCCGGAAAACTATGACCAGGTCGTTGTCGATGTCGAGACGATGGGTGACCAGAAAGCCTATCTTCAGGAAGGCATGACCTGCGTTCTTTCCATCCACGAAGGCAATCCGCTGGCGGTTGAACTGCCGCGCCACGTCACGCTGGAAATCACGGAAACGGAACCGGTCGTGAAGGGCCAGACGGCTTCTTCCTCTTACAAGCCGGCAATTCTCTCCAACGGCATCCGCACCATGGTGCCGCCGCATATCGATGCCGGCATCCGCGTGGTCATCGCCACGGAAGACAATTCCTACGTCGAGCGCGCCAAGAACTGAGCCTGACGGCTGGGTTAAAGAAAAGCACCGGGTGACCGGTGCTTTTTTGTATCTGGACCAACAAAAAAGCCCGCGTCGAGACGCGGGCTTTTATTTGTCTTGCTGGCTGGGCTTACATGCCCTTGGCGGCAGTCCGGGTCGGACCGGCCTTCTTCGGAGCCGTGGTCTGGCCAACGGCGTAACCGCCGCCGAGCGCCACGTTCAGCGATACATAGTCCTGCGCGGTCTGCTGTACAGCCTGTGCGAGGCTTGCCTGCGCGGTGGAAACCTGACGCTGCGCATCGAGAACGTCGAGCAGCGAGGAGGCGCCATCGCGGTAGCTGGCCGTCGAAAGCTGCAGCGCTTCCTGATAGGAAGCCACCGTCTTGCGCAATGCATCGGCCGTGCGCTGATCGCGAGTGACGGCGGCCAGAGCGTTTTCGACTTCTTCCACGGCGGTCAGCACCGTCTGCTTCCAGACGAGATATTCTTCGCGTGCCTGGGAATTGGCGAGGTCGATATTGGCGCGGATGCTGCCGCCATCGAGGATCGGAAGAACGAGGCTCGGACCAAAGGACCAGCTGTTGGCCGTTCCCCTGCCGCCACCGCTCAGGAAGTTGTAGCTCGGGGTGATGGAACCACCGAGCTCGATGCTCGGATAAAGCTGGGCTTCGGCAACGCCGATCGAGGCGACCGCGGCGGCGAGATTGCGTTCTGCAACGCGGATGTCCGGGCGGTTGCGAATGAGGTCGGCCGGAATACCGGTACGCGGAACGCTGCGTGCAACGGGCTGGCGTGCGCCCTTCTGCAGTTCGGAAATCAGCGACGAGGCGGGCAGGCCGAGCAGGGTGGCGATGCGATGGGCCGCCTTGCGGAAGTTGGTTTCAAGGCCCGGAATATCGGACAGCGTCGAATTGACCAGACCTTCGGACTGGACGACATCGAGGCGCGAAGCCGCACCGGCTTCCAGCTGCAGCTTGGTCAGATCCAGCGTTTCGCGACGGGACGCCAGGTTCTGGCGGGCAATCGCCAGGCGCTCCTGATAATAGCGCACGTCGATATAGGCTGCGGCGACCGACGAAATCAGCGTCAGGCGCTGAACGTCAACGGTGGAGTAAGCGGCATCGAGCGATGCATTGGCGCTTTCCGTTGCCCGGCGATAGCGACCGAAGAGGTCGAGCAACCAGGAAACGCTGAGGCTGCCTGAAGACACGTTGGTGACGGGAACGTCACGGTAGCTGCCCTTGGTCTCACTGGTCGTGTGGCTGCCATTGGCCGTCAGGCTCGGCAGGCCGCCGGCGCCGGCCGAGATCACCTGGGCTTCCGCCTGGTTGATGCGTTCGATCGCCTGCATCACCGTCAGGTTCTGCTTCAGGCCGGTCGAAACGTAACCGTTCAGGCGGCTGTCATTGAAGGCTGTCCACCATGCAACGCTGCTGATGTCGCCATTACTGGTTTTTCCGGCTTCCGCAAACTTTCCCGGCAATTGAACTTCGGGCGTCTTGTGGTCAGGTCCAACAACACAGCCTGAGAGCAGCAGCATTGTCAGGGGAAGAGTAGCGCGAATAGACAGCATATAATTTTCCCAATTCTTAGGTTGGCTTACCGAGCGCGGCTTGCTGACAAATGGGCTGCGCGGTCGATATGCCGTAGAAACGTGCATTTGCCAAATCGGCGACATTTCTAGCAGCGTATTAACGGTTGGCACAGCCCATTTTTGTTTTGTTAACGCCTTGAAAGGCGACGAATGATGACGAAAAAGGACGGAACGAAGAAAATTCCGAGCAGTGTTGCAGAAAGCATACCACCCAGCACCCCGATACCGATTGCATTTTGCGCGGCAGAACCCGCTCCGGTTGCGATTGCGAGAGGCACGACACCCAGGATGAAGGCGAGCGACGTCATGATGATCGGGCGCAGTCGCAGCTTCGCTGCCTCCAGTGCTGCTTCCACCAGACTTAACCCATGCTCCTGCCTCTCCTTGGCGAATTCGACGATCAGGATCGCGTTTTTCGCGGCAAGGCCGATGGTCGTCAGCAGGCCCACCTTGAAGTAGACGTCGTTCGTCTGGCCGAAGAAGTGGGCCGCAGTCAAAGCGCCGAGGACACCCACCGGAACGGCCAGAATGACCGAGAAGGGGATCGACCAGCTTTCATAGAGAGCGGCAAGGCACAGGAAGACGATCAGTACCGACAACGCATAGAGCATCGGCGCCTGTGATCCGGAGAGACGCTCCTGATAGGAAATGCCCTGCCACGCAACGGTGTAGCCACCCGGCAGGCTTGCCGTCAGGCGTTCCATCTCGTCCATGGCTTCACCGGAAGCGACGCCTGCACCGGCGGTGCCTTCCAGCGAGATCGCACCCGTGCCGTTGAAACGGGCAAGAGACGGCGGAGCGTTGATCCATTTCACCTCGCTGAAGGAGGAGAAAGGCACCATCTCGCCGTTGGTGTTGCGGGCATACCAGAACTTCAGATCATCAGGCTGCATGCGGTAGGGCGCGTCACCTTGGACATATACGGGCTTGAGTTCGCCGTTGAGGGTGAAGTCGTTGACATCCCGGCCGGCAAAGATCGTCGACAGCATGAGGTTCACGGAGGAGAGATCGACGCCCATGGCCCCCATCTTTTCCTGATCGAGAATGATCTTCATCTGCGTTTCATTGTCCTGACTGTCGCTTCGAAGCGAACTGATCTTCGGATTGCCGGTGGCAAGCGCGATCAGTTCCTTGGACGAAGCGGTCAGGGCGTCGGTGCCGTTACGGCCGCTATCCACGAGATACATCGAGAAACCGCTCGATGTGCCCATGCCCTGAATGGCCGGCGGCAGAAGCGGGAAGACCTGCGCATCGCGGAAACCGAAGAAGGTGCCCATCGCACGCTGCACGATGGCGCCAGCGTGCTGATCGGGTGCGGTTCGTTCGGAGAAATCCTTGAGCTTGGTGAAGACGATGGCGTTGTTCTGGCCGGAGCCGCTGAAGCTGAAGCCAAGCACGCCGAAAACCGATTCGACATTGGCGGCTTCCTTTTCGCGGAAGTAGCTTTCGACCTGCTTCACCACCTCGTTGGTCCGTTCGATATTCGAACCGGTCGGCGTCTGGATGATCGTCAGCAGCACGCCCTGGTCTTCCTGCGGCAGGAACGAGCTGGGCAGCTTGCTGAAGAACCAGGCGCAGCCGCCGATGACGATCGCGAAAATAATCATCACGCGCAGAGGCCGTTTCAGCAGATAACCGATGGAGGAGACATAACCATCCGTCGTCTTGCCGAAGCCGCGGTTGAACCACGCGCCCGGTCCGCGCTGCTTCTTGTGGTGGTCGATCGGCTTCAGCATCGTGGCGCAGAGCGCCGGCGTCAGAACGATGGCGACCACTGCCGAAAGCAGCATGGCCGAAACGATGGTGACCGAGAATTGCCGATAGATGATGCCCGTCGACCCACCGAAGAAGGCCATCGGAATGAACACGGCGGTGAGCACGAGCGCGATACCGATGATCGCACCGGTGATTTCACCCATCGATTTTTCGGTCGCCTCGACCGGAGACAGGCCCTCTTCCGACATGATTCGTTCGACGTTTTCGACAACCACGATGGCGTCGTCGACGAGCAGACCGATGGCGAGAACCATCGCGAACATGGTGAGCGTGTTGATGGAATATCCCGTCAGCGCAAGGATGCCGAAGGTGCCGAGAAGCACGACGGGAACCGCGATCATGGGAATGAAAGTGGCCCTGAGATTCTGCAGGAACACCAGAAGCACGACGAAGACGAGGATGATTGCCTCAATCAGCGTATGCACCACTTTTTCGATCGACAGCTTCACGAAAGGCGTCGTGTCATAGGGATATTCGATCGCGACGCCTTCCGGCAGCGAGCCTTCGACGTTGGCCAGCGCAGCTTTCACGCGCGCCGCCGTGTCGAGGGCGTTTGCACCCGTGGCGAGGTTGACTGCGAAACCGGCGGAAGGACGACCGTTGGAGCGTGAATCGCCGCCATAGGTTTCCTGGCCGATCTCGATGCGGGCCACGTCGCTGAGACGGACAGTCGCGCCGTCCTTTTCAACCTTCAGGATGACCGACTCGAAATCGGCGACAGTGGTGAGCTGGCTCTGCGCCGTCACTGTGACGTTGAGCTGCTGGCCCTTGACTGCGGGAACGGCACCGAGCGAACCGACCGAAACCTGGGTGTTCTGGCTTTCGATGGCGCTGGTGACGTCGGCCGTGGTCAGCTGGTATTTGTTCAGTTTGAACGGATCCAGCCAGATGCGCATTGCATATTCGGAACCGAAGACGTTGATGCTGCCCACGCCTTCGAGGCGCTTGATCTGGTCTTCGACACGCGAGGAGAAGACGTCGCCGAGATCGGCGGAGTTGCGCTTGCCGTCGGTCGAGATCAACGCGCCAACCATCAGGATGCTCGATGTGGAGCGGCTGACCTGGATACCCTGCTGCTGCACGGTATCGGGCAATTGCGACTGGACGAGCTGCAGCTTGTTCTGCACCTGAACCTGCGCGATGTCAGGCATGATGCTGTTGCCGAAGGTCAGTGTCACTTCGGCGCTGCCGGTAGAGGATGACGACGTCATGTAGGTGAGGTCGTCAAGACCGGTCATGCCGTCCTCAATGATGGTCGTCACCGATTTTTCCACGGTTTCGGCGCTGGCGCCGTTATAGGTTGCGCTGACACGCACCGTCGTCGGCGCAATATCGGGATATTGCGAGATGGAGAGCGTCGCGATCGCCAATGCGCCGCCCAGCATGATGACGATGGCGATAACCCATGCAAAAACGGGGCGCCGGATGAAGAAATGGGCCATGGCAGTCCTGCCTTACCTTTTACGAGCTTCGACCGAGGGTTTCGTGCTCATGCTTATTTCGAGGGGGCGGCGGCAGGCGGAGCTTGCTGCGGCAGAACGACGATACCGCGATCGTCGATGGTCACTTCAACGGGCGCGACTGTCGCGCCATCGGCGATCCACTGGAAGCCGTCGACGATGAGCTTGTCGCCATCCTTGACGTTTTCCGTCACCAGCCAGGCGTTGCCCGACTGCTGGCTGGACGGGAAGGTGCGGGTTTCCACCTTGTTTTCCGCGGTCACGAATTTCGCGGTCAGTTCGCCATTGGCGTTGCGGCTCGCGGCGCGCTGCGGAATGCGGAAGCCCTTTTCCTTGCCGATGGTCAGCGTGGCGCGGACATAGGTGCCGGGCAGCAGCAGATCGTCCGGATTGTCGAACAGGGCACGGATGGAGAAGGTGCCGGTGGTTTCGCTCACCGCCATGTCCGACATGTCGATCTTGCCGTCATGCTTGTATTCGGTGCCGTCTTCCAGCGTCAGGTGAATACCGGTCTCCTTTGTATCGCCGCCGAGCTGGCCCGACGAGATCGCCTTTTTCAGACGCAGAAGATTGGTGCTGGACTCCATCAGATCGATATAGATCGGGTCGATGCGGCGCAGCGTCGTCAATGCCGTCGTCTGGTTTGCCGTTACCACGTTGCCGATGCTGAAGGCGGTTGCGCTGGTGATGCCGTCGAAAGGCGCGCGAACCTTGGTAAGGTCGAGGTTGATTTCAGCCGTTTCCAGCGCCGCCTTGGTCTGGGCCACATCGGCTTCGGCCTGCAGCAGCGTCACCTTGGCGTTTTCATATTCGATCTGCGTTGCGCCGCTGTTGACCAGCCGCTCGTAACGGGCAAGGTTCGCCTGGGCGCTCGGGATGCTGGCTTCGGCCTTGGCCACGTTTGCCTTCGCCTGCGCTACCTCGGCCAGATAGGTATTGTCCTCGATCTGGTAGAGAATATCGCCCTGCTTGACCTCGCTGCCTTCCTTGAAGGGAATTTCGCGGATGATGCCGGTGACGCGGGGGCGGATTTCCGCTGTCTGGAACGCGCTGGCACGGCCGGGAAGAACGGTCGTCAGAGGATATTCGCTGTTCTTCATCAGGATGATGCTGACCGGTGACGGCGGACGTTCGCCACCCGGAGCGGCGGCCTGGCCGCTCTCGCCGCCATCGCTGCATCCCGCCAGAATTGCGGTCACGCACAGAGAAGCAAATAGGGGTAAAATACGTCGGCTCATTGTTCTTCCCTGCGTATCGGTCGCATTCAACTATAAGCGCAATGTCGCTCGGCGGATGCGCGTCCGGGAGAACAGATGAGACGACACAAAGGCCTTTTTGGGCCTTCTTCGTTCATTCCTTCCGGACCGCCATGCGCATAGAAGCGCAGGCTTTGGCGCTTCGCAAGCAGTTGCGAGAAGGTGACGTAAATTGGGAATCGTCACTTAGCAAGCGGATTGCGCAATCCCGCATCGATTAAATCGACCAGTTGATCGCAACGTGTTGCCAAATTGCCGATGTCTTCCCGTGCGATGAGCACCGGGTGAATGACGCTTGTCAAAGCATGGAGCACGGTTTCCGCAAGTGGCGGAATGTCGGCCGGTGCATAGATTCCGGCATCGATACCGTCGCTGATGATGTCGGCCAGCAGGCTGGCAATGACGGCCTTATAATAGTCGCCGCACTTCATGTCCTGCTTGGCCGTCATCAGGATCATTTCGAAGATATAGGGATTGTCGTTGAGGTCCTGGTGGTGCTGCTCCATCAGGGTGCGGGCGAGGTGGCGTAACCTCGAAAGCGGCGCGTGGTTTTTATCCAGCGGCCGGATGTCCCGCTCGAATGCGCCGATCTGCTCGAAGGCAATGGCGTCGACAAGGGCGTTCTTCGAGCTGAAATTCTTGAAGACATTGGCGGGCGACATGCTGAGCGCGGCGGCGATATCGGCAATTGCCACGGCGTTGAAGCCGCGCTCGCGGAAAAGCTCTTCAGCCTTGGCAAGAATGTCCCGCCGCGTTTCCTCGGCGGAACGGCGAGGCCGGCGTCTGACAGGACGGTCGTTCTTCCTGTCGCCTTTTCTCGCCTGTTCGATCGTTTTGCTCACGGTCAGACTCCGGGGAAGAACGGCTCCAGATTCCGGCGTACTCTTGCCAGCGGCGTCTCGCCGCTATCGTCGGGAACGAAGCGCTCTCCGGTGATGCGTTCGTAGGCATCAATATAGACCTTCGAGGTTTGCAGCACGAGGTCCTGCGGAATTTCGGGAACATCGTCCTTGTAGGGGTCGCAGCGTTCGGCAACCCAGGCTCTCACAAAATCCTTGTCGAAGCTCGCCGGCCGTGTGCCGTTGCGGAAGCTTTCCTCGTAGCTGTCGGCCATCCAGTAGCGGCTGCTGTCCGGAGTGTGGATTTCGTCGGCCAGGATGATCGTACCGTTTTCGTCCGTCCCGAATTCATATTTCGTGTCGACGAGGATAAGGCCCTGCTTTGCGGCAATTTCCTGTCCGCGCCTGAAGAGTGCCAGCGCGTAACGGGACAGGGTGTTCCATTGCTCCTGCGTCAGGAGCTTCTTCTCCACGATCTCTGCCGGCGTCAGCGGTTCGTCATGGCCGCCATCGAAGGCCTTGCTTGTCGGCGTAATGACCGGCTCGGGCAGAATCTGGTTGTCTTTCATCCCGTCCGGCAGGCTCATGCCGTACATCTGTCGCTCACCCTTCTTGTAAAGGGTCAGGATCGACGTGCCGGTGGTGCCGGCCAGATAACCGCGGACCACGACTTCGACCGGCAATATTTCAAGCCTCTTGCCGATGACGACATTGGGATCGGGGTAGCTGACCACATGGTTGGGGCAGATGTCCTTCGTCTGTTCGAACCAGTAGCGCGCTGTCTGGGTCAAGACCTGCCCCTTATAAGGAATGCAGGTAAGGATGCGGTCGAAGGCGCTGAGGCGGTCGGTGGATATGATGATGCGGTTGCCGTCGGGCAGATCGTAGTTTTCCCGTACCTTGCCACGGTAATAATTGGGCAGCTCGGGAATGACGGCTTCATCGAGAATGCGCACGGGTTCTCCACTTCTTGACTTTACAAGGGGCGCCGGACGCCCCGCTCTGGCTTAAAATCCTGTCCGTTCCTATTGCATGTTTCCCTGTACAGGGCCAGCCGCCAGATAAAGGAGGTGTTCCCCGC